>CAXEZH010000347.1:0-24015 GCA_964000695.1 uncultured Mycolicibacterium sp. | reverse complement strand
GCCGACTCGTGCCGGCAGATCGTGTTGCAGCAGCCGATCCTGCGCAATTCCGAGCTGTCGAAGCTGATCTGCGTCGACCCCGACCACGAGATCCGCGGCCACAAGCACGGCATGCGCGCGGCGGTGATCCGGTGCCTCTACCCGGTCAACCGTGGCGGTCAGGGGCTCAAGGAAGCGCTGGACAACGTCCGCGCGAAGGTGTCGACGGCCATCCGCGAGGGTGCCCGCATCATCGTGCTGTCCGACCGCGAATCCAACGAGCAGATGGCGCCGATCCCGTCGCTGCTGTCGGTGTCGGCCGTGCACCACCATCTGGTGCGTGAGCGCACCAGGACGAAGGTGGGCCTGGTCGTCGAGGCCGGTGACGCCCGCGAGGTGCACCACATGGCCTGCCTGGTCGGCTTCGGTGCGGCTGCGATCAACCCCTACATGGCCTTCGAGTCCATCGAGGACATGGTCGACCGCGGGGTGATCACCGGCATCAGCAGCGATCAGGCCAAGGCCAACTACGTCAAGGCCGCCGGCAAGGGCGTGCTGAAGGTGATGTCCAAGATGGGCATCTCGACGCTCGCCTCCTACACCGGTGCCCAGCTCTTCCAGGCGATCGGCATCAGCCAGCCTCTGCTGGACGACTACTTCACCGGCCTGGCCTGCCCGGTGGGCGGGATCGATCTCGACGACATCGCCGACGACGTCGCGGCCCGGCATTCGCTGGCCTACCTCGACCGGCCCGACGAGTGGGCGCACCGCGAGCTCGAGGTCGGTGGCGAGTACCAGTGGCGCCGCGAGGGCGAGTATCACCTGTTCAACCCCGAGACCGTCTTCAAACTGCAGCATTCGACCCGGACGGGCCAGTACGAGGTCTTCAAGGAGTACACCCGCCTGGTCGACGACCAGAGCGAGCGCATCGCCTCGCTGCGCGGCCTGCTGAAATTCCGCGACGGGGTGCGCCCACCGGTTCCCCTGGACGAGGTGGAACCGGCCAGCGAGATCGTCAAGAGGTTCTCCACGGGCGCGATGAGCTACGGCTCCATCTCTGCCGAAGCGCACGAGACGCTGGCGATCGCGATGAACCGTCTCGGTGGCCGGTCGAACTCCGGTGAGGGTGGTGAATCCGTCACCCGATTCGACCCTGACGAGAACGGCGACTGGCGGCGCAGCGCCATCAAGCAGGTCGCGTCGGGCCGGTTCGGGGTGACCAGCCACTACCTGACCAACTGCACCGACATCCAGATCAAGATGGCCCAAGGCGCCAAACCGGGTGAGGGCGGCCAACTTCCGGGCCACAAGGTCTATCCGTGGGTGGCCGAGGTGCGGCACTCCACGCCCGGCGTGGGCTTGATCTCTCCACCGCCGCACCACGACATCTACTCGATCGAGGACCTGGCGCAGCTGATCCACGATCTGAAGAACGCCAACCCGGCCGCACGTATCCACGTCAAGCTGGTCAGTGAGAACGGAGTCGGCACGGTCGCGGCCGGGGTGTCCAAGGCCCACGCTGACGTGGTGCTGATCTCCGGCCATGACGGCGGCACCGGCGCCACCCCGCTGACGTCGATGAAGCACGCTGGCGCACCCTGGGAGCTCGGCCTGGCCGAAACCCAGCAGACACTGCTGCTCAACGGGCTTCGGGACCGGATCGTGGTGCAGGTCGACGGTCAGCTCAAGACCGGCCGCGACGTCGTCGTCGGCGCCCTACTCGGTGCCGAGGAGTTCGGCTTCGCGACCGCGCCGCTGGTGGTGTCCGGCTGCATCATGATGCGGGTCTGCCACCTCGACACCTGCCCGGTCGGCGTCGCCACCCAGAATCCGGTGCTGCGTCAGCGCTTCATGGGTAAGCCTGAGTTCGTCGAGAACTTCTTCATGTTCATCGCCGAAGAGGTCCGGGAACTGATGGCGCAGTTGGGCTTCCGCACCGTCAACGAGATGGTGGGGCAGGTAGGCTCGCTGGACACCACTCAGGCCGCCGAGCACTGGAAGGCGCACAAGCTGGACCTGGCGCCGGTGCTGCACGAACCCGAGTCGGCGTTCATGAACCAGGATCTGTACTGCAGTTCGCGACAGGACCACGGGCTGGACAAGGCGCTGGACCAGCAGTTGATCGTGCAGAGCCGGGAAGCGCTCGACAGCGGTTCACCGGTCCGCTTCTCGACCAAGATCGCCAATGTCAACCGCACCGTGGGCACCATGCTGGGCCACGAGGTGACGAAGGCCTATGGCGGGCAAGGGCTTCCCGACGGAACCATCGACATCACGTTCGACGGTTCGGCGGGCAACAGCTTCGGTGCGTTCCTGCCCAAGGGCATCACGTTGCGGGTGTACGGCGACGCCAATGACTACGTCGGCAAGGGCCTCTCAGGTGGACGCATCGTGGTGCGTCCGCCGGAGGACGCCCCGCCGACCTATGTCGCCGAGGACAACATCATCGCCGGCAACGTCGCTCTGTTCGGTGCCACCGAGGGGCAGATGTTCCTGCGCGGTCAGGTCGGCGAGCGGTTCGCGGTACGCAACTCCGGCGCGCACGCGGTGGTCGAAGGCGTCGGTGACCACGGCTGTGAGTACATGACGGGCGGACGGGTGATCATCCTCGGGCCCACCGGGCGCAACTTCGCCGCGGGCATGTCCGGCGGTATCACCTTCGTCCACGATCCGCACAACACGTTGGGCGACAACCTCAACGCCGAGATGGTGCTGCTCGAGGACCTGGGGCCGGATGACGCCGAGTACGTCCACGACATGATCACCGCCCATGTTGATGCCACCGATTCAGCGGTGGGGCAACGCATTCTGGCTGATTGGGAGAACGAGATGGCGCACTTCACAAAGGTGATGCCGCGCGACTACAAGCGGGTGTTGCAGGCGATCGCCGACGCGCAGAGCAGCGGCAAAGATGTCGACGAAGCGATCATGGCGGCCGCCGGTGCCTGATCCCCGCGGTTTTCTCAAGTACACGCATCGGGAGACGCCGCAGCGGCGGCCCGTGGATCTGCGGCTGCGTGACTGGAAAGAGGTCTACGAGGACTTCTCCCACGACACGCTCACCGAGCAGGCCACCCGCTGTATGGATTGCGGTATCCCGTTCTGTCACAACGGTTGTCCGTTGGGCAACCTGATCCCGGAGTGGAACGACCAGGTGCGCACCGGCCGTTGGCACGACGCCATCGAGCGGCTGCACGCGACCAACAATTTCCCCGAGTTCACCGGTCGGCTGTGTCCGGCGCCGTGTGAGGGCTCGTGCGTGTTGGGCATCAATCAGGATCCGGTCACGATCAAGCAGATCGAGGTCGAGATCATCGACAACGCCTTCGCCGAGGGCTGGGTGGTGCCACTGCCGCCGGATCGGTTGACGGGCAAGACCGTTGCCGTTGTCGGTTCCGGGCCGGCCGGGTTGGCCGCTGCTCAGCAGCTCACACGCGCTGGGCACACGGTCACCGTGTTCGAGCGGGACGATCGCATCGGCGGACTGCTGCGGTACGGCATCCCCGAGTTCAAGATGGAGAAGCGTCACGTCGACCGGCGTCTGGAGCAGATGCGCGCCGAGGGCACCGAGTTCCGTGCCGGGGTCAACGTCGGTGTCGACATCACCGCGCAGCAGCTGCGCAAGGAGTTCGACGCGGTGGTGCTGGCCGGCGGCGCGACCGCGCGCCGGGATCTGCCGATTCCCGGCCGTGACCTCGAGGGCATCCACCAGGCGATGGAATACCTGCCGTGGGCCAACCGCTTTGCCGCGGGCGATGACGTCAAGGGCGACGACGGCGAGCCGCCGATCACCGCCAAGGGCAAGAAGGTGGTCATCATCGGCGGCGGCGACACCGGCGCCGACTGCCTGGGCACCGCGCATCGCCAGGGCGCCACGCACGTGCATCAGTTCGAGATCATGCCGCGTCCGCCCGAGAGCCGCGCCGACTCCACTCCGTGGCCGACCTATCCGCTGATGTACCGCGTGACGTCCGCGCACGAGGAAGGCGGCGACCGCGTCTACTCGGTGAACACCGAGGAGTTCATCGGCGAGAACGGCCGCGTGACCGGCCTGCGGGCCCACGAAGTGAAGATGAACGCCGGCAAGTTCGAGAAGATCGAGGGCACCGACTTCGTGCTGGAGGCCGACCTCGTCCTGCTGGCGATGGGCTTCACCGGTCCGGAGCGGCCGGGCTTGCTCAACGACCTGGGCGTGGAGTTCACCGATCGCGGCAATGTGAGCCGGGACGACGCGTTCGCGACGTCGGTGCCGGGGGTGTACGTGGCAGGCGACATGGGCCGCGGTCAGTCGCTGATCGTGTGGGCCATCGCCGAGGGACGCGCAGCGGCCGCCGCGGTGGACCGCTACCTGGTGGGCCACACGGCGCTGCCGGCGCCGATCAAGCCCACCACCGCCCCGCAGCGATGAGCGCTTGCGCGAAGAGCAGATAGGCCCGATGAGCGCCGGGTAGTTCTCGCAACGTGATTGCGTGGGCGGTCGTGGTTGAGAGCGCTGCACGACCCTCCGCACAATCTCGGCGTGGCCGGCATCCGAGGGGAGAATCGATGCCTGGATCGAGTCACATCCGTCACTTCCGTCACTCGAAAAACATCCGATCATTAATCGGCGTGTTTCCGAGAGTTTGCCAGCCCCTGGGTATCTAATGACTTGGTGAGGGCGCTGCGGTAAGGTGGCTCCCCGGGTCAGCTATTGCACACCGCAGGAGTGGTCACCGTGTACATCAACCAGATTACCCGGTCGCGGGTAGGTCGAATTGCCTGGTTATTGTTCCGTCACCCCGTCAAAAGTCGTGAATTTCCTGCGAAGGCCGAGCGGTTGGTCACCGCCGACGAGCTCCTTCGCTACGGCATCTAGCGAACCCCGCTCCGGCCCGGAGCGGGCTCGGGGGGCGGGTGATCCGCTATTTGCCGCATCGTTATATTTTCGTGACCGTCAGCCATCTTTGCTGGCCAGGCCGGATTCCCGGATCTTCTGGGCCAGGGGTTCCAGCACTGCCGGATCGTACGGCGGCGGCAGGTACACGATCGCCATATCCAGTCCCTCGGCGCCGAGCGCTGCGGCCTCCTCGATGACCCGGTCGTAATCGCGCTCCGGGTTCAGCCGCACATGAGCCGACAACAGGATGTCCTTCGGGTCACGGCCGACGTCGGCGCAGTGCGCGGCGAGCACCTCGCGCTTACGGGCGAACTCCTCCGGCGGCCCTCCGACGAAGTTCCAGTGGTCGGCGTAGCGGGCGGTGATCCGCAATGTGCGCTTCTCGCCGTTGCCGCCGATGCAAATCGGCGGACGAGGCCGCTGCGGGCCCTTGGGTTCGTTACGCGCCTCGGTGAGCCGGTAGAACGAGCCGTCGAAGCTCGTCGTCTCCTGCGACAGCAACCCGGTCAGCACCTCGCAGGCCTCTTCGAAACGGTCGAAGCGCTCTTTGACGGTGCCCAGCGCGATGCCGTACGCGCCGGACTCCTCCTCGTTCCAACCGGCGCCGATCCCGAGTTCGAGGCGCCCGCCGGACACGATGTCCAACGTCGAAGCCATGTTGGCCAGCACCGCAGGGTGCCGGTAATGGATTCCGGTGACGAGCACCCCGACCCGCAGCCGCGTCGTCGCCTGCGCCAGCGCGGTCAGGGTCACCCACCCTTCGAGGCAGGGACCGGTCGGATCGGAGAAGATCGGGTAGAAGTGATCGAACGTCCAGCCCGACTCGAACACGTCGATGTCGTCGGCGGCCTGCCACACCGCCAGCATGTCCGGCCAGGTGGTGTTCTGCGGGGATGTCTTGAAAGCGAATCTCACCCCTGCGACTGTAGAAGCGGCGGCTGGCAGACCGATGAGAACGTCGTCCCCGGCCGGTCTGTACCGCCATGATCGACATGACCCCCGCCTGCCGCACCACCGCAGGCCTCCTGCAGGCTCTCGACGAGTCGCAGCTCGGCAATCCCACGCCGTGCCGCGACATGGACGTCGCCGCGCTCCTCGCGCACATCGGCGGACTGACCCTCGCCTTCACCGCTGCGGCCGGCAAGCAGTTCGGCGAGCTGACCGACACCGGGCCGACCCCCGATGCCGCACTCGACGCCGACTGGCGGGCGAGCTATCCGGGCCGACTCGCCGCGCTGGGCGCAGCGTGGGCCGTCCCGGTGGCGTGGACCGGCACGACCCGGGCGGCCGGGATCGATTTCCCCGCTGAGGTCTGCGGCTTGATCGCGCTCACCGAAGTGGTCGTCCACGGGTGGGATCTCGCGCGTGCTGCCGGCCTGGCGTATGACGTGCCGCCCGCACTGCTCGCGGCGATCCTGCCGCACGTCGCCTCGTTCGCCGAAGACCCGGTCGAAGGCCTGTTCGACGCACCGCGGCCCGTCGCTGATGACGCCCCGGCGCTCACCCGGGTGGTGGCGTTGACCGGCCGCGATCCGCACTGGCGACCCCCGGCCTGACCTCGACCCTGTTTGCCAGCTGGCACACCGGGTAGCAGTCCGGGTGGCACCCATCTGGAGATGGAGCGACCCGAATGAGGAGGACAGTAATGCGATCCAAGGCAATCTTCGCCGCGGCGGCGGCCGCGGCGCTCCCGCTGGCCGGTGCCGGCACCGCGACGGCGCAGGAGCCGCCACCACCACCGGCGGTGCCCACCGTCATCCCGCTGCTTCCACTCAACGGCACCGACGTAACCGGCACCGCCACGCTGACCCCCAACCCGGACGGCAGTCTGCGTGTACAGGTCAACGCGTCCGGCATGCTTCCCAACCAGCCTCATGCCCAGCACATCCACGGCAATGCCGAAGGGCGCGATTTCGTGTGCCCGGGACCCGCGGAGGATGTGAGCAAGGACCGCAACGGCGACGGCTTGCTCTCGGCGGTGGATGGATCCGCAGCCTACGGACCGATCTTCATCTCACTGACCACCGAGGGCGCCACCGACTCGAACAGCGCGCTGGCTCTGGACAGGTTCCCGGTCGCCGACGACACCGGTCAGGTGGTCTATGACCGGACGCTGACCGCCGAACAACTGCCTGAGGGCACCATCGCCCACCTGGCGGATCTGACCGTTGTCGAGCACGGGATCGACGTGGACGGCAACGGACAGTACAACCTGGATTCGCCGATCGGCGAGTCAGAGATCGCCCAGGTCATGAATGCCACCGGTGTTCCCGCGGAAGCCACCTATCCGGCGGCTTGCGGCGCAGCACTGGGCGGCACCCCCGACAACAGCGGCAACTGATCGACGCGCGGCGGGCCGGGTCCGGGGCACACTGAAGTCATGGATCCGGTCACCGCGCTGCGACAGATCGCCTACTACAAGGACCGTGCGCGCGAGGACTCCCGGCGCGTGATGGCCTACCGCAACGCGGCCGACGTGGTCGAGGCGCTCACCGACGAGCAGCGCGCCGCGCACGGAAAGTCGAACAGCTGGCAGAGCCTGCCGAAGATCGGGCCCAAGACCGCGGCCGTCATCGCGCAGGCGTGGTCGGGGCGTGAACCCGACGTGTTGGCCGAGCTCAAGGAGTCGGCGGAAGATCTCGGCGGTGGCGAGCTCCGGGCAGCCCTGCGCGGCGACCTTCACGTGCATTCCAACTGGTCCGACGGCTCGGCGCCCATCGAGGAGATGATGCTCGCCGCGCGCGATCTCGGCCACGAGTACTGCGCGCTGACCGACCACTCGCCACGGCTGCGGATCGCCAACGGACTGTCCGCCGAGCGGCTGCGTGAGCAACTCGACGTCATCGACGAGGTACGAGAGCTCGTCGCGCCGATGCGGATCCTGACGGGCATCGAGGTCGACATCCTCGAGGACGGCTCGCTCGACCAAGAGCCCGCGCTGCTCGAGCGTCTCGACGTGGTGGTCGCCAGCGTGCACTCCAAGTTGGCGATGGACGCGGCGGCGATGACGCGTCGCATGCTCAAGGCGGTGGCCAATCCCCACACCGACGTACTCGGCCACTGCACCGGGCGGCTCGTGACCGGAGGTCGTGGAATGCGCCCGGAGTCGCAGTTCGACGCCGAGCAGGTCTTCACGGCGTGCCGGGACCACGGCACCGCGGTGGAGATCAACTCCCGGCCCGAACGCCGCGACCCTCCGACCCGGCTGTTGAAGCTGGCCATGGACATCGGGTGTGTCTTCTCCATCGACACCGACTCGCACGCACCCGGTCAGTTGGATTTCCTGGGCTATGGTGCCCAGCGGGCCCTCGACGCCGGCCTGCCGGCCGACCGCATCGTCAACACGTGGCCGGCCGATGCGCTACTGGAGTGGGCTGCGCGCTGAGGTGTCAATCCGGGAGGTGCGGCATCTCCCACCCTGCGTCACGGCCGAGCAGCACCCCGCGGGTGAGCGCCGCGTTGCCGTAGCGCTGGCGAACAAGGTCGACCGCAGAGTCGATCGTGTGCGTGTCACAACCGTTTCCGAAGGGCAGCTCCAGCTGTTCCGCGCCCTCGCGGTCGATGTTGCACACGGCGAACCCGATCAGTGTCAGGCCCCGCTCACTGACGACCGGCGCCGCCTGGTTCACCAGAGTCCTTGCCGCAGCGAGGATCACGCCGGTGGATGCCGTGGCCCGCGGCAACGTGTGTGACCGCGTGGCGCGGCCGAAGTCGTCGAACCGCAACCGGAGCACAACCGTTCGCCCCGAGCGCCCCGCCGCGCGCATCCGGCGGGTGATCCGGTCCACGAGGTTCACCACGACCGCGTCGACCTGCTCGGGTGACATCGCGCTGCCGGCTTTCCCCAAGGCCCGTTGCGCCCCGACCGAGCGCCGCCGGTGCCCGGTGACGACGCGGCGCCGGTCGATGTTGCGGGACAACCCGAACAGCTGCCTGCCCATCGCCGGACCGAGCAATGCCGTCAACGCTGTCTCGCTGAGTCCGGCGACGTCGGAGACGGTCTCGACCCCATGTGTGCGGAGTTTGTCCGCCGTCTTGGCGCCGACCCCCCAGAGTCGGCGCACCGGCAGCGGGTGCAGGAAGGCGAGCTCGCGGTCGGGTGGCACTATCAGCAGCCCGTCGGGTTTGGCCTCCTGGCTGGCGACCTTGGCGAGGAACTTGGTGCGCGCGATACCGACGGTGATCGGCAAGCCCACCTCCTCGCGCACCCGCTCGCGCAACCGCGCACCGATCTGCACCGGGGTTCCGGAGACGCGTCGCAACCCCGACACGTCGAGGAATGCCTCATCGACAGACAACGCCTCGACGAGCGGGCTGGTGTCGTGGAAGACCTCGAAGACCGCGGCGCTGGCCTTGGAGTACGCCGACATCCGCGGCGGGACGACGATCGCATGGGGGCACAGAGTGCGGGCCTGGCCGCCACCCATCGCGGTGCGTACGCCGTAGGCCTTGGCCTCATAGCTGGCGGCCAGCACCACACCGCCGCCGACGATCACCGGCCGTCCGCGTAGCGACGGGTCGTCGCGCTGCTCCACCGAGGCGTAGAACGAGTCGAGGTCAGCGTGCAGGATGGTGGCCGAGCTGGAAGTCGACACGAACACATGTTCGCATCGGCCACCGACAGGTCAGCCGGCCTGGCCGTAGATGCTCGTCGTCCAGATGTGTACCAGGTTGTCCAGGACGCGGTGATCGGCGATGGCCGGCTGGTGTCCGGCGAACGTCGCCGTCATCACCGACTCGTTCATCAGGTTCAGTGCGGTCGACAGCTCCACGGCGGGCACGGTCACCGGCGCCGCACCGGCGGCGCGTTCGGCCTCGATGACCGCGGCGATGTGGTCGATCCAGCGCTGCATCGACGTCGCCCACAGCTCGCGGGCCTCGGAGTGCGCCGATTTCACGGCCACGGTCGCCGCGCACACCGCGCGGTGTGCGCCGAACGTCTGGAAGAACGCCGCGATGCCCTGGCGCCAGATCGCCCGCCGGTCGGCCGGCCGCTCGGCGATCAGCCGCTCCAGGGCGGCGTCGGCCTCGGCGATGACCCGCTCGAGCAGCGTCAGCAGCACGGCGTCCTTGGACGCGAAGTAGAAGTAGAAGGTCGGTCGGGAGATGCCCGCACCCTTGGCCAGATCGTCGACCGAGATCTCGGCCAGGGACCGGTCTTCGAGGAGACGTTCGGCGGTCTCCAGGATGGCGAGTTCGCGGTCGTCGCCAGACGGGCGCGCGGCACGGCGGGCGCGCGCGGGGCGGCTCGGGCTGACGGTCACCAGCGAGACTTTACACGGTGTCGAGATAATCAACAGGGTGTTGACCCGGTCGACACCGTGTTGATAACTTGACGCCATGACCGAATTTGTCGACGTTGTCATCGTCGGAGCCGGGATCTCCGGTATCAGCGCCGCCTGGCATCTGCAGGACCGTTGCCCCGACAAGAGCTACGTGATCCTCGAACGCCGGGAGAATCTGGGCGGGACCTGGGACCTGTTCAAATACCCCGGCATCCGGTCGGACTCCGACATGTTCACCCTGGGCTTCCGATTCAAGCCCTGGACCTCGGAAAAAGCCATCGCCGACGGACCGTCGATCATGGCCTACCTCAAGGAGACGGTCGCCGAGTACGGCATCGACAAGCACATCCGGTATCGCCAGAACGTGCTGTCCGCCGACTGGAGCGACACCGAGGGCCGCTGGACCGTGCGCGTGGACCGCGACGGAGAGCAGATCGAGATCTCCTGCGCCTACCTGATGGCCTGCAGCGGTTACTACGACTACGAGCAGGGATACTCGCCGGAGTTCCCCGGATCCGACGAGTTCGGGGGCACGATCGTGCATCCGCAGCACTGGCCCGAGGACCTCGACTACAGCGGCAAGCGGGTCGTGGTCATCGGCAGCGGCGCCACCGCCGTCACGCTCATCCCGGCCCTCGCCGATTCCGGCGCGGGACACGTCACCATGCTGCAGCGCTCACCCACCTACATCGGCGCGCTCCCGGACGTCGACCCGTTCACCGTGCGGATGAACAAGACCCTGCCCACCAAGGCGGCCTACGTCGTCAACCGGTGGAAGAGCATCGTGTTCCAGTCCGCCCAGTACCAACTCGCGCGCCGGTTCCCGAACTTCATGCGCAAGACGTTGATGACGATGGCGCAGCGGCGCCTGCCCGAGGGCTACGACGTCGACAAGCACTTCGGACCCAGCTACAACCCGTGGGACGAGCGGCTGTGCCTGGCGCCCAACGGCGACCTGTTCAAGACGATCCGCTCCGGCAAGGCCGATGTCGTCACCGACACCATCGAGCGCTTCACCAAGACCGGCATCCAGCTGAACTCGGGCGAGCACATCGACGCCGACATCATCGTCACCGCCACCGGCCTGAACCTCCAGCTCTTCGGCGGCGCGACCATCTCGCGTAACGGCGAGCCGATCGAGCTGAACGACACGATGGCCTACAAGGGCATGATGCTGACCGGCATGCCGAACATGGCGTTCACCATCGGCTACACGAACGCATCGTGGACGCTCAAGGCCGATCTGGTTTCGGAGTTCTTCTGCCGCGTCATCAACTACATGGACGACCACGGCTACGACACCGTCGAGCCCACCCACCCGGGCAACAGCGTGGACGAGCGCCCGCTGATGGACTTCACGCCCGGCTACGTGCTGCGCGCGCTGGACTACCTGCCCAAGTCCGGCTCGCGGGCGCCGTGGCGGCTCAAGCAGAACTACCTGCTGGATCTGCAGCTGATCCGGCGCGGCAAGGTCGACGACGAGGCGCTGGCCTTCTCCCGGCATCGCGCCCCGGTGACCTCGACGTCTGCGTGATCGATCCGGTGGCGCCGGCTCAGTCCGGCGTCACCACCACGATCCCGTCGTCGTCGCTGTAGGCGACATCGCCGGGAGCGAAGACGACCCCGCCGAACTCGACGGCCTCGTCGCGCACGCCCGCACCGGTCTTGGCGCTCTTGCGGGGGTTGGTGCCCAGCGCCTTGATGCCGATGTCGAGGGTGCGCAGCGTCGAGGCATCCCGGACCGCGCCGTTGACGATCAGACCCGACCACCCGTTTGAGCGGCCCAGGTCGGCGATCACGTCGCCGACCAGCGCGGTGTGCAACGAGCCGTCACCGTCGATGACCAGCACCCCGCCGTCGCCGGGCTCCGACAGCACGGACTTGAGCAGAGCGTTGTCCTCGAAACAGCGCACCGTGGTGATCGGTCCGGCGAATTGCGGGCGGCCACCGTATTGGAACATCTGCAGGTCACAGCTGCGCACATCCGGACCGATGTCGTCGACCAGGTCGGCGGTGGGACGCGGTTGCGGGCGCGGTGTCGATGTCACCTCGACAGTATTTCAGTCGTCGCCACCGCGCCGTGCCACCCACAGCACCACAACCACCGCCAACAGGCCGGTGATCAACGCCGCCGCGATCGGTTTCACCGGCGAATCGTCACGGTCGGGCTGGGGCACCGGCGGGTTGGACACGGCGTCGCTGGCGCTGGCCACGGTCGACTTGGCTTGCGCGGCGGCCGCCTCGGCGGCCGAGGCGAGATCGCCGTTGGTCTTCGCGATCGCCGGCGCGGACGGTGCCTTCTTGGCCGCGGCTTTCTTCGCCGGAGCTTTCTTGGCGGGGGCCTTCTTGGCCGGCGTCTTCTTCGCGGCGGCTTTCTTCGCCGGGGCCTTCTTGGCCGGCGTCTTCTTCGCCGGGTCGGCCTTCTTGGCGGCGGGTGGCTGAGCTGGCGGCACGGCGTCCGGGGTGTCGTCGGGCCGATCCGGCTGATCTGCCATGTCGCTGCTCCTTCGAGTGTGTAGGCACGCGGCAGTGGACCCCATCATGCCAGCGCTGGGGTCACGACTGGCGCCGGACCGCCCAGAGTGCGCCGGCTGCGACGACCGCGGTCGCGGCCGCGACGAACGGCCACACCGGGGTCCCGCCGTCTCCGGAGGTGTCGGTGGGTGCGGCGGTGTCGGTGGATGCGGGGGTTCCGGTGGGTGCAGGGTTGTCCGTGGTCGGCGCTGCGGCCAGCACCCGGAAGGTCCAGGACCCCGACACGACGTGCCCGTCGGCGGACGTCGCCCGGTAGTTCGCGGTGTAGTCACCCGCGGGCCCTCCGGGGCGCACCGCGACACTGATCACGGTGTCATCGACGGCCGGCTCACCGGCGCCGTACTGGCCGCCGTCGGGGCCGATGAGCGTCATGGCCGCGAACTGGGTCTGCATCGGCTCGTTGAACGTCGCGCTCACCTGCGACGGCGGCACCGGCACCTGCTCACCGTCGGCGGGACTACTGGAGACGAGCGTGGCGTGCGACCACGCCGGGCCGGCGGAGGTCACCGCGACGGCAGACAGGCCGAACGCGAGGGTCGCGACGGCCGCAAGTCCGAGCAGGCGGGTCACCGGCCCTCAGCCCACACCGAGGCGGGCCATCAGGTCGGCGTCGATGCCGTCGAGCTGTTCGGTGATCGAGGCGTGGGCGGCGCGACGCCGGGCGGACGGCATGCGCTCGGCAGCGGTGACCGCAGCCGCCAGATCGTTGAGGCGTTCGGTGATCGCCGCGACGAACTGCTTGGTCTCGGCGTCCTTGGGCTTCTTCTCTGTCAGGGTTCGCAGGGACTGTTCGGCGCCGGCGATGCGGGCCGACAGGTGCGCGCCGTGACCGGAGAACTGCCCGAGTTGGGTGAGCGGCACCCCCAGCCGGTCGGCGCGGCGTTCGTCGATCAGGCCCCGCGCCGCGATGGATGCCCGGTAGGCGAGCGGAACCAGGATCGGCGCCAGCAAACGTGACACGGTGAGCGCTCGGCGAATTTTCGTGGGCGAGAGCAGTTTGCCCTCCCGAACCGCCTTGAGCTCGGTCTCAGCAACCTTGAGCGCAGAGCGGTCACTCTCGCGCTGGGCGCGGAGCTGAGCCTTGAGGGCACGCGCCTGGGCCTTCTGCTCGGCCTTGAAGCGGCGGACGTCGTTCTTCGCCGACAGTCTGGCTTCGAGCTTGGCCTTGGCCTTGATCGCCCGGGCTTCCGCCCTTCGGGTGGCGCGGGATTTACGTCGCGTGAACAGACCCATCCCAGCGGCCTCCCGTCATGTCATCGGCACGTCGTCGCCACCGAACCGACGGTGACAACGACCAACCCTAGCGGTCAGTGCAGCCGGGCGTGTCCGCGCCCCGACCCCCGGCCGGAATGTCGTTCTCAGCAAACCAGCTGAGACGATTGTGCGAGAATCGACACATCATCGGGTCGGACGGGGCGCCATGCCTCAAGGGGTGGTGACGAGGTGGGTTCGCGTACGCGCGTCGCGGCGGCAGCCTGCCTGGTGGCCTCTGGGCTTGTTGTGTGCGCACCCGCCGTGGCGACCGCCTCAGCCGACTCGGGCTCGTCGGCGAGCGAGGAGTCCGGCGATGGGGGCGCCGCGTCGTCGACGACCGGTAGCCGGGCGAGCGACAGCGGCGACGACGGCGACTCGAGGGACCGCGACGTTCGCGCCGGCGGGGGCGACCAGGACGACCCGGACACCCTCGATGATCCCGATGAGCGGGACGTCGCGGATGCGCCGGACGTGGACGCCGAGGCCGAGGCCGACGAGGGCGAGGCCGACGAGGGCGAGGCGGGCTCGATCGACACGGAGGGCTCGATCGACAAGGAGGGCGAGGACGCCGGCCCCCGCCCGCCTTGCTGCGCTGACGACGACGACTGCGGACACGGTGGCTGGCCGTGGCCGTGGCCGCAGCCCGACCCCGAGGAGCCCGTCGAGGACTCGACCGGCTCGGACGGAAGTTACGGCGGGGGCGCTCCGATGGGGCCGCCGGTGCTGCGCCCGCCTCTCGGTGGTGCACAGCCGCCCGAAGTGGTGCCGCCGATCCAGGAACCGCCTGACCCGGATGTGCTGGATGTGGTGCCCGGGGTGGGGATCCCGGCGGCCGGGGCGCCGGTGAACATGCCACTGATCGTTCCGGCGCCCGTCGCCGTGGGACCCGGGCCGGTGGCGGGACCGGCGGCCGGCGGCGCAGCCGCCGGCGGTGGGGTCGCGGGGTTGCCCGCGGCGCCGCGGCAGGCGACCGCTGCGCCGCCCCGCGCTCGGCAACCTCTGCCTGCCTCGGCGGGCAGCAACGTCACGATGCCGGCGACGTCCTACCGGGTGGGATATGCGGAGTACCTGCGCACCGCCGGTGTTTCGCAGATCGCGGCGCTGGCACTACCGGGTCTGGCGGGCCTTCTCGTACTCACCGGGGCGGGGGGATTAGTAGGGTACCGGCAGGCCAAGGCGGGGCATGTGGTGCGGCCCAGTGGGGTCGCACGGTTCATGAACCAGCCGGGGAGCTGAACGGAGCAGGGCCGACGAGGGAGAGGGGAACGCATGCCAGCGAGTCGTGTGGTGACCCGCGCGGTCAATGATGTGCTCGCACTGGCGCCGCGCCATGGTGAGGTCTCGCTGACGCGACTCGTGGAGGCCGTCAGCGACAGTCGCGGCCGCACAATCGACATCGCACACGCCGATCTGCCGCCCGGCGTCTGTGGTCAGTGGCGCCAGTACAGCGATCACGACGTCTTCCTGATCCAGCGCGGGCTACCCGCCTGGGACCGCACCCTCGCCCACGAACTCGGGCATCTGGTGCTCGGGCACGAGGGGATCTCGATCACCCAGGCGGCTCAGGAGAGCACCGAGCTTGCGACGTCTGACCTGATCGGTTACATGCTCAATCAGCGCACCGGCTGTATGGGGCCCAGCGGCGAGGACGCCGAGCAGGAGGCCGAGGATTTCGCCGCGCTGCTGATCTATCGGCTGGGCCGACTGCCGTCCGACCGGTCCTCGATCGTCCAGGTGCGCCTCGGAGAGGCGTTTGGTTGATCATCTGGGTGATCGCCGGCCTGCTCGGACTGGCCACCGGCCTGCGTATCGGCTGGGCGCTGGTCAACAAGCAGTCGCTGGTGAGTACGGCGATGATCGTGGCGTTGGGCAGCCTCGGCGCCGTCGCGGCCCTGAACTGGCCACCTCTGACTCTGTTGATCGACACCGTGCTGCGTTGGCCCAACATCTCCGTCGGCCTGAGTCAGGTCGCGTTGATCGGCTGCGCGGCCGGTAGCTGCGTGATGATCACGTCGGTGTCGTCTGTTCGCAGTGCGGCCGCCATCCGCAAGATCGCGCTCGCCCAATACGGCGTGGCCGCGGTCATCGCCGTGGTCAGTTTGGCGGTGTTCTTCGCCGCGGGCCGCCAGCCCGAGATGGCCCCGCAGGAATACCTGCGACGAAACCTCGGCTCGGACGGCACCGCCCTGCCGTGGTTGTTGCCGCTGCTGTATGTCCTGCTCGCCCTGAGCCTGGTGGTGTGGGCCGGTCTACGGCATTCCAACCGCACCCGGCGCGGTCGCGCCCTGTTCGTCTTCACCGTCGGAATCGTGCTGATCGCGCTGGCTCTGGCGTTCTTCGTGCTGCGTGCGGTCGGCACCACCGGCCTGGTCGGTGTCGGCGCCGCGGCCACCCTGCTGGGTTGCGCCATGCTGGTGGTCGCCGCGGGCTCGCTGTTGCCCAGCCTGGAGGACTGGTTCGGGGCTCGCCGGGAGTTGCGCGTCATCGGGCCGTTGCTCGACGAACTGGGCCGCCGCCATCCCGACGTCGGTATCGGGGTACGGCCCCGCGGTCCGCTGGTGTTCCGCGTCGCCGAGCGGATGTCGCTGATCTCTGACGCCCTGTTCCTGGAGGCCACGGCCGCGCGCAGCGCGTTGCGACGGGTCGACAGCGTCGGCTCGGCGGCCGACCCCGATGAACCTCGCGACGACAGCGCAGTTTCCGACGACTCCGAGGATTCACCGCAGGTGCCGCCGGGTGAGCAGGCCGCGGCGATCGCTTCCTGGATCTGCGCGGGTCGTGACGGCGAGACGGACGCCGGGCGTGCGGCGTTCCCGGGGCTCGCGTGGTTACGCCAGCCGCCTTCGTACTCCGACCGGGAGTGGATTCTCGAGATCGCCGACCAGTACCGGCAGTGCGCCCGCGGAGAAGGAGGTTCCGACCGGCAGTCGGCACCGCAGTGAGCCGCGGTTCGCCGATACCTCCCCCGGCACCGCCGACAGGCTAATCGGTGAGGTTCTCCCGGCGGCGCAGTTCGTCCACCTTTTGCACGATGTCCTGCTTGGCTTCGGCGGACAACCCGACCGTGCGGGCCGCGATTCGGCGAACGCCTTCGTCCCGCATCCCGGCGAGCAGCGTGAGCTCCTTGTCGAGCTTCTCGTAGTACTCGTCGTCAGTGAAGTAGGCGGGCTTGATCCGGAAGAAGTTGGCAAGCGCGGTCATCGTCGTCGCAGACGGGTTGGTTCGGTTGCCGGAACGCAGCTGCGAGAGGTAGGGCGCGGACATCGTGACGCCCTCGGCCTTGAGCGCTGCGATCACCTCGGCAGAGGTGTGCGGGCCACGTCCGGGCGGGTAGACGGTGTCGAACAGTCGATTGAGGCGAGCGGCGAACGTGTTGCTCATGGGTGTGACCTCCACAGAAAGACGAGCGGTACATCGGGGCGGCGTATTTGCTGATCATCGTAGCGACAGTTGTCTGCACAACCAAGTGCAAACCAGGTAAAAGATCACCGGACTCGCACCGCGACCCCGTTCCGACCTCCCCGAGCGGTGCCGCCGCGTGCACTTCGCACCGCGTGGCTGCAGTGCTGTCAAGCAAATACTAACGGGAGCGTAGCTATTAGTCGCCCGCCAATTTCACACTCGTCCTCGACGTGCACCCCGCTGTTTCCGCCGGCAACGGTCACGGACCGGAGTCATACGAAGCGTAAAGTTTGCTGGTCAGTTGTTGTACATCGGCTGATCGGGTGCCCGGCGCCGCAGCTTCACGCCATGTCGCAGGCGTAACTGTAGGCGCGCGGAGACGTCGCGCAGGTGCGGAAACTGTCAGTAGCCAGTGGCATCGCGGGCGGCGGCGGAGTCGGCGTCCACCGAGGCAGACTCCGGCGCCGACTGTGGGGCGGTCCGTCGGCGCCGGATCCACGTGGTCACGGCCACCAGCGCGGCGATACCACCGGTGGCGGCGGCCACGGCGGTCGCCAACCCTGGGAGGCCCAGCACGCCGTTGACGAACATGAACAGCCCGAAAATCAGGAACAGCACGCTGGCCAGGTAATGCAGAAACCGCTCCGGGAGCCGTTTGTGCATCATCCGTCCGACCACGATGGCGACCCCGTCGGCGGCCACCATCCCGATCGTGGCGCCGACCCAGACGCCGGCCCAGTTGTGGTCGCTGGCCAGCGCGACCGTCGCCAGCATCGTCTTGTCCCCGAGTTCGGCCAGGACGAACGAGGACACGATGGCGAACACCACGAACCGGGGTTCGGCGACCCGGGGCTCCTCGTCGTCCTCATCGCGGCGGGCATCGCGCCAGGTCCAGATCGCGAACATCAGGAAGGCCAGTGACGCGGCGACCGCGATCGGGCGCTGAGGCAGGGTCATGCCCAGAAAGTGGCCGATGGCCACCGACAGGCCGTGCACGAGAACCGCGGCGATGCCGACTCCGGAGAGCACCACCCACCACCGGTGACGCAGCGAGTACGTCATGGTGATCAGCTGGGATTTGTCACCGAGCTCGGCGACGAACACGACGGCCAAACTGACCAGGACTGCAGTGAACACGGACGAAACCTTCCGACGCGTCGCCCACCGGATGCGTTGAGCACCGGCGGATCACGGTCGAAGGTCTCGCCCACCACGCGCTCGAGGTGGTTCGCCGGCCGGGCTCACGCCAGTATGTCGACTCGACGATTGGGGGCTACTCCCCTTCGCTGATGACACCGACCCTAGCCGCGGATGCTTGAGACCGCCACTCCTGAAGGCGATTTCGACGAGCCGAAATGTCACTTCGGGTAGCCGGAAGTTGCTGATGAGAACACCCTCAGGCGGCGAGCAGCATCGCGAGAATGGCGGTGTCGGGGTGGCTGATGGGGTCGACGCCGACGCGGCTGACCATCGATGTGACCGTGCCGTCCGACTCGGCCTCCACCCACGCCGCACGGTGCTCCAGACCCAGATGAGGTAATCCGGGCAGCAGCACACATCCCGACGCGGCGCCGTTGCACTCCGGCAGTGAGGGTGTCGTCTCGGAAGGTGGATGCAGCATCATCAACGCCGGTGGCTGGCGCTGGGCGAAATGGCCCGGGCCGACCGCGGCATCGCCGACCACGGTGCCCTCGGCGAGAACGAGCCCGACGGTGCCGGGTTCGGGTTCCTCGGGGAGTTCCTCTCGCACCCCGAAAATCGTTGTGGTGGAGAGCAATCCGGGTAGCGAGGCAACCCGCACCGCGGCCATCAGGAGCTGCGCCCACTCCTTGGTCGAGTCCGGCCACCTCCCGGACACCACGAAACCCTTGAGAGACCCGCGCGAATGGAACGGGGCGATCTCGATCGCCCGCCCGGACCCGAAATCCATCTCGCCTCCCGGCATCGCAGAGCTGTGGCCCGACACGCCTGTGGGTCGATGAGCTCAGAATGCGGTAGGTCCTGGCTGGCACGCAAGAGGACACGACTGCTAACGCCGACCAAAGCGGGCGCAAACAGGCCGGAAACAACGAACCCGGCCCCGTCCGAAGACTGGGCCGGGTTCCTGATGCCCGGGGGACGGATCCGCGGTCAGGCGGGCGGGTAGACGCCCATTCCCTTGGCCTTCTCCGTCTGCCAGAAGATGTCGGCGATCTCGTCGATGGTGGCGAGCAGCTTCTCGGCGACAGCCACGTCCAGCGACTTCTTGACGTCGCCCGCGCCGTGCACGCCGTCCCAGAACAGCTGGTGCAGGTTCGGGAACTGCTCGAAGTGATCCTTGGTGAAGAAGTCGGCCCACAACACCATCAGGTGATGCTTGACCTCTTCGGCGCGCTGCTCCTTGATGAGGATGGCGCGCGTCTTGAAGTGCTCGTCATCCGAGTCGTGGTACTTCTGCAGCGTTTTGAGGCACGACAGCGCCTCGATCTTGGCCTGCGCGGGGTCATAGACGCCGCAGTACAGATCGCAGTGGGCATGGGCGGGTTCTGAGTTGGCGAAAAGTCGATGCAGCATGGTCCTAACTTACCCTTACGGCATGCGGCGAAACCATGGGTGGGGTCCGAGGCGATCCGGCTGGCCGCTGCGTCGTTTCGTCGTCGCCGAGGACTCGATGCGTCCGGCGCTGCACCCCGGCGACGGATTGTTGGCGGTGCGTCTCGGCGCTCCGAAGGTGGGACAGCTGCGGTTGTTCCGCGACCCTCGACGGTCCACCCGCTGGCTGGTCAAACGGGTCTCGGCGGTCTACGGCAACGGCCGCAGAGCACTCTTCGAGTTCCGGTCCGACAATCCCGACGCGCGCGGTGCGGTCGACTCACACGAACTGGGCTGGGTGTCCGCGGCGGGGTCCTACGTGGTGATCTGGACGGCGCGTGCACCGGGGGAGCGACGGCACTGACGGAGGAGCGTCAGTACAGGACGATCAGCGCGAGGACGCCGAGCAGAATCAGCGCGATGATGCCCGCGCGCAGGAAGGCCATCAGCTGACTGCGGGTGTAGACGCGCGACGCCGATTGCCATTCGGATGGCCGGAACGCGGGGCCGGAGCCCGTCGACGACGCCATCAGAGGTCCTTCACCTGCACGCTGTAATACCTCCCCCAGTGAGATCTGTCACATGCCACTCGTGTGACGCCGATCATAACCCCAGCTGTTCGCTGCTGAGAAATCGGGCACAGACTGCTGAGCGCCAGCGTAGCGAATAGTTAGCGCAGCGAGCGATTTCGCTCGCATTCGCCCAGCCCTGTTGATCACACCCGCGTCGCGGGCCGGACTTGTCCACAGAAAACCCTCGCCACCGCCCCGACTGGGCGGCTCACGGCGGGTGAGGCCGGTAGCCCGGCCTGTGGATGAACCTGTGGAAACTGTGGATAGCGTCCACATTGCTGCCCCCGGTCGACGCGCCGATGAGGTCCGTCGTCCGGGCCATTCGACCCGTGTCAGCATGAGAGGTATGGACGACGCAACGGTGCCCCAGGCAGCTATCGGCGATGTGCCCACGACGTTCGACGACACCGTGGTGCTCCTCGATGTGCGAGAAGACGACGAGTGGCAGCGTGGGCACGCGCCCGGCGCGCAGCACATCCCGATGGGCGAGGTGCCGGCCCGCATGGCCGAGATCGACACCGAAGCCCAGTTGTTCGTGGTGTGCCACGCGGGCGGCCGGTCGCAGCGCGTCGCCCAATACCTGGCCCGGAACGGATTCGAACCGGTCAACGTCTCCGGCGGCATGCTCAGCTGGGTCGAGGCTGGACGTCCGGTGGTCACCGACGACGGGAACGCCGGGAGTGTGTGACGCGCGCTCCGTCGCAGGATCCGTTCGTTGGCCCACCGACGTTTCTGACGCCCGGCCGGGCCGCCACTAGGCTGGTCCGGTGATCCAGGTCTGCTCCCAGTGCGGGACGCGGTGGAACGTCCGTGACAAGCAGCGGGTGTGGTGTCCCCGCTGCCACGGCACGTTGCTTGCGCCGTCGGGTGCCGCACCCCAGTCGCAGTGGGGCCCGCCCGCGCAGGCCGGGTCGCCGCAGCCGGGCCCGCGCCGCACCGGCCCGCCACTTCCCGCCGGCTACCGATGGGTGGCGGTACGTCCCGGCGCTCCGCCGCCGCCCCGCAGTCGCCGCCGCGACCTGGGCCCGACCCCGCGGTATCTGAGCATTCCGCGATGGGGCCTGGTCGAGTATTTCGACACCCCCGAAGAGAAGCAGGTGGCGCGCTCGGGTCCCTCTGGGACCGCGGTGCGCAAGGTCTTGCTCGCGACCGTTGCGGTGCTGGGCGCTGCGGCATTCGTGCACCTGGTGCGCTACGTGCTGCTCATCATCAACCGCAGTGTCCTGTTGAATCCCTGGGTCGCCGGGGCGGCGACGTGGGGCGGGGTCGCGGTGAGTGTCCTGGCCGCCTTCCTGGTCGTGGCAAGCGCGGTGGTGTTGACCAATTGGCTCATCGCCCGGCGGGCCGCCGCCTACGCGCACCGCGGTCAGCAGGACCCACGACCGACGTGGGCGCTGCGGGCCGGCTGTCTGATCCCGGTGCTCAACCTGGCCTGGGCGCCGACCTTCGTCATCGAGCTGGCCGACGTGGAAGCCAGGCATCGGTGGCTTCGCCGGCCGATCGTGGTGTGGTGGCTGATCTGGGTGGTTGCCACGGCTGTCTCGGCCTTCTCGACGGCGACGGCGTTCACCACCGACGCCCAAGGAATCGCGGACAACACAATGGCGACCATCGTCGCCTATCTGTTCGGCATGGCCGCGGTGCTGCTGGCGTTGCAGGTCTTCCTCGGTTTCGAACGCCAGCCGGTGGAGAAACCCGCCCACCGGTGGGTCATGGTGGCCGCCGAACCGCCGAACCCGAAAGACTCCCGTTCCGCGCGTGCGGTTGAGCCCGAAGGGCAAGACCCGGCAGCATAGCGGTATGAGCCCGGGCCCGACGGTCGGCAACCATCCGTTCGTGGTGGCGCACCGCGGCGCGTCAGCGGACCGCCCCGAACACACGCGTGCGGCGTACGAGCGCGCCCTGGCCGAAGGGGCCGACGGTGTCGAGTGTGATGTCCGGCTGACCAGGGACGGGCACCTGGTATGCGTCCACGACCGTCGCCTGGACCGGACCTCGACCGGTAGCGGGCTGGTCAGCGAGATGACGTTGGCCGAACTGCGGAATCTGGAGTACGGGTCGTGGCACCCGAGTTGGCGTGCGGACGGCAGCCACGGGGACACCGGGCTGCTCACCCTCGACGACCTGGTTTCGTTGGTGCTCGACTGGAACCGCCCCGTGAAGATGTTCATCGAGACCAAGCACCCCGTCCGCTACGGCGCGCTGGTGGAGAGCAAGGTGCTGGCCCTGCTGCACCGCTACGGCATCGCCTCACCCGCCTCGGCGGATCTGTCACGCGCGGTGGTCATGTCATTTTCTGCCGCGGCGGTGTGGCGGATCCGCCGGGCGGCGCCGCTACTGCCGACCGTGCTGCTCGGGGACACCTCCCGCTACCTGGGGGGCAGCGCAGCGACGACGGTCGGAGCCACCGCCGTCGGACCGTCGATCGCGACGCTGCGTGAGCATCCCGAACTGGTCGATCGCGCCGCAGCGCAGGGGCGCGCGTTGTACTGCTGGACCGTCGACCATTACGAGGACGTGCAGTACTGCCGGGATCTCGGGGTGGCGTGGGTGGCCACGAACCACCCGGGCCGCACCAAAAGCTGGTTGCAGAACGGGTTGACCGGGGCGGGCCGCGACTAGAGCGCGCCGCCGGCTGCTCTCGGTGCGGTGGGATCTGCGGCCGGTGCCGACACCTCGCGCGCCACGAAGTCCTCGAGGTGGAACAGATCGGTACCGGCCCGTTCGGCGATCCGCAGCAGGGTCGTCATCAGCGCGACCTCTTCGACCTGTTCCTTGAGGAACCACTGCATGAACTGTTCGCCGAGGTAATCGCCCTCGTCGCGGGCGGTGGCCGCGAGGCGGCTGATCTGGTCGGTGACCGCGCGTTCGAGCGTGAGCGCCAACGCGAGCGCCTCCCGCGGCGCGGCGAAGGTGTTCTGAACCGGCTCGAGGGCGGGGATCTCAGCCGGCAGATCGCGGTCGAGCAGGTACTGCACCAGCATCATCGCGTGATTGCGTTCCTCGACCGACTGGCGATAGAAGAGTGCCGCCAACCGGGGCAGGTCCTCGGCGTTGAAGTAGACAGCGATGGCGAGGTACTGATTGGACGCGCCGAGTTCGCTGCCGATCTGGTCCTGTACAAGCTGGTGAAACTTTGAGTCCAGTGTGCGGTCGACTGCGAGGTTCGTCATGCGTTGCAGAATATCCCTGCTCAGCAACTATTTTTGACTGAGGTGGGCCTAATGCAGGCGAGCGTTTCCTAAGTAAGGGTCGCCACTGTGACGGTGCGCACAACCCGACAAAGAGTTTGCTGAACTCAGGGTGTGCCCGATTCGAGGAGGTCGCCGGGCACCGGGGAGTCCGAGGCGAGGGCGCCGAACAGTCGCTGCGCGGCGTCGCTGTCCCACACCACGATCGATCCCGAGCCGTTCTCGGTGAACTCGCCGATCGGCACCGTGACCGTCGTCGGGTCACCCTGCAGGGCCCAGGCCAGGCGGGCCAGATCCCGGACGTGGTCGCCGTCGCCGACACTGAGCGTGGCTCCGGCAGCGCTGGCCAG
>CAXEZH010000346.1:0-3064 GCA_964000695.1 uncultured Mycolicibacterium sp. | reverse complement strand
GTTGCATCTCGGTGAACGGGAATGCAGTCTGCAACGCCGGCATCAGAAGGTGATCGAGGAGGCGCCCTCCCCGCTGCTGGACGCGGCGACCCGGGCCCGGATCGGCGCAGCCGCCTGCGACACCGCGCGCAGCGTCGACTACACCGGCGCGGGCACCGTCGAGTTCATCGTGTCCGCCGACCGGCCCGACGAGTTCTTCTTCATGGAGATGAACACCCGCCTGCAGGTCGAGCACCCCGTGACCGAGATGGTCACCGGGCTCGACCTGGTCGAGCTGCAGGTGCGGGTGGCAGCGGGGGAGAAGCTGCCGCTCGCGCAGGACGACGTCCGATTGATCGGGCACGCCATCGAGGCCCGGGTGTATGCCGAGGACCCGGCGCAGGGATTCCTGCCCACCGGGGGAACGGTGCTGGCCGTCCGCGACGCCCGGGGGCCCGGCGTCCGGGTCGACTCGGGCCTCGCCGACGGCGTGGTGGTCGGCAGCGACTACGACCCGATGCTGGCCAAGGTGATCGCCCATGCCGCCGACCGGCCGCAGGCGTTGCGAGCGCTGGACATCGCGCTGGCCGACACCGCGGTCCTCGGACTGACCACCAACATCGAGTTCCTGCGTTTTCTGCTCGCCGACTCCGACGTCGTCGCGGGTCGCCTCGACACCGGGCTGCTGGACCGGCGCGCCCCGGACTTCGCGGCCATGCCGGCTCGCGACGACGAGATGATCGCGGCTGCGGCCTACCGGTGGCTGCGGTCCTGGCCCGCCCAGCCGGCGAGCGCCTGGGCGATCCCGTCGGGGTGGCGCATCGGTGGACCGGCGTCGACGCCGTTCCGGCTGCGGGCCGGCGAGCGCACCGATCACGTCTGGCTGACCGGCAGCCCGCAGGACGCGACTGCCACCGTCGAAGGCGGGCAGCCGCGGTCACTGACCGTGTCGTCGGACGGTGATCGGCTCGCCGTCACCCTCGATGGCCTGCGCACCGAGTATCTGGTGGCAGCCGCTGGCAGCCAGGTGTGGCTGGCCGGTGGGGGGCGCACGACGATGGTCGAGGAGGTGCGCGAGGCGCCGGTGCGTCCCGACGACGCGCACAGCGGCGACGCCGAACTGACCAGCCCGATGCCCGGGTCGGTGGTCGCCGTCGCGGTGCAGGACGGCGCCACGGTCACCGCGGGCACGGTGGTCGTCACCGTGGAAGCGATGAAGATGGAACACACACTGACCGCCCCGGTCGACGGCGCGGTGGAACTGCTCGTCGCCGCGGGCGAGCAGGTGAAGGTGGGTCAGCTTCTGGCCCGGATAACCGCAACCGAGGAGCCCTAGATCATGACTGAATTCCTGGCGACCGGAACGCTTCCCGATCACTACGAGCAGCTGGCCAAGACCGTGCGCGACTTCGCGCAGACCGTGGTGGCGCCGGTGGCGGCCAAGCACGACGAAGAGCACTCGTTCCCCTACGAGGTGGTCGCCGGGATGGCCGACATGGGCCTGTTCGGTCTGCCGTTCCCCGAAGAGTACGGCGGCATGGGGGGTGACTACTTCGCGCTGTGCCTGGCCTTGGAAGAGCTCGGCAAGGTGGACCAGAGCGTCGCGATCACCCTGGAAGCGGGCGTGTCGCTCGGCGCGATGCCGGTCTACCGATTCGGCACCGACGAGCAGAAGCAGCAGTGGTTGCCGTTGCTGGCCTCGGGTAAGGCGCTGGGTGCGTTCGGGTTGACCGAGGCCGGCGGAGGCAGCGACGCCGGCGCGACGAAGACGACCGCGAAACTGGACGGGTCGAGCTGGATCATTAATGGCTCCAAGCAGTTCATCACCAACTCCGGCACCGACATCACCAAGCTGGTCACCGTCACCGCGGTCACCGGCGAGCGGGACGGCAAGAAGGAGATCTCCTCGATCCTGGTGCCGGTCCCGACGCCGGGCTTCACCGCCGAACCGGCCTACAACAAGGTCGGCTGGAACGCCTCGGACACCCATCCGCTCAGCTTCGACGACGTCCGCGTGCCCGAGGAGAACCTGCTCGGTGAGCGCGGTCGCGGCTATGCCAACTTCCTGCGGATCCTCGACGAAGGCCGCATCGCGATCGCCGCGCTGTCGGTGGGCGCGGCCCAGGGCTGCGTCGACGAGAGCGTCAGGTACGCCAAAGAGCGCGAGGCGTTCGGCCGCCCGATCGGGGCCAACCAGGCCATCGCCTTCAAGATCGCGCGGATGGAGACCCGGGCACATGTCGCGCGCGCCGCCTACTACGACGCAGCCGCGTTGATGTTGTCGGGCAAGCCGTTCAAGAAGCAGGCCGCGATCGCGAAGCTGGTGGCCAGCGAGGCCGCGATGGACAACGCGCGCGACGCCACCCAGATCTTCGGCGGCTACGGCTTCATGAACGAGTACGCCGTGGCACGCCACTACCGCGACAGCAAGATCCTCGAGATCGGCGAGGGCACCACCGAGGTGCAGTTGATGCTCATCGGCCGGGAGCTCGGACTGTGACCGACGAATCCGAGAAGAGGCTCGTAACCCAGCGCGGGCTGTGGTTCGAGGAGTTCGAAACCGGTGTGCTGTACCAACATCGGCCCGGCCGCACGATCACCGAGGCCGACAACGTCCTGTTCACCACGCTGACGATGAACACCCAGGCGCTGCACCTCGACGCCGCGTTCGCCGATGCGCTGCCACCGTTCAACCAGCGGCTGGTCAATTCGATGTTCACGCTGTCGACGTTGGTGGGTCTGTCGGTGGCGCAGCTGACCCAGGGCACCATCGTCGGCAATCTGGGCTTCGGCGAGGTGGCCTTCCCCAAGCCGCTCTTCCACGGGGACACGCTGTACGCCGAAACCGAGGTCACCGACAAACGTGAGTCCAAGAGCCGCCCGGGCGAGGGGATCGTGACTTTCGCACACACCGGCCGCAACCAGCACGGTGACGTCGTGGCCACGGCGTCGCGCAAGACCATGGTGCGCAAACGCCCGCAGGAGGACAACCGATGACGGTGGTGGCCGGGCCGGGGTGGTTGTTCTGCCCGGCGGATCGGCCGGAGCGCTTCGAGAAGGCTGCTGCGGCAGCCGATGTCGTGAT
>CAXEZH010000345.1:0-14025 GCA_964000695.1 uncultured Mycolicibacterium sp. | reverse complement strand
AGCGCCGATGATACTACCCACCCGGGTGGAAAAGTAGGACACCGCCGAACACACCTTAAAACCGGTGCCCCCCAACACAGTTGGGGGGCACCGGCCATTCGTGCACCCCAAATACGGCAGCAATACATTCAGCCCGCAGTTTCCTTTTTCCGATTCTTTTCGCCATCGAAATTTCGCCGCGCAATTCGGCAATTGTGAGCCCATCCGCCGAGCCCGTATCCTTTTCCCCGTGCCCAACGACAACCAGGGCGGCCGCAGCGACCGCAGACCGCACCGCGGGTCCGACGGCGGCCGGCCGGGGCCCCGGCGCGATCAGCGCTCGGCGCCGCGGCATTCCGGTCCGCAGCGGGCCCGCCCCGCGCAACCCCAGCACAACGAGCAATCCGGCAGCGGCGCACCGCCGATCCCCGCCGAGATCGAGGCCCGGCAGCTCGCGCCCGAGGTGCGCCGCGAACTGACGACGTTGGACCGCAGCACCGCCGACTTCGTCGCTCGACACCTGGTAGCAGCGGGCGAGTTGCTCGACGAAGACCCCGAAGCCGCACTGGCGCACGCACGGGCTGCCCGAGCCCGCTCGACGCGTATCGCCGCTGTCCGGGAGGCGGTGGGCATCGCCGCCTATCAGTGTGGCGACTGGTCACAGGCGCTGGCCGAACTGCGGGCGGCACGTCGCATGGGGAGTCGCTCACCGCTGTTGGCGCTCATCGCCGACTGCGAGCGCGGGGTGGGCCGCCCGGAGCGAGCCATCGAACTCGCCCGCAGCGACGACGCCGCCCAGCTCACCGGTGACGATGCCGACGAGCTACGCATCGTCGTGGCCGGTGCCCGTTCGGATCTTGGCCAGCACGAGCAGGCGCTGGCGGTGTTGTCCACACCGCAACTCGATCCGTCGCGCACGGGGCAGACCGCGGCTCGGCTGTTCTACGCCTACGCCGACACGCTCCTGACGCTGGGCAGGCCCGAGGAGGCGCTCCAGTGGTTCCTGCACGCGGCGGCGGCGGATCTCGAGGGTGCAACTGATGCCGAAGAGCGCATCACGGAGCTGTCCTGAGTGAGTATCCTTGCCCAGCAGCATGATTGCCTGCTGCTCGACCTCGACGGCACCGCGTTTCGCGGGCATCAGCCGACCCCTGGGGCAGTCGAAACGCTGGCCAGCCTGGACTCCCGGATCCTGTTCGTCACCAACAACGCCTCGCGAGACGCCGCGCAGGTAGCCGAGCATCTCAACCAGCTGGGCTTCACCGCCCGCCCGCAGGATGTCGTGACCAGCGCCCAGAGCGCGGCCAGACTGCTCGCCGATCAGCTGGCTCCGAACGACCGGGTATTGGTCGTCGGCACCGACGCGCTGGCTGGTGAGGTGAGCGGCGTCGGACTGACCCCTGTGCGTCAGTTCGCCGACGAACCCGTCGCCGTCGTGCAGGGCCACTCGACCGAGACCGGCTGGGCTCAGTTGGCCGAGGCGGCACTCGCCATCCGGGCGGGGGCGCTGTGGGTGGCCGCCAACGTCGACAAGACCCTGCCCTCGGAGCGGGGGTTGCTGCCCGGCAACGGGTCGATGGTCGCCGCGCTGCGCACCGCCACCGACGTGGAACCCCAGGTGGCCGGCAAACCGTCACCGGTGCTGATGTCAGATGCGTTGGCTCGTGGCGACTTCCACTCCCCGTTGGTGATCGGTGACCGCCTCGACACCGACATCGCCGGCGCCAACGCCGCCGAGCTTCCCAGCCTCATGGT
The DNA here is from genome assembly GCA_964000695.1 of uncultured Mycolicibacterium sp. GTDB lineage: Bacteria > Actinomycetota > Actinomycetes > Mycobacteriales > Mycobacteriaceae > Mycobacterium. Next base: position 12,291 of record CAXEZH010000345.1, on the reverse strand, counting down.
GCTGTGTGGAGTCAACACAGCCGCCGACGTGATCTGGGCGGTTCCGCACGAACGCCCCAACTACCTCGGCGAAGATCTGCGCGCGCTGCTCGCTGGAGCCGATACGTTGCAGGTGTCGCCGCACCCGGCGTGGCGGGTCGAGCTCGACGGCGCGAGGGTGACGGTTCATGCCACCGGGGAGGACCCCGGGGACAGCCTGTCGGTGGTGCGCGCCGTCGCCGCCGCGGTGTGGGCGGCCGAGCGCGACCGCGACGATCGCCGCGGCATGATCGCCGGCGCCGACGAGACGGCCCGACAGGCCGTGCAGCGGTGGTCGCTGGCCCCGCCCACGATCGACTAGCGTGAACCACGAGATGACCAACGATCCCGACCAGATCCGCGCCCAGGTCGCCGAACTGCTGGGTGAGCCCACCGATGCTGCTTCCTCCGATCCGGCGGCCGAGCTGGATTCGCTCGTCGTGCGCCTGGAACAGGCGCACGACGCGTTGGTGCGCGCGCTGGAATCGGTCGAGAAGGGCTGATCCGCGTGACGCGGCGCGCTCGGGTGGACGCCGAACTGGTACGACGCGGACTGGCCCGGTCGCGCCAGCAGGCCGCCGAACTGATCGGTGCCGGACGGGTCAGCATCGATGGGATGCGCGCCGCCAAGGCGGCGACGGCCATCCCGCTCAGTGCGAATCTGACGGTCGAAGGTTCCGACGAGCGCACTTGGGTGTCACGGGGTGCGCACAAGTTGATCGGGGCCTTGGATGCCTTCTCGATCCAGGTGGGCGGGCGCCGCTGTCTGGATGCCGGCGCCTCCACCGGCGGTTTCACCGAGGTATTGCTGGATCGAGGCGCCCGCGAGGTCGTCGCCGTCGACGTCGGTTACGGCCAGCTGGCATGGGCGTTGCGCACCGACCCGAGGGTGACCGTCATGGAACGCACCAACGTCCGGGAGCTGGCGGCCGCGGCCATCGGCGGCCCGGTCGACCTCGTCGTCGCGGACCTGTCTTTCATCTCGCTGGCCACCGTGCTCCCCGCACTGGCCGCGTGCGCCGATCCGGCGGCCGATATCGTTCCCATGGTGAAGCCTCAGTTCGAGGTCGGCAGGGACCGCGTCGGGCCCGGTGGCGTCGTCTCCGACCCGGCGTTGCGCGTCGACGCCGTACTCTCGGTGGCCCGGCGTGCCGCTGAACTGGGCTGGTCCGCCGTGGCCGCCGTGGCCAGTCCGCTGCCGGGGCCCGCCGGCAATGTGGAGTACTTCCTGCGGCTGCGCAGTGATGCCGAACAGCACGATGACGCCGTGCAGGCCGCGGTGCGCCGCGCTGTCGACGAGGGGCCGCAGTGACCGGACCCGACACGCCCCGCACCATTCTGCTCGTCGTGCACACCGGCCGCGAGGACGCCACCGAAGTGGCCCGCCGCGTCGAAAAGGTGCTGGGTGACAACGGGATAGCTCTGCGGGTGCTCTCGGCCGAGGCCGTCGACCGCGGCCCGGTGCACCTCGCCCCCGACGACATGCGTGCGCTCGGCATCGACATCGAAGTCGTCGATGCCGAAGAGCGAGCAGCCGAAGGGTGCGAGCTGGTGCTGGTGCTCGGTGGCGACGGCACGTTCCTGCGTGCCGCCGAACTGGCCCGCAACGTGGAAATCCCCGTCCTGGGCGTGAATCTGGGGCGGATCGGGTTCCTGGCCGAAGCCGAGGCCGAGGCGATCGACACGGTGCTGGATCACGTCATCAACCGTGACTACCGCATCGAAGAGCGAATGACCCTGGACATCGTCGTGCGCGCCGGCGGGGAGGTGCTCGACCACGGCTGGGCGCTCAACGAGGCCAGCCTGGAAAAGGGTCCGCGCCTCGGGGTGCTCGGGGTCGTCGTGGAAGTCGACGGCCGGCCCGTGTCGACGTTCGGCTGCGACGGCGTGCTGGTCTCGACGCCGACGGGGTCGACGGCCTACGCGTTCTCGGCGGGCGGTCCGGTGCTCTGGCCTGACCTGGAGGCGATTCTCGTGGTGCCCAACAATGCCCATGCGTTGTTCGCGCGCCCGATGGTGACCAGCCCGGACGCGACGATCGCGATCGAGATCGAGGCCGGTGGCCACGCGGCGTTGGTGTTCTGCGACGGCCGCCGCGAGATGCTGGTTCCCGCCGGCGGACGGTTGGAAGTGACCCGGTGCGCCACACCGTTGAAGTGGATCCGCCTGGACAGCGCGCCGTTCACCGATCGCCTGGTACGCAAGTTCCGGTTGCCGGTCACGGGGTGGCGCGGGCAGTAGTGCTATCCGAGATCCGCATCGAGTCGCTGGGCGCCATCAGCGCCGCGACCGCCGAATTCGACGGTGGGCTGACCGTGCTCACCGGCGAGACCGGCGCAGGCAAGACCATGGTCGTCACGGGGCTGCACCTGCTCGGTGGATCCCGCGCCGACGCGACCAAGGTCAGGTCGGGTTCAGACCGCGCCGTCGTCGAAGGCCGCTTCACCACAGCCGAACTCGGTGCGGGGGTGACCGCGCGGGTGGAAGAGATCCTCGACTCCTCGGGTGCCGACCGCGACGACGACGGCAGCGTCATCGCCGCGAGATCGGTCAACCGGGACGGCCCCTCCCGCGCCTACCTCGGAGGTCGCAGCGTCCCGGCGAAGTCATTGAGCGGATTCACCAACGAGCTGCTGACCCTGCACGGACAGAATGACCAGCTGCGGTTGATGCGGCCCGACCAGCAACGCGCCGCGCTGGACCGCTTCGCCGACGTGACCACGCAGCTGGCCCGGTACCGCCGACTGCGCGACGACTGGCTGGCCGCCCTCCGCGACCTCGAGGATCGGCGCCGGCGTGCCCGGGAACTGGCCCAGGAGGCCGACCGTCTGCACTTTGCGCTCGACGAGATCGACGCGGTGGCCCCGCAACCGGGAGAAGACGACGCGCTGGTCGCCGACATTCGCCGGCTCTCCGAACTGGACGCGGTGCGCGACGCGGTGCAGACCGCGCGCGCGGCGTTGGCCGGCGACGGCGACGACGCGGTGGAGAGCTTCTCGGCTGCCGGCGCGGTCGGGCAGGCCCGCTCGGCGCTGGAGACGAGCAACGATGCCGAGCTCAAAGCGTTGGCCGAGCAACTCAACACGGCGTTGACCGTCCTGGTCGACGTATCCGCGGAACTAGGGCGCTATCTGAGTGAACTGCCCTCGGATGCCAGCGCGTTGGAGACCAAGCTGGCCCGCCAGGCCGAACTGCGCACGCTGACCAAGAAATACGCCGCCGACATCGACGGCGTGCTCGCCTGGGCGCAGGAGTCGCGTGATCGGCTTGTCCAGCTCGACGTGTCCGAGGACACCCTCGCCGAGCTGGCCCGCCGGGTCGACACCTTGCAGGGTGAGGTGGCCGCAGCAGCGCAGAGCCTGACCAAGGTGCGGGTCAAGGCCGCCAAAGGATTGGCCAAAGCGGTAACCGAAGAGCTGGCCGGGTTGGCGATGGCCGGGGCGGAGTTCAGCATCACCGTGACACCGCTGGCCGCCCGTGCCGATGACAGCGCCCCGTTGGTCCTGGCGTCGGGGGAGTCGGTGCACGCCGGCCGTGACGGGGTGGACGCGGTGGAATTCGGCTTCGCCGCCCACCGGGGCTCGGACCTGCTGCCGCTGAACAAGAGCGCATCGGGCGGCGAGCTGTCGCGGGTGATGTTGGCTCTGGAGGTGGTGCTGGCGGCGTCCACCGAGGGCACGACCATGGTGTTCGACGAGGTCGACGCCGGAGTGGGAGGGCGTGCCGCCGTGCAGATCGGTCGCCGGTTGGCCCGCCTGGCGCGCACCCATCAGGTCATCGTGGTCACCCATCTGCCGCAGGTCGCCGCCTACGCCGACATCCATCTGGTCGTCGATGCCGGCCTCGACGGCGGGGGCGGCAGCCGCGGCCGCGCGAAGTCCAGTGGCGTGAGACGCCTCGACGACGAGGACCGGGTCGCCGAGCTGGCCAGGATGCTGGCCGGACTCGGGGAGTCCGACAGCGGCCGCGCACACGCGCGGGACCTGCTCGATGCGGCACGCGCCGACCGGGAGCAACCGGCCTGAGGGTGTGACTAGTGTGAAAAGAATAAACTTCTGAGGCTGCTGTTACGGCGCGCCTCCGACGCATACCGGCTGACACTGGACAGAATCGCCGCATGAAGATGTCAGCGTTGCTGTCCCGTAATGCCAGCTCACGCCCGGGTATCACGGGCACCGCCCGCGTTGACCGCGACATCGACAAACTGTTGCGCCGCCTCAGCCCCGGTGACATCGCCGTGATGGACGCGCAGGACCTCGATCGCGTCACCGCCGACGCCCTCGTCGAGGCGAACGTGGCTGCCGTGGTCAACGCCTCGTCCTCGATCACCGGCCGCTACCCCAACCTCGGCCCCGAGGTCCTGGTCGCCAACGGCATCACCCTGGTCGACGAGACGGGTGACGACGTCTTCAAGAAGGTCAAAGACGGCGCCCGAATCCGGATCAACGAGGGCGGGCTGTATTCGGGTGACCGCCGCCTGGCCCTGGGCACCGAACGCACCGACGCTGATATCCACGAACTGATGCAGGAAGCCAAGGGGGGCCTGGTCGCCCACCTGGAAGCCTTCGCGGGCAACACCATCGAGTTCATCCGAAGCGAGAGCCCACTGCTGATCGACGGCATCGGCATTCCCGACATCGACGTCGACCTGACCCATCGGCATGTCGTAGTGGTAGCCGAGGAGCCCTGTGCCGCAGCCGATCTCAAAGCACTCAAGCCGTTCATCAAGGAGTACCAGCCGGTGCTGGTCGGAGTCGGCGGCGGTGCCGACACGCTCCGCAAAGCGGGTTACCGTCCCGCGCTGATCGTGGGTGACCCCGAGACGATCAGCGCCGAGGTGCTGCGCTGTGGCGCCCAGGTGATCCTGCCCGCCGACGCCGACGGCCACGCCGCCGGCCTGGAACGCATCCAGGACCTAGGAGTGGGCGCGATGACGTTCCCGGCGGCCGGTTCCGCTGCCGACCTGGCCCTGCTGCTGTGTGATCACCACGGCGCCGCACTGATCGTCACCGTCGGACACACCGCCTCGATCGAGGAGTTCTTCGACCGCACCCGCCAGCAGAGCAACCCGTCGACCTTCCTGACCCGGCTCAAGGTCGGCGAGAAGCTGGTCGACGCCAAAGCCGTTGCCACGCTGTATCGCAGCCGGGTGTCCGGCGGCGCGATCGCCCTGCTGGTACTGGCGATGCTGGTGGCCGTGATCGCCGCATTGTGGGTCTCCCGCGCCGATGCGGCGGTGCTGGAGTGGGTCGCCGAATACTGGAACCGGCTCACCCTCTGGGTGCAGAGCCTGGTCGCCTAGGAGCCCACCGTGATCTCGTTGCGTTCACATGCCATCTCCCTGGCCGCAGTGTTTCTGGCGCTGGCCATCGGGGTCGCGCTGGGGTCGGGGCTGCTGTCGAACACTGTGCTCTCGGGACTGCGCGACGACAAGAACGAGATGCAGAACCAGATCGACACGCTCACCGACGAGCGCAACGCGCTCACCGAAAAGCTCAGTGCAGCCAACGATTTCGATGCACAGATGGCTCCGCGCATCGTCAGTGGCGCGCTCGCGGACAAGTCGGTGGTGGTCTTCCGCACGCCCGACGCCGCAGACGACGACGTCGAAGCGGTGTCACGTCTGGTCACCGATGCCGGCGGCCGCGTGACGGGAACGATCGGACTGACCCAGGAGTTCGTCGACGCCAACTCCGCGGAGAAGCTGCTGTCGGTGGTCAATTCGCCGATCGTGCCGGCGGGTGCACAACTGAACTCCGCGACGGTCGACCAGGGCTCGCAAGCCGGCGATCTGCTGGGCATCGCCCTGCTGACCGCGGGTCCTGACGCCCCGCCGGTCGATGACACCCAACGCGACACCGTGCTCGCCGCGCTGCGCGACACCGGCTTCATCAGCTACGGCCCCGAGCGGGTCGGCGCGGCCGACACCGCATTGGTCGTCACCGGCGGCGCCCTCGGCGAGGATGCAGGCAATCAGGGGGCCACCGTGGCCCGGTTCTCCGGCGGCCTGGCCCAACATGGAGGCGGCACCGTGCTGGCCGGCCGGGACGGTTCGGCCTCGGGAACCTCCGCGATCGCGGTGACCCGCTCGGATGAGGCCCTGACCAGCACCGTCAGCACTGTCGACGATGTCGGCAGCAGCGCGGGCCGCATCACCTCCGTGCTCGCCCTGAGCGCTCTGATCAATGGTCGCGAGCCCGGCCAGTTCGGCATCGGTCCGGGCGCCGAAGCCGTCACGGTGCCCCGCTGAGCGTGCTCGCCCGCGTGTCAACAACGCGGTGTCGCGGTCGGTGTTAGGGTGGGGTTCCGTGGGTCGGCAGGCCCCAACCGGGCTTGATCTCGACGGAAGCCCAACCCCAGTAAGCCCTGCCCGTCGTCACGGAGGTCGCACTTGCCCGCGCTACGCAAGCACCCGCAAACCGCGACAAAGCATCTCTTCGTCACCGGTGGCGTGGTCTCCTCGCTGGGCAAGGGTCTGACCGCTTCCAGCCTCGGTCAGCTGCTCACCGCACGCGGCCTGCAGGTGACGATGCAGAAGCTGGACCCCTATCTCAACGTCGACCCCGGCACCATGAACCCGTTCCAGCACGGTGAGGTGTTCGTCACCGAGGACGGCGCCGAAACCGACCTCGACGTCGGTCACTACGAGCGTTTTCTGGACCGCAACCTGTCCGGTTCGGCCAATGTGACCACCGGCCAGGTGTATTCGTCGGTCATCGCCAAAGAGCGCCGCGGCGAGTACCTCGGGGACACCGTGCAGGTCATCCCGCACATCACCGACGCGATCAAAGAACGCGTGCTGGCCATGGCCGAGGCCGACAGCGACGGCAACCGCCCGGATGTGGTGATCACCGAGATCGGGGGCACCGTCGGTGACATCGAGTCGCTGCCGTTCCTGGAGGCGGCCCGCCAGGTGCGCCATGAGGTGGGCCGGGAGAACTGCTTCTTCCTGCACTGCTCGCTGGTGCCCTACATGGCGCCCTCCGGAGAACTGAAGACCAAACCGACGCAGCATTCGGTGGCCGCGCTGCGCAGCATCGGTATCACTCCGGACGCGCTGATCCTGCGTTGCGACCGCGACGTCCCCGAACCCCTCAAGAACAAGATCGCGATGATGTGCGACGTCGACGTCGACGGGTGCATCTCCACCCCGGACGCACCGTCGATCTACGACATCCCGAAGGTGCTGCACCGCGAGGAGCTCGATGCCTACGTGGTGCGCCGGCTCAACCTGCCGTTCCGGGATGTGGACTGGACACAGTGGAACGACCTGCTGCGCCGGGTGCACGAGCCTCGCGAAACCGTGCGGGTCGCGCTGGTGGGCAAGTACATCGACCTGTCCGACGCCTACCTGTCGGTGGCCGAGGCACTGCGTGCCGGCGGATTCGCCCACCACGCGCGGGTGGAGATGCGCTGGGTGGCCTCCGACGACTGCGAGACCGACGCCGGAGCGGCGGCGGCGCTGGCCGACATCGACGGGGTGCTGATCCCGGGCGGTTTCGGCATCCGCGGCATCGAGGGCAAGATCGGCGCGATCCATTACGCCCGCCGGCGCAAGCTGCCCGTCCTCGGTCTGTGCCTGGGGCTGCAGTGCATCGTGATCGAAGCCGCCCGCTCGGTGGGTCTGACCGAAGCCAACTCGGCAGAGTTCGACCCCGCCACCCCCGACCCGGTGATCTCGACGATGGCCGACCAACGCGACGCCGTGGCCGGTGAAGCCGACCTGGGCGGGACGATGCGCCTAGGTGCCTACCCGGCGATGCTGGACGCGGGTTCGGTGGTCGCCAAGGCCTACGACGCGACCGAGGTGTCCGAACGGCACCGCCACCGCTATGAGGTCAACAACCTCTACCGCGACAAGATCGCCGAGAGCGGGCTGCGATTCTCCGGCACGTCGCCCGACGGTCACCTCGTCGAGTTCGTCGAATACCCGCCGGAAGTGCACCCGTTCCTGGTGGGCACCCAGGCCCATCCCGAGCTCAAGAGCCGGCCCACCCGCCCGCACCCGTTGTTCGTCGCGTTCATCGGCGCGGCGGTGGACTACAAGAACGAAGAACGTCTGCCTGTCGAGATGCCGGAGATGCCCACCCACGGCTCCAACGGCGCCGAGCACGCTCTCGAGGACGCACCGACCCGTGGCTGAGGAGAACCTGCCGGGCTCGGCTCACGAGCCGGGCGCCCACAAGTTCTCCACGGCCGCGTCGGAAACCCTGTACGTGGGCAAGATCTTCGCGTTGCGAGCCGACGAGGTCCGGATGCCCGGCGGCGGTACCGCCCGCCGCGAGGTCGTCGAGCACTTCGGTGCGGTCGCCGTCCTCGCCCTCGACGATGACGGCAGCGTCGTGCTGATCCATCAGTACCGTCACCCGTTCGGCCGCAGGTTGTGGGAGTTGCCCGCCGGGCTGCTCGACTTCAGCGGCGAGCCACCACATCAGACCGCGGCGCGCGAGCTGGCCGAAGAGGTCGGCCTGGCCGCCGAGCGATGGCACACCCTCGTCGACCTCGACTCCGCACCGGGGTTCTGCGACGAAAGTGTTCGAGTCTTCCTGGCCACCGGCCTGAGCGAGGTCGACCGGCCGCAGGCCCATGACGAGGAAGCCGACCTCGTCGTGTGCAGGTTCCCGCTGTCAGAAGCGGTGGACAGAGTGTTCTCCGGCGAGATCGTCAACGCCATCTCGGTGGCCGGCATCCTGGCCGCACAGGTGATGCCCGACATCACGTCGCTGCGGCCGGTGGACGCACCGTGGACCGACCGGCCGACGGCGTTCTCGACCCGGATGGGGCATCGGTGAGCGACGCCTCGCTGACAGTGGGTGCGGCACTGGAGGACCAGTTCCAGGGCTACCTCGACCACCTTGCTATCGAACGGGGCGTGGCGGCCAACACGTTGAGCTCGTACCGGCGTGATCTGCGTCGCTACCGCGAGCACCTCAGCGGCCGCGGCATCGGCGACCTGGCTGCCGTCACCGAAGCCGACGTCAGCGACTTCCTCGTAGCATTGCGGCGCGGCGACCCAGACAACGGGGTGGTGCCCCTGTCCGCGGTGTCCGCAGCCCGGGCCGTCATCGCGGTGCGCGGCCTACACCGCTTCGCGGCCGCCGAGGGCATCGCCACGATCGACGTCGCCCGTGAGGTCAAGCCCCCGACACCGAGTCGGCGCCTGCCGAAGAGCCTGACGTTGGACGAGGTCCTGGCGCTGCTCGAGGCCGCGGGCGGAGACAGCGACGCCGACGGGCCGCTGACGTTGCGCAACCGGGCGCTGCTGGAGCTGCTGTATTCGACCGGGGCCCGCATCTCCGAGGCGGTCGGCCTGGATCTCGACGACGTGGACACCTCGGCGCGATCGGTGCTGCTGGCGGGCAAGGGCGGCAAGCAGCGCCTGATCCCGATCGGGCGCCCCGCCGTGGCCGCACTGGACGCCTATCTGGTGCGCGGCCGCCCCGACTTGGCGCGGCGCGGCCGGGGCACCCCCGCGATCTTCCTCAACGCCCGGGGCGGGCGGCTGTCTCGCCAGAGTGCGTGGCAGGTGCTGCAGGATGCCGCCGAGCGCGCCGGCATCACCGCCACGGTGTCGCCCCACGTGCTGCGGCATTCGTTCGCCACCCACCTGCTCGACGGCGGGGCCGACGTGCGCGTCGTCCAGGAGTTGCTGGGCCACGCCTCGGTGACGACGACGCAGATCTACACGATGGTGACGGTCAATGCGATGCGGGAGGTGTGGGCGGGCGCCCACCCCCGGGCTCGCTAGTCGAACGACGATCGAGCGGCGAGGGACGAGCCGCGGTGAGGAGTTCGACGCGAAATTTCAGTCGAACGACGATCGAGCGGCGAGGGACGAGCCGCGGTGAGGAGTTCGACGGCCCTAACCGCCCAGGTACTCCGACTCCAGCACCAGGTCGGGCAGCAGCGACTGATACTCGACGTGGGTTTTGTGCTCGACAGTGCGCCAGGATCGGCCCTCCTGCTCACGCAGGAATCGGCGGTAGCCCGGGGCCCCGGGAATCCTGACGTTGTCCGCGACGACGATCGACCCGGGGTGCAGCCATCCGCGCGCGATGATGCTGCGGAGGTCGGACAGGTACGCGTTCTTGTCGTGGTCGATGAACAGCAGGTCCACGGTGCCGTCGCCGAACCCGTGGTCGCGGGACAGCGCGTCGAGAGTGCGGCCGCCGTCACCGATCGTGCCCACCACACAGGTGATCCGGTCGGCGACGCCCGCATGGGTCCAGATCCGCCGGGCGACCTCGGCGTTGGCGGGGGAGAACTCCACTGAGTACACCCGCGCCGTGGGTGCGGCTCGCGCGATCCGCAATGCGCTGTAGCCGCAATAGGTGCCGAGTTCGAGGACAACCGCCGGTTTCGCCCGGTGCACCGCCGCGTCGAGCAGCACACCTTTCTCGTCTCCGATGTTCACCAGCATGGCCTGGTCGCGGGCGAAGGTGTCGACGGCCGCCAGCGCTGCGTCGATGTCGCCGGTCGGCGCCGCGGTCTCGACGTGGGCGGCGCAGGCGGCCTCACGGCCGTCGCCGATCTGCCCTGTCTTCAGGAACGACGGCATACCGAGCATCAGCCGACCCCACGACTGCAGGTTCTTCCTCACACTCACGAGGCCAGCGTAGGCGCGCGGGCACCGGTCGCCGAGTGTGAGCACTGTGCGATTCGCGGGCCGCTTTTTCGCACGCAGTTCACACTCGGTGGCGCATCCATCGAGATCTCGCCTGCGGGTCTGCCTCACCGGCGCGACGCGCACCGTTAAACTTGCCCGGATGTCCGCGATGCCTGTGGGTTGCCTGACCAGCGACGGTCCGGCATGACCGACCCCACCGGCGGCGAAGCGCCCGAACCGGTCATCGGGCTGACCGGCCGGATCCCGCGGCAGATCCCCGAACCGCCACCGCGTACGACGCACGGGCCCGCCAAGGTCATCGCGATGTGCAACCAGAAGGGCGGGGTCGGCAAGACCACCTCCACCATCAATCTGGGCGCCAGCCTCGCCGAGTACGGCCGGCGGGTGCTGCTGGTGGACCTCGACCCGCAGGGAGCACTGTCCGCCGGGCTGGGGGTGCCGCACTACGAACTCGACAACACGGTGCACAACCTCCTGGTGGAGCCGCGGGTTTCCATCGACGACGTGCTGCTGACCACCCGGGTGCCGGGCCTGGACCTGGTGCCGAGCAACATCGACCTGTCGGCCGCCGAGATCCAGCTGGTCAACGAGGTCGGTCGCGAACAGTCACTGGCGCGCGCGCTGTATCCGGTGCTCGATCGCTACGACTACGTGCTGATCGACTGCCAGCCGTCGCTGGGCCTGCTGACCGTCAACGGACTGGCCTGCGCCGACGGTGTGGTCATTCCGACCGAATGCGAATATTTCTCGCTGCGCGGGCTGGCACTGCTCACCGACACCGTCGACAAGGTGCACGACCGCCTCAACCCCAAGCTGTCGATCAGCGGCATCTTGATCACCCGCTATGACCCACGCACGGTGAACTCGCGGGAGGTGATGGCGCGCGTCGTCGAGCGGTTCGGTGACCTGGTGTTCGATACGGTCGTCACCCGCACCGTCCGTTTCCCGGAGACCAGCGTGGCCGGCGAGCCGATCACCACCTGGGCGCCCAAGTCCGCGGGAGCCGAGGCCTACCGGGCGCTGGCGCGTGAGGTCATCCACCGGTTCGGCGCGTGAGCGAGACAACACCGGACAACGAAGCGACCCCCACCGGCTTCCAGGTCCGGCTGGCCAATTTCGAGGGGCCGTTCGACCTGCTGTTGCAGCTGATCTTCGCGCACCGACTCGACGTCACCGAGGTGGCGCTGCACCAGGTCACCGATGAGTTCATCGGCTACACGAAGATGATCGGCGCCCAGCTGGGTCTCGACGAGACCACGTCCTTTTTGGTGGTGGCCGCGACCCTGCTCGACCTCAAGGCCGCTCGGTTGCTGCCTGCCGGGGAAGTCCACGACGAGGACGACCTGGCGCTGCTCGAGGTCCGTGACCTGCTGTTCGCCCGGCTGTTGCAGTACCGGGCGTTCAAGCACGTGGCCGAGATGTTCGCCGAGCTGGAGGCCGCGGCGCTGCGTAGTTATCCACGTGCGGTGTCGCTCGAGGACCGCTTCTCCGATCTGCTGCCCGAGGTGATGCTCGGCGTGGACGCCGGGCGATTCGCCGAGATCGCCGCGACAGCGTTCACGCCCCGACCGGTGCCCACTGTCGGCACCGATCATCTGCATCAGGTCTCGGTGTCGGTGCCTGAGCAGGCCGCGCACCTGTTGGGT
>CAXEZH010000344.1:0-6560 GCA_964000695.1 uncultured Mycolicibacterium sp. | reverse complement strand
CTCGGCGACCTGCGGGGCACCGGAGCAGCTCCGGTCGCGCCGCAACCCAAGCCGCCGTCGGCGGAGCCGACCCGGGCGATGCCCGAGCCCGGCGGTAACGAGCCGACGACCGCGATCCCGGCCCAGCGCGAGCCCCGACCGCAGCAGGACGACTCCGCTGAGGAGACTCGCGCCATCCCGACGGCCCGGCGCGGTGACGCGGAAGCGGCCACCGAGAAGCTGAACACCCGCGGCGACGACGAGCGTCAGCGGCGTGGTGGCTCCAGCGGGGTCAGCGCTCAGGAGTTGCTGCGGCGCGAGGGCCGGCTCTAGCCCGGCGGGCAGCCCCCTCGCGACACACCCCGTCCCCCGCAATGTCGAGGGTCCTCGGGTAGGGATTTCCCTGATTCCTGCCTGACCGCTGCGCCCTAGCCTCATGCACAGTCACTATTCAGCGCCTTCGCAGAATACGCCTGTGCACCTGTGCCGCACCGGCGTGAGTGCCGGGGCAATACAGGGGGTTTCGCATGAGCAAGCAGCGGCTCGGGCAGGCATTCGTCTCGACCGGAAGCGCCCGGGACACCTCGTCCCGTTCGGCGGCGGACTGCATCGGCCGGGTCGGCGCCCTGGCCGCCGCGCTGGGTGTGGGGGCCATGCTGTTCGCCGCACCGTGGACGGCGGCCGCGCAGACCGAGGGATCCTCGGGGACGAGCGAGTCGAGTGAGGCGGGCCCGGCGGCTGACTCGGAGTCTGTCGGCGACAACGCCGGCGACGGCGAGTCCGGTGGCTCGGATACCTCCGGCGCCACCGACGATGACGACGACTCGGAATCCGAGGATCTCGACGCTGAGCTGAGCGACGAACTCGAGTCCGAGCTCAACGATGAAGCCGACTCCGCGCTGGACGACGAGCTGAACGCTGATCTCGGCGACGAACCCGACTCCGAACTCGACGACGACCTCGACGCTGAGCTGGACGCCGCCGAGACAGACGACCTCGGCGAAGCCGAGGGCGCGTCGTCTTCCGGCGCTGACGACGTGGAGGTCGTCCCCGAGGACGACATCACCGACGAGGTGGCCGAGGATCTCCCGTCGGCTTCGGGTAGCGGCACCGCCGAGTCGGCTGCGCCCGTGGCGGTGACTGACGAGCCCGTGGTGGTGACTGACGAGCCCGTCGTCGAACCGGAAACTTCTGATTCGTTCCCGTCCGGCTCTGCGCCGGTGGATGAGGCACACACTGCGATCGCGGAACCGGCCAGCTCACGGTCGTCGTACACGTCAACGTCGGTGATGTCGGCCCGCACCACTACCGCCGAGGCCCCGAGCGAGCCTCCGGCCAAGGCGTTGCAGGCCCAGCCTGGCACGTTCCTCGAGGTGGCGTCGTCAATGCTGTCGGCGGTCATCGCCCCCTTCGTCACCACTCCGGCCGCTCCGGCGGCACCGTCGGCGCAGCCGCTGATGTGGGGCGTGCTGTCGTGGGTGCGCCGCGAACTCGAGGACACCTTCGCCAATTTCAGCATCTCGATCGGCGGGCGGCAGCTGGTGCAGAACGGCACCGCCTACGCCACCTCCGAAGGGTTCGGCTCATTCGCGATCGCCCACGGCGAGAACGCAATCGCCTCCGCCTCCGGGCTGTTCAATGTCGCCATCGTGCGCGGCGACGACTCCACAGCCACCTCCGAGGGCAACTTCACCCGGGTGCGGGTCCGCGGTGACGACAACACCGCCGGGGCGTCCGGGCCGGGCAGCCGCACCAGTGTCTACGGCGACGACAACACCGCCGAGACCACCGGCGCCTCCAGCTCGCTCTACGTCCGCGGCGTCGGCAACGAGACCGCCAGCAGCGGCGCCGGCAACCGCGCCACGGTCTACGGCGACGGCAACGAGGTAGTCCTCGCCGGCCAGGACGGGTCGGCACGAGCCCGGGTCGTCGGCGACCGCAACACCGCCACCGCCGCTTCGGAGGACAGCCGAACTCGCGTCTCAGTGGTCGGTGACGACAACGACGCCACCACCTTGGCCACCGACGGCTCCCGCGCCGAGATCACCGTGCGCGGTGACGGGAACTCCGCGGCCGCGTCGGCCGACGAGGATTCCACCGCACGGGCGAGCATCATCGGCGACACCAGCTCCGCAGTCGCCACGGCCAACCTCGATGGCTACGCCGCCGCCCGCATCACCGGCGATTCCAACGTCGCGTCCAGCGACGCGCTCGGTCAGACGTCGATCGCCCGGATCACCGGCGACGACAGTGCCGCCTCGGCCACCGCAGCCGAAGCCCGCGCCGAGGCCACCACCTTCGGTGACGGCAACGCCGCGCAGGCCACCGACGGCAGGGCAGTGATCTCCGGTGACGGCAGCACCGCGACCGCCGACGGGCCCGGCAGCCTGGCCCGCGTCTGGGGCAACGGCAGCACCGCAGATTCGCTGGGTGAGCGCAACACCACCTTCGTGTGGGGTGACGACTCCCGCGCCATTGCCGGCCCCGGCATCTACAACAACGCGCTCGTCTTCGGTAACAACCTGCTCGCCGACACCGGCCCCGGCGACGGGCGCACCGTCTACGGCCAGCCGTTCGACCCCGAGAACCAGGCTCCCGTCGCGGGAACCCCAGGGGCCCAGACCGTCGACCCCGAAACCGGCACGGTCACCGGCACACTGGGATTCACCGACCCCGACGGCGACACCCTGACCTACACAGCGGGCACCCCCGCCAACGGGTCGGTCACTCTCAATGCCGCAGCCGGCACCTACACCTACACACCGGCCACCCGGCCGCCGTTCGGCGACCCCGACGGCGCCGACTCCTTCACCGTCACCGCCTCCGACGGTCAGGCCAGCGCGACGACCACCATCGACGTGCCGGTGGCCGCGCTGCCCGAACCCGGCAACCAGGCCCCGCAGGCCGGACTGTCCGGCCCCTGGCAGATCGACGAGGAAACCGGTGTGGTCACGGCCACGCTCGGTTTCACCGACCCCGACGGTGACCCGCTGACCTACGAGGTCACCGAGCAGCCCGACAACGGCGTCGTCACCGTCGACAACGAGGCCGGCACCTACACCTACACGCCCGAAACCCGTCCGGAACCCGGTCAACCCGACGGGGAGGACTCCTTCACCGTGGTTGCCTCCGACCCCGACGGACTGACGGCGACCAACACCATCGGCCTGCCCATCGTGGCGCTGCCCGAGCCGGACAACCAAGCGCCCGTCGCCGGCACACCAGGCGAACAGACTGTTGACTCCGAAACGGGTTCCGTCACCGGATCTCTGGGCTTCACCGACCCCGACGGCGACGAACTGACCTACACCGCCACCGATCCCACCAACGGCTCGGTCACCATCGACGCCCAGGCCGGCACCTTCACCTACACCCCGGCCACCCGACCGGAAGCCGGTGAGCCCGACGGCGCCGACGCCTTCACCGTCACCGCCACCGACCCCGACGGCCTGTCCGCCAGCGCCACCATCGACGTCCCCGTCACCGCACTGCCCGACCCGGACAACCGCGCGCCCGTCCCCGGGGATCTCGGCCAGCAGAGCGTCGATCCCGAAACCGGCGCCGTCACCGCCACCTTCAGCTTCACCGACCCCGACGGCGACGACCTGACCTACACCGTTTCCACGCCCGCCAACGGCACCGTCACCCTCGACGCCCAAACCGGCACCTACACCTACACCCCGGACCCCGAGGCCCGGCCGGCCTTCGGCGACGAAGACGGCGTCGACGCCTTCACGCTCACCGCCTCGGACGGTCAAGCCAGCTCCACCATCGGCGTCGAAGTCCCCGTCACCGCGCTTCCGGAGCCCGACAACCAGGCACCGGTCGCAGGCACTCCAGGAGCGCAGACCGTCGACCCCGAAACCGGCTCCGTCACCGGAGCTCTGGGCTTCACCGACCCCGACGGCGACGAACTGATCTACACCGCCACCGATCCCACCAACGGCTCGGTCACCATCGACGCAGTGGCTGGCACCTACACCTACACCCCCACCACCCGGCCGGCAGCCGGTGAACCGGACGGCGCCGACGCCTTCACCGTCACCGCCACCGACCCCGACGGCCTGTCCGCGATGACCACCATCAACGTCCCCGTGGCCGCACTGCCCGAACCCGACAACCAGGCACCGGTGGCCACTGATGACGCGGCCACCGTGACTGAAGACAGCACGGCCAATGTCATCGACATCCTCGCCAATGACACCGATGCCGACGGCGACTCGTTGACCGTCACGGCGGTCAGCACTCCCACCCACGGCACCGCAGCCGTCAGCGGCGACGGCCTGTCAGTCACCTACACCCCCGACGCCAACTTCAACGGATCCGACACCTTCACCTACACCGTCACCGACACCGCAGGCGACACCGGCACAGCCACCGTGTCGGTCACCGTGACCGCAGTCGACGACCCGGCGAACCTCGGCAACGACACCGCCACTGTGGCCGAGAACAGCGGGGTCACAACCATCAACGTGCTGGCGAACGACAGCGATGTCGACGGAGCCCTCACCGTCACCGCGGTCAGCGCTGCCGCCAACGGCACCGCGGCGGTCAGCGGCGACGGGCTGTCGGTCACCTATACCCCCGACGCCAACTTCAACGGATCCGACACCTTCACCTACACCGTCACCGACACCGCGGGCGGCACCGGCACAGCCACCGTGTCGGTCACGGTCACCGCGAGCACCACCAACCAGCCGCCCGCCGCTGAACCGACGTTCGGCGCTCCAGGTGAGAACGGTTCTGTGACAGGCACCTTGGGCGCTTCTGACGCCGAGGATGACGACCTGAGCTTCACCGTCGTCGAGGGAGTCGAGTCGGGCACACTGACACTCAATGCCGACGGCACCTTCACCTACACCCCCACCCTGGCGGGTCGGATCAAGGCCGCCCAGTCACCCGGTGAAGACGTCGACGGCTTCACCGTGCAGATCAGCGATGGTGCCAATGCCGCCGTCACCGTCACCGTCGACGGCTTGCCGATCGCTCCGGGGACGCCGGTCGAAACCGCCGCTGTTCTCACCGATGGCACACCGATCGACGGCGTCGCCGGCATCGACGGTGCGACCATGTACGTCACGAACGGAACCGACTCCATCGTGGGCGGTGGCAAGTTGAAGGTGATCGATACCGCCACCAACACCATCACCGCCACCCTGGACATCGGCGGGACCACCGACGGCGTCGCGATCAGTCCGGATGGAAGCGTGGTCTACGTCGTCGACGCCGACGATCGCACGCTGTCTCTGGTCGACACCGCATCCAACACCGTGATCACGACAATCACCGATTTGCCGGTCAATCCGCGCAAGGTGGCCGTCAGCCCGGACGGCACGCGGCTCTACCTCGTATCGAACAACGATTCCCAAGGGTTCACGGTGATCGACACGAGTGACAACTCGGTCGTCACGACCGTCGATCTCGACGCGAGGGACTTGGCGGTCAGTCCCGACGGCACCCGGGTGTACCTCGCACAAGACACCGCCGTCGCAGTGGTCGACACCACCACCAACGCGATCATCGCCACCATCCCCGTCGGCTCCACCACATTCCAGGGCGGGGTCGCCGTGAACAGTGACGGAAGCCGGGTTTATGCCACGAACCAGGATGACGACACCGTGTCGGTGATCGACACCAGCACCAATACCGTCGTGGCCACTGTGGCCGTCGGCAGCGCCCCGGCCAACCTGGCGATCAGCCCCGACGACAGCGTGGTCTACGTTCCGAACCTCGAAGACGGAACCGTCTCGGTGATCGACACCGCGAGCAACACCGTCATCAGCACCGTTTCGGTCGGAACGCTCGGGCTCGGGGTGGCCAACGTCGCGTTCCTGCCCGATGGGACCGCCTACGTCATGAACTTCTTCGAATCGAGCGTGTTCGTCATCGGCGTGACCGATTCCGTGGCAACCCTGGCGTAGCCAACCGGCGAAAGCGCACTGAGGGTCGTGCCCAACTCCTTGGGCACGACCCTCAGCGCATTCTCGGCATCCGAGGCAAGCGGCGCCCGCGGCGCCCGAGGCAAGCGCCGCACGCTACTCGATCTGCTCCACGTCGTCGGGCTCGGCCTCGATCACCGGGGCGTCGTCGGCTTCCTGCGCCTCTTCCTCGGCGACCGGGTCGTCGGCGAGCAGCACCCGCACCGCACTGTTGAGGAAGGCCAGCACCGGCACGGCCAGCAGCGCGCCGACGATGCCGGCCAGCACGGCGCCTCCGGCGATCGCGAGCACGATGGCCAACGGGTGGATTGACACCGCCCGGCCCATCACCAACGGCTGCAGCACGTGGCCTTCGAGCTGCTGCACGGCGATGATCAACCCCAGCGTGATCAGGGCATAGATCCAGCCCTTCGCGATCAGCGCGACGATGACGGCCAGGAACCCGGTGACCACCGCGCCGACCAGCGGCACGAACGCGCCCATGAACACCAGCGATGCGAGCGGCAGCGCCAGCGGGACACCCATGATCGCGAGCCCCAACCCGATGCCGGTCGCATCCACCGCGGCCACCAGGAACGTGGCCCGCACGTAGCCGATCAACGTGTGGAATCCGGCGCGGCCGGCGTTGCGCACGCGGGCGCG
>CAXEZH010000343.1:0-31375 GCA_964000695.1 uncultured Mycolicibacterium sp. | reverse complement strand
CGTCGAACGTCGACATCCGGGTCATGCACGCCAGCCGGGGACGCCCGTTGATCTCAACCGAACACGATCCGCACTTGCCCGCCTTGCAGTTCCACCGCACCGCCAGGTCACCGGTCTGCGTCTGCTGCAGCCGGTGGATGATGTCGAGCACCACCTCACCGTCGTTGACCTCGACGGTGTAGTCCTTGAGCTCGCCACCGCTGGCGTCGCCGCGCCAGACCCGCATCTTCGCGTCGTATGCAGCCATGGCTTCAGCCCTTCCGTTGCGGGTGTTCGACGAGCTCGTCGTCGGTGTAGTACTTCTCGAGTTCGGACAGCTCGAAACACTCGAGCAGGTCCGGTCGCATCGGCACCTGCCGCTGCTTCTCGACGGTGACGTCGGGGACCACCGGATCGTCGCCCTCGACGCGGCACGCCAGCAGGGCGTTGCGCCACTGGGCGTCCATCTGGGGGTAATCGTCGCGGGTGTGCCCGCCACGGCTCTCGGTGCGGGTGATCGCCGACTTCGCGACCGACTCGCTGACCAGCAGCATGTTCCGCAGGTCCATCGCCAGGTGCCAACCCGGGTTGAACTTGCGATCCCCTTCGACCTTGACGTTGCGGTAGCGCCGGCGCAGCTCCTGCAGTTTGTCCAGCGCCTCCTGCATCTCGTCGGACTTGCGGATGATGCCGACCAGGTTGTTCATCGTGTCCTGCATGTCCAGCTGCAGGGTGTACGGGTTCTCCGGTGCCGAACCGTCGCCCGGGCCGTCGAACGGGGCCAGTGCCATCGCGGTGGCCTTCTCCACCGAGTCGTCACTGACCTTCGGGCGGTCCGACATCGCCCGCACGTAGTCCGCCGCGCCGAGACCGGCGCGCCGACCGAACACCAGCAGATCCGACAGCGAGTTGCCGCCCAACCGGTTCGAGCCGTGCATGCCGCCCGCGCACTCGCCCGCGGCGAACAACCCGGGCGTCGCCGCGGCGCCGCTGTCCGGGTCGACCTCGATCCCGCCCATCACGTAATGGCAGGTCGGCCCGACCTCCATCTCGTCGGTGGTGATGTCCACCTCGGCGAGCTCGATGAACTGGTGATACATCGACGGCAGCCGGCGCTTGATCTCCTCGGACGACATGCGGGAGGCGATGTCGAGGTAGACGCCGCCGTGCGGGGTGCCGCGGCCTTCCTTGACCTCGGTGTTGATCGCCCGGGCGACCTCGTCGCGGGGTAACAGGTCAGGGGTGCGCCGGGCGGAGTCGTTGTCCTTGAGCCACTGGTCGGCCTCCTCCTCGGTCTCGGCGTACTGGCCTTTGAAGACGTCGGGGATGTAGTCGAACATGAACCGCTTGCCCTCGGAGTTCTTCAACACTCCGCCGTCACCGCGCACACCCTCGGTGACGAGGATGCCCTTGACCGACAGCGGCCAGACCATCCCCGTCGGGTGGAACTGGATGAACTCCATGTTGATCAGTGCCGAGCCGGCCCGCAGCGCCAGCGCGTGGCCGTCGCCGGTGTATTCCCAGGAATTCGAGGACACCTTGTAGGACTTGCCGATGCCGCCGGTGGCCAGCACCACCGCGGGCGCCTCGAACAGCACGAACTCGCCGGTCTCGCGGTAGTAGCCGAACGCGCCGGCAACCTTGCCGTTCTCCAGGATCAGCTCGGTGACGGCGACCTCGTGGAAGACCCGGATCCGGGCCTCGTAGTCGCCGAGTTCGGCCTTGTCCTCCTGCTGCAGCGACACGATCTTCTGCTGCAGCGTGCGGATGATCTCCAGGCCGGTGCGGTCACCGACGTGGGCCAGCCGTGGATAGGTGTGCCCACCGAAGTTGCGCTGGCTGATCTTGCCGTCCTTGGTGCGGTCGAACAGCGCGCCGTAGGTCTCCAGCTCCCACACCCGGTCGGGCGCTTCCTGCGCGTGCAGTTCGGCCATGCGCCAGTTGTTGAGGAACTTGCCGCCGCGCATGGTGTCACCGAAGTGCACCTGCCACGAGTCCTTGGTGTTGACGTTGCGCATGGCGGCCGCGCAGCCACCCTCGGCCATGACGGTGTGCGCCTTGCCGAACAACGACTTGGTGATCACCGCGACCCGCAGGCCGCGTTCACGTGCCTCGATCACCGCGCGCAAACCAGCGCCGCCGTCACCGATCACGACGACGTCGTACTCGTGCCGTTCCAACTCACTCATCACAAATCACCCTCAACTAGTCCCGGAATTAACTTGTCAGCCAATGAAACGCAGGTCGGGGAACCACCCGGCGGCCAGCGCCATCACGTAGAAGTCGGTGAACATCAAGGTGCCGAGGGTGATCCACGCGAAGGTCTTGTGCCGGGTGTTGATCTTGCTGATCTGCGTCCAGAGCCAGTACCGCACAGGGTGTTTGGAGAAGTGCTTGAGCCGGCCGCCGGCGACGTGGCGGCACGAGTGACACGACAACGTGTAGGCCCACAACAGCACGACGTTGGTGACCAGGACGACGTTGCCCAGGCCGAAACCGAAGCTGCCGTCTTCCTTGGTGAACGCCAGGATCGCGTCGTAGGTGTTGATGACCGAGATGATCGCGGCGATGTAGAAGAAGTACCGGTGGGTGTTCTGGATGATCAGCGGGAAGCGGGTCTCACCGGTGTAGGTGGCGTGCGGTTCGGCCACCGCACACGCCGTGGGGGCCTGCCAGACGGTGCGGTAGTAGGCGCCGCGGTAGTAGTAGCAGGTCAGCCGGAACAGCAGCAGGAACGGCAGCGACAGCGCCGCGTAGGGCAACCACCACACGTCCGGCAGGAACTGGCCGAAGTGGCTGGCCTCCGGGATGCAGCCGGTGCTCACGCACGGTGAGTAGAACGGCGTCAGGTAGTGGTACTCGGGTACGTAGTACCAGTTCTGCATGAACGCCCGCACCGTCGCGTAGATGATGAACGCGGCGAAGCCGAGGTCGATGATGACGGGCGACTTCCACCAGTTGTCGGTGCGCAGCGTCCGCTGCGAGATCTGGGCACGACCAGGAGAGAAGACGCCGGTCGCGTTGCGGTCGGCGGCGGGTGCGCTCACATTTGCCTTTCGGTGTTCTTTTGTCCCACGTGCTCAGTGTGCCTCCTCGGGCACAGCGTGAGCTCAGCGCGTCCCGCCGAGGCCTTCGTCGTCGACGCCGCGCCAGAAGTCCGTGTCGTATTGCGTATCCGGGATCGGGATGCGCTCGGCGACGTGCTGATGGCGGGTCACCCCGCGCGCCAGCTCCAGTTCTTCTGCGTCGATGTCGAGTCGGTCGATATCGTTGAGGATGCGCTCGGCGTCATTGACGATGCGACGGGTGGCTGGGCTGTCCCCGTATCGCGACGCCAGCGATGTCACGCACCGCCGGAGGTTTCCGATGAGATCGTGAAGCTCGGCGAGTTCGGTGGTGCTGGACAAGTGACCTCCTTGGGCTGAAGGGTGTCAGGAATCACACTACGACACCCGATGCTAGCCACATCATCGAAGTAATGGTGAGACAGATCACTTTGACGGGCGGAGCGTATCGATGGGGCCTGAACGGCTGAAAGACGCAGCGGAGACGCTGTTGCGGATGCACACGCCGGGTGACCCGGTGATCCTGCCGACGGTGTGGGACGCGTGGTCGGCCCGGCTGGCGGTCGACGCCGGGTTCGGTGCGTTGACGGTTGGCAGCCATCCGGTGGCCGATTCGATCGGGCGTCCGGACAACGAGGGCATGACGTTCGAGGAGTTGCTCGCCCGCGTCACCCAGATCACGGCCGCGGTCGACGTCCCGGTGTCGGTCGACATCGAGTCCGGCTATGCGCAGCAGCCTGCCCGGTTGATCGAGGGGCTGCTGTCCGCCGGTGCGGTGGGGCTGAACATCGAGGACACCGTGCACAGTGAGGGTGGACGGCTGCGGTCGGCCGGTGAGCACGCCGAACTGGTCGACGCGCTGCGCGCCGCGGCCGCGGCGGCCGGCGTGCATGTCGTGATCAATGCGCGCACCGACCTGTTTCTCCGCGCCGACGGCGACGAGGCCGACCGGGTGGACCGTGCGATCGCCCGGCTCCGGCACGCCGCCGAGGCCGGTGCCGACGTGTTGTACCCGGTCGGGTTCCACGATCCGGATACGTTGCAGCGCTTGACGTCCGAGTTGCCGTTACCGGTGAACGCGATCGCCGATCCGGGCAAGGCGGACCCGTCGTCCTACGGCCCGCTGGGTGTGGCGCGCATCAGCTTCGGGCCGCTGTGGCAGGCGGCGCTCGCCGAACGGGCCACCGAGATCCTCGGCCGCTGGACCTGAAGGACGGCTCAGTCCGTCTCGACGATCAGTACCTCGGTCTTGGCGCGTTTGCGCACCAGGCGAGGAACCGAGCCGACGAGCCGTCCGACCACCGAGTTCATCCCGACGCTGCCCACCACGAGTAGGTCAGCGTGGAGTTCCTCGGCGAGTGCTACCAGCGCGTCGGCGGGCGCACCCTCGACGGCTCGCTCTTCGACGTCCTGCGCGCCGGCTTTCCTGGCCCGCGAGGACGCGTCGCGCAGCAGATCGTAGACCGGCGCATTTCCCGTCGTCCGGTAGCGCTCGTCGCGGGGCTGGTCGGGGTCGGGAGCGCCGGAGGGGTGATGGTCGGCCTGGTACGCCGAGGCGACCACCAACCGGGCGTTGGACTCTGCGGCCAGGCCGGCGGCCTTCTCGACCGCGCGGATGGACGTCTCGGAGCCGTCGGTTCCGACGATGATCACGCGATGATCGGGCACAACACACCTCTTCAGTAAACAAGTGTTCTTACTTCATGGTAATAAATACCGCACGGTGGGCCGCGAGGGGGCTGTTGTCGAGAATTCTGCCGGCAGGCGCGGGTATGTGGTCGGGCCGCCCGGCGCCCGCGCACAGCCGGCGTCGCCCGGCTCCCGCGCACTCATCCTCGCCCCACCGGACAGACGCGCAGGCAGATCCGCATCCGACGCGGCGGCCGGTCAGCCGAACTGGCCCACGATGAATCCGGCGAGCAACACGGCGAACCCGCCGAGCTCGCCGACGATCAGCGCGGTCATCGCCAGCCGGATCTTCGTGTCCACGTGCTCGAACTGATTGGTGGTGTCGCGGCGGATGCCGTGCGCGACATAGGTGGCGATAGCCGCGACGAAGAAGAACACCACCACCGCCGCGGCGATCAGGTTCACCGCGGCAGGCCACGCACTCAGCTCCACGAACACCGCCAGCAGCATGGTCGCGAACGCGTACAACAGCGCCGCGCGGTGCGCGATGTCGACATAGGGATGGGCCAGGTGTGTGGGGCTGGTCGCCATCTGCCGGTACTTCCAGATCCCGAGGACCAGAGCCCAAGCGAAGATCAGCCCGGAGGCGAGCACGGTCAACGTCGTGTCGATGCCCAGTCTCGTATCCATGGCCGCAACACAGTAACCGGTGGGAGCCGCTGGCTCCCACCGGTTCTGCTCCGTGGGTTACTTGCTGTCGATCGCGATGCGCTGCGCGTCGGCGCTCTTGTGGGCTCCGGCTACGCGGACGGTCAGCACGCCGGCGTCGTAGGCCGCCGACACGGCGTCGCCGGTGACGTGGGCGGGTAGTCCGAACGAGCGGTGGAACGAGCCGTAGCGCACTTCGCTGAACCTGCGGCGGCCCTCGGCGTCCTCCTCGGTACGTTCGTCGCGGCGTTCGCCCTTGACGACCAGTCGGCCCTTGTCGATCTCGACGGTGACGTCCTTGTCGACGTCGACGCCGGGCAGATCCACCCGGATGACGGCGTCCTCACCGTCTTTGGTGACCTCGACGGCCGGGTTGATGCCGCTGGCCCAGTCTGCGGCGGCGGGGCCGAAGAAGTCGCGGACCCAGCGGTCGGTGTTCCACGGCGTGAGAGCCGGCCGCGACCACAGTGATACTGCACTTGCCATTGTTGTCATCTCCTCGAGTCGTGACCGGCTCGGGCGCCGGTTCGTTCACTCTGTAGAACTTGAGCGGACTCGGCTCATGTTCCGGATGGAGTTTCGCTCTGAGCGAAGGTCCTCACAGGTCGTCACGAGCCCACGTGAGCAAGCTGTGATGACCGCTTCACAGGAGGCGACACGGCGGCAATATCGGGTTCGTAGGTTCATCTCCATGGCTGCCACATCACATGTCGTGGTCGTCGGCCACGGGATGGTCGGCCACCGTTTCGTCGAGGCGCTACGCTCCCGCGACGCCGAGGGCAGGTGGCGGATCACCGTGCTCGCCGAGGAGCGCGACGCCGCCTACGACCGGGTCGGCCTCACCGGATACACCGAGCACTGGGACCGCGCCCGGCTCGCGTTACCCGGCAACGACTACGCCGGCGATCCCTCGGTCGAGCTGCGGCTGGACACCCGGGTCGTCGACATCGACCGGGACGCCAGGACTGTCGGCACCGCCGACGGCTCCCGGATCGGCTACGACGCCCTGGTGCTGGCCACCGGTTCCTCAGCGTTCGTCCCCCCGGTCCCGGGCCGCGACCTGCCCTGTTGCCACGTCTACCGCACCCTCGACGACCTCGACGCGATCCACGCCGACGCCCAGCGGACCCTGGCCGCCGGGCACACCGATGCCGGTGTCGTGATCGGCGGCGGCCTGCTCGGTCTGGAAGCGGCGAATGCGCTGCGGTCCTTCGGTGTGACGGCCCACGTCGTCGAGATGGCGCCGCGCCTGATGGCCCAGCAGCTCGACGAGGCCGGCGGCGCCCTGCTGGGCCGGATGATCGGCGACCTCGGCATCGCCGTGCACACCGGGGTGAGCACCGAATCCATCGCACCGGCCCAGCGCAACCGCCCGCTGCGCCGGTCGGCTGACAGCGACTCGGTGCACGTGACGCTCAGCGACGGGACCGTCATCGACGCCGGCCTGGTCGTCTTCGCGGCCGGGGTGCGGCCCCGGGACGAGCTGGCCCGTGGCTGCGGGCTGCAGCTCGCCGAGCGCGGCGGGGTGCTGACCGACCTGACCTGTGCCACCGACGATCCCAGCGTGTATGCCATCGGTGAGGTGGCCGCGATCGAAGGCCGGTGCTACGGCCTGGTCGGTCCCGGTTACACCAGCGCCGAGGTGGTCGCCGACCGACTGCTGGGTGGTGGCGCGGACTTCCCCGAAGCCGACATGTCCACCAAGCTCAAGCTTCTCGGCGTCGATGTGGCCAGCTTCGGCGACGCGATGGGCGTCACCCCGGACTGCCTGGAGGTCGTCGTCAACGACGCGGTGGGGCAGACTTACGCCAAGCTCGTGCTGTCCGACGACGCGAAGACGTTGCTGGGCGGCATTCTCGTCGGTGACGCCTCGGCGTACGGGATCCTGCGGCCGATGGTCGGCGAGCAGCTGCCCGGCGATCCGATGGCGTTGATCGCCCCGGCTGGGACATCCGGTGGGTCAACAGGTCTCGGCGTCGGCGCGCTTCCGGAGGCGGCCCAGATCTGTTCCTGCAACAACGTGACCAAGGGTGATCTCACCGGCGCCATCGCCCAGGGCTGCCACGACGTGCCCGCGCTGAAGAAATGTACCCAGGCAGGCACCAGCTGCGGGTCGTGCGTGCCGCTGCTCAAGCAGTTGCTCGACGCTGAAGGTGTGGCGCAGTCCAAGGCGTTGTGCGGGCATTTCAGCAATTCGCGTGCCGAGTTGTTCGAGATCGTCTCGGCCACCACGATTCGGACGTTCTCGGGTCTGATCGAGCGGTTCGGCACCGGAAAGGGTTGCGACATCTGCAAACCCGTCGTCGCGTCGATCCTGGCCTCGACCAGTTCGGAGCACATTCTCGACGGTGAACAGGCGTCGCTGCAGGACTCCAACGACCACTTCCTGGCCAACATCCAGCGCAACGGCAGCTATTCGGTGGTGCCACGCGTGCCAGGTGGCGACATCACCCCCGACCACCTCATCCTGATCGGCGAGATCGCCAAGGAGTTCGACCTCTACACCAAGATCACCGGCGGCCAGCGCATCGACATGTTCGGTGCGCGCGTCGATCAGCTGCCCGAGATCTGGCGGCGCCTGGTCGAGGGCGGCATGGAGTCCGGCCACGCCTACGGCAAGGCGCTGCGCACCGTGAAGAGCTGCGTCGGCAGCGACTGGTGCCGCTACGGGCAACAGGATTCGGTGCAGATGGCCATCAACCTCGAGTTGCGCTATCGCGGGCTGCGCGCACCACACAAGATCAAGATGGGGGTGTCCGGATGTGCCCGGGAGTGTGCGGAGGCGCGCGGCAAGGACGTCGGCGTCATCGCCACCGAAACCGGGTGGAACCTCTACGTGGGCGGCAACGGCGGGATGACGCCGCGGCACGCCGAGCTGCTCGCCGGTGACCTCGACGACGAGACGCTGGTCCGCTACGTCGACCGCTTCCTGATGTTCTACATCCGCACGGCCGACCGGCTGCAGCGCACCGCGCCATGGGTCGAGGAGCTCGGTCTCGACCACGTGCGTGAGGTGGTGTGTGACGACTCGCTGGGGTTGGCCGCCGAGTTCGAGGCGGCCGTGGCGCGCCACGTCGAGGGCTACGCCTGCGAGTGGAAAGGCGTGCTCGAGGATCCCGACAAGCTCTCCCGGTTCGTGTCGTTCGTCAATGCGCCGGACGTCGTCGACCCGACGGTGACGTTCACCGAGCGGTCCGGGCGGCGGGTGCCCACCGACATCGGCATGCCGAAGATCGGTGGGTGAACGACGATGACGCTGCTGGGTGACGTCACCGTGTGGACGACCGCGTGCCCGTACGACCGGCTGCTGCCCAACCGTGGTGTCGGCGTGCTGCTGCCCGACGGTGTGCAGGCTGCGCTGTTCCGGCTCGACGACGGATCGCTGCGCGCGGTCGGCAACATCGACCCGTTCTCCGGCGCCGCGGTGATGTCGCGGGGCATCGTCGGCGATCGCGGCGGCCGCCCCACCGTCCAGTCGCCGATCAAGAAGCAGGCGTTCGCACTCGACGACGGGCGCTGTCTCGACGACCCGGAACGCAGTCTGCCCGTCTACGCCACCCGGCTCACCGCCGACGGTGACGTCCAGGTGGGCTCCTGATCCACCGCGGAATAGGATTCCCGGCTGCTTTCAACGCCGAATCGCGACCAGGAATCCTGTTCCGCGGCCCCACCAGCAGCCGGCGTTGTCCGTTCGAGACAAAAGTGAGGACTTTCGGCCCACGACGCAGCCGCCTGCGCTGCCTACCGTGGTGGCCATGACCTACGTGATCGGCAGCGCGTGCGTGGACATCGTGGACAAGTCCTGCATGCAGGAATGCCCGGCGGACTGCATCTACGAAGGCGACCGGGCCATGTACATCAACCCCAACGAATGCGTGGACTGCGGCGCATGCCGGCTGGCCTGCCGGGTGGAGGCGATCTACTACGAGACCGACCTGCCCGACGAGGAGGCGCAGTACCTCGAGGACAACGCCGCCTTCTTCACCATGACCCTGCCGGGTCGCGATGCGCCGCTGGGTGATCCGGGCGGTGCGTTGCAGCTGGGCCGGGTGGGGGCCGACACCCCGCTGGTCGCGAGCCTGCCGCCGTCAACGACCCCGCATCCCTGAGAACTCCGCACCGGCCCGCTGGAAGCGGTTGCTGATCAGTCGGGTGATCCCGGTGTGTGTGCCCAGCGGATCGGTGACCAGGTCGGCGCCGCTGGCGCGCAACCGGTCCTGGAACAGCCCCTCCGACAGCAGGTAGGACGCCACCACGACACGGCGGGCGCCGCGGGCGCGGACGGCGGCGACGGCGTCGGCGACGCGGGGTTCGCCGGTGGCCGCGAATGCCAGCTCGACCCGCGATCCGAGGACCGCCGACAGCCCGGTGGCGGTCGTGTGCAGATCGCGCATCGCGTCCGGATCCGAGGTTCCCGCCGCGGCCAGAATAACGGAATCATCCGGGCGCCAACCGGTTTCGAGGAGTCGGTCGACCAGGATCCGGACCAGTGCCGGGTCGGGCCCCAGGGCGGCGGTGACAGTGACGTCGGGGTGGCCGCTGTCGGCGACGTGGGCGGGGATGTCGTGGCGGACGTGGTAGCCGCGCGCCAGGAACGCCGGCACCAGCACGGTGGCCCGATCGGTTGTGGCGCTGAGCAATTCGGCCGGCGTGGGGCCCAGGACATCGACGAACGCGACGTGCACCGGCCGGTCCAGGGTCTGTGCCACCCGGTCGGCCAGGTCGCCGATGAGCGAGACCCCGCGGGGCACCCGGGTACCGTGTGCGACCAGCACGAAGCTCATGAGGCGAACGCCTCGTCGACGGGCAGCCGGTAGCCGCGTTTGACGACGGTGGCCACCATCTTCTTGTCGCCCAGCGCGGTGCGCAGCCGCAGCACGGCGGTCTCCACCGCGTGGGTGTCGGTGCTGCTGCCCGGCAGCGCTCGCAGCAGATCCGCCCGCGACACCACGGTGCCGGGCCGCAGCGCCAGCGCCCGGATGGTCGCCATGGCCGCCGGCGACATCGTCTTGACCGCGCCGTCGACCAACACGCAGTTGCCGCGGATCTCGAGCAGATGCCCCGCCACCCGCACGGTGCGGGATTGCAGCAGCGGAAGTTCGTCGGTGATGTGGCGGGCCAGCGCGCCCAGCCGCATCCGCTCGGGGGCCGAGGTCGGCACGCCGAGACGGACCAGGGGCCGGGCGGTAACCGGGCCGACGCACATCGCGTGCACGCCACCGCGCAGCGCCGAGAGGACCTCGGCCTCAAGCCCCATCTCGTTCGCGCGCATCAGCACCGACGCGACGGCAGGGGCCGAGGTGAAGCTCACCGCGTCGAACTTCTCCTCGGCGATGCCCGCGACCAGCTGGTCGAAATCCCCGTTGCGCGGTGCCGGATGCCACCGGTACACCCGGATCGGCACGACTTCGGCGCCGGCTGCACGCAGCTCGTCGAGGAACTCCGGGAATGGATCCCAGTCGTCGGTCGCGCCGTGCAGCTGCACCGCGATGCGCGCACCCGCGATCCCGCCTTCGAGCAGGTAGTGCAGCACCTCGCGCGAGGATTCCGAGTCCGGGGACCATTCCTCGGGCAGGCCCCCGGCGCGCAGCGCGCCGGTGGCTTTGGGGCCCCGTGAGACGACGCGGGCCTTGCTCAGCGCGTCGGTGAGCGCGGTGGCGACGCCCCAGCCGTCCGCCGCCGACATCCAGCCACGGAACCCGATGCCGGTGGTGGCGATGACGATGTCGGGCGGCGACTCGATCAGCGACGCCGTGTTCTGCTGGAGCTCGTCGTCGTCGGGGAGCGGCACCATCTCGATGGCGGCGGCGCTGGTGACGGTGGCACCACGCCGTCGCAGCAGCGTGGCGAGTTCGTCGGCACGCCGCGCTGATGTCACCGCCACCCGAAACCCGGTGAGCGGTGAGAAGTCCGGCTCACTCATGCGTTCTGTCTATTGGCGCCATGTTTCACGCTGATTAAGCGGTGATTGCCCGGTCGTGTCGCGCCCGCTCAAGCCGTGAATTTCCGCTCACCGTCATCGTCTCCCGCGTGTGAGCTCGGCTCACCAGACATCTCCGGCACGCCAGTCGCAGGTCAGGGCGGCGTCGGGGTCCAGCTCGACCCCCGGCGGTAGCTGCGCGGGCAGGACCATCACCGAGCCGTCGTCATCGGGTGTCGGGGTCAGCCCGGTGGGGGAGAGGACCGAGGTCGGCCCCTGCCACGGGAGCCACCCGCGACTGACGTACACCGGCCTGCCCAGCTCCGTCGCGCTGAGCGCACCCAGGTGGTAGCCGCCGCGGATCACCTGCTCGGCGGCATCCATCAGCGCGGTACCCAACCCTTGGCCGCGCTGGTCCTCCCGCACGGCGACGGCCTCGACGTAGCCGCACCGCAGCACGGTGTCGCGGTGGAGCAGACGCCGCAGGACCACCGCGGCGTGCCCGATCAGCGCCCCGCGCCAGCAGATGACGGCGTGCATGCCGCCGAGGGCGTGGTCCCAGTCGTCGTCGGTGAACTCCCCGGCGAACGCCTCCATGACCATGGCGCGGGCGTGCTCACGGGTCTCGTCGTCGAGGTCCGCGGTGTGGACGAGACGTGCGCGCACACCTCCGGTTCTACCAGCGACCGCCTCGACGCGCTGGAAACGCACGCCGGGGGCTTCATCGGCGCACCGCAGTCGGGCGACGGCGGCGACCGCTCAGCCGTCGAACGGGCGGCGTGGCCGCGACCAGTGCAGCCGGACCGTCTGCCCGGGGCGCGCCTGGGCGAGCCGGTCGATGTCGTCGTCCACCACGACCCCGATGACCGGGTAGCCGCCGGTGACCGGATGATCGGGCCCGAGGATCACCGGGAAACCGTTGGGCGGGACCTGGATGGCGCCGCGGGTGGCGCCCTCGCTGGGCAGCTGGCGGTCGGGCCAGCGGTACTCCAGCGGCATCCCGACCAACCGGATCCCCACCCGGTCGCTGCGGTTGGTGACCTGCCAGTTGGTGCGCACCAGGATGTCGGCGTCGGCGAACCAGTCGTCGCGGGGGCCGGGCACCACCGCCAGCTCGAGCACGTCGTCGACGAGCGCGGCCACGGGCGCCTGGTCGACCTGGGGGAAGTCAGAGGTGTGTGCGCCGACCGGCAAGACGTCGCCCGGGCGGAGCGGCAGGGGCCCGATCGCCGACATCACGTCGTAGCTGCGCGAACCCAGCACCGGCTCGACATCGACGCCGCCGCGCACGGCCAGGTAGGAGCGCAGGCCCGAGCGCGGCGGGTGCAGCGAGATGACCTCACCGTCGTGGACGTAGTGGATGCTGTTGGAGCCGAAGGGGATTCCATCGGCGGCCGGGTCGGTGTCCGCGCCGGTCACCGCGATGGCGATGCCTTCCTCGCCTGCCCCGCCGTGCACGCGGGCGGTGAAGCCGCCCATGGTCACCTCGACGGTGGCCCGGTCGCCCGGGTTGGCGACCAGCCGGTTGGCCAGCGTGTGGGAGCGCCGGTCGGCCGCGCCGGAGCGGGTCACGCCGAGATGCGACAGACCGGCCCGACCCAGGTCCTGCACGAGCGCGAGCGGCCCGGTCTGGAGGACCTCCAGGGTGACGCTCATGACTGCACCGCCCGGAACTGCACCCACATGCCGGGCATCAGCAGGGCGGGATCGTCGCGGTCGATGTCCCACAGCGTCGCCGACGTGCGGCCGATCAGCTGCCAACCCCCCGGAGACTCGCGTGGGTAGATTCCGCTGAACTCGCCGGCCAGGCCGACCGAGCCGACGGGGACCTTGGTGCGCGGATCCGTGCGCCGCGGTACGGCCAGGCGTTCGTCGCCGCCGACCAGGTAGGCGAAACCCGGTGCGAAGCCGCTGAAGCCGACCCGCCACGGGGTGCCGGTGTGGGCGGCGACGACCTGATCGACGTCCAGCCCGGTCAGCCGTGCCACCTCGTCGAGGTCGGCGCCGTCGTAGACGACGTCGATCACGACGTCGGCGCGGCCCTTGGGAGGGGCGGCGGCGTGGACGCTCTCGTCGGTGGGGCGGACCGTGCCCAGGCGCTGCCGGGTGGGTGCCTGGTACTCGACCCCGGCAAGCTTGATCAACACGGTGCGGGCGGCCGGCACGAGGTCGTCAACGCCGGGTAGCTCGGCGGCGCGCAGCGTCTCGGTCCAGGCCAGGACCTCGGCGGTGCTGCCGCATTCGATCAGCAGCGCGCGGTCACCGTAATCGCGGATCCCCACGCCGCCGGTGCGCATCGCGTCCTTCGCGTCGGCTGTCACGCTCATGACCCAAAGCTACCGCCGAGTAGCTTGGAAAGCTCCCGGTCGGCGCAGCTCTGGGACTCTTGCCAGAGCGGTCTTAACGAGAACTCAACCTGCGAGCTGATAGGTCGGCTCGCGCCGCTTGATCGCCGCGATCACGCGGTAGGTGATCGGCAGCATCACGACCTCGATCGCGGTCTTGTACACCCAGCCCTGGGCCGTGTACGTCGCGAAGTCGCCGAACGTCGAGATGCCGATCGCGCTGGCGGCGATCGCGCAGAACACCACGGTGTCACCCAATTGACCGACGAACGTGGACCCGATCAGCCGCGCCCACAGGTGTTTCTCCTTGGTGCGCTCCTTGATCAGCACCACCACCCAGGCATTGAGCGTCTGGCCGACGATGAAACCGGCCAGACCCGCGATGATCAGCGCCGTGTAGGCGCCGACGACGTTCTCGAAGTGCTCCTGGTTGGGATAGAAGTCGGCCGCCGGCAGATACACCGTCGCCCAGAACGCCGCGGCGGCCAGCGCGTTCATCGCGAAGCCGGTGTAAATGGCCCGCCGCGCGGCCTTGAATCCGTAGACCTCCGACAGCACGTCGCCGATGACATAGGTCAGCGGGAACACGATGAATCCGCCATCGGTGATGATCGGGCCGAACGCGACGCCTTTGGTGGCGGTGACGTTGGAGACGATGACCAGCGCGGTGAAGACGGCGACGAGCACCGGATAGTAGGCCGAACCCACCCGAGCGAAGACGGCGTGCTCGTGGTCGACGGTTCCGGGGCTGGTCACGCAGCCATTAGATCAGTTCAGTGCGGTGGCGATCATCGGCGGCAACCTGTCGGCGACCACCGGCCAGGACAACGTCGAGGCGTAGGCGATGGCTCCGGCGAGTTCCTTGTCGGTGAACACGTGGCGCTGTCGGCTGGTCGCGGACAGGGCGGCGATGACCGGGTCGGCGAGCAGCGCACCCTGCTCCTCGGGGCTCTCGGTGGTCCAGATCAGCACGTCTGCCGAATCGAGAACCTCGGTGATGCGGTCCCGGGGGATCAGCGGCTCGGCGGGGTCGGCGGGGTCGGCGAGGGTCAATCCCATCTGGGTCAGGAACTCTCGTCGCCACGGCGGGCCGGTGACCCGCACGGCACCGCGCGTCAACCGGCCGTCGAGCAGGAGCGCCGAAGCGTCGGAGAACTGCGGGTTGGCTTCCTTGACCTGGGTGAAACGGGCCTCGACCCCGGTGATGAGCGCGGCCATGTCGTCACGGCGGAACACCGCCTGGCCGATCGCGGTGGCTTGGTCGCGCCACGGCTCGAAGAACGCCGCCGAACCCGACTGCGGCAGCGTGGGTGCGATCTCGGCGAGCCGGCGGTAGGTCTGCTCGTCGAGGCCGGCGTCGGTGGCGACGATCAAGTCGGGCCGCAACCCGGCGATCTGATCGACCTGGACACCGTCGGCGAGACTCAGCACGACCGGCTGGGCACCGCCGAGACGGGGCTGCGCCCACGGCCACACCCCGAACGGTTCGTTGCCGAACCAGTCGGTGACCGCCACCGGCACCACACCGAGTGCGAGCAGGTCGTCGGCGTCGGTCAGGCCGGCGCTGACCACCCGGGTGGGGGGCGCGGGGATGCGCGTCTCCCCGAAGGCATGGGCGACGGTGACCGATCCGTCGTCGGCGACGGTTCCCGGCTGCTCGGGTGCGCATGCGGTGACGACGGCCGCTCCGGCGGCCATCGCGAAGAGGCCGCGCCGGGACCACATCTCGTGACCGGGCGAGTCGATCAGGGAACGGGCGCCGGGATCGGCATCGGCGGCCAGATCGGCGGGGGCGCCGAGGCGGGCACCGGCGGCGAGCCGGGCGCCGGTGGCGGCGGCGCGGCCGGCGGTCCGTACGGGGCCGGCGGCAACCAGGCCGTCGGGCCCATCACCCCGGGGCCGACGGACTGGAAGAACTCTGCCGAATTGCCCATGGTCATGAGGTCGCGCACGAAGTCGAACTGCCCGGTGTTGTTGAAGTCGGCGTTCGGCACGGGCGGCACGTAGGGGGCCCCGGCCGGCGGCGGCGCCGGGGGAAGTGCCGGGTCGACGGGCGGCACGGGCTGGGCCACCGCGTGGGCGGCGGCCGTCAGCGCGGCCCCTCCGAGCAGGGCACCGGCGACGGCGGCTTTGACGGCGAGCAGGCAGATGGCCATGTGTGCAGGGTAGTGCGCCGCCGGCGCGGGCGTGACCCTTCGACTACAGCGGCAGCCCGGCCTCGAGGAACTCCAGGCCCTCGAACAGGGTGGCCGGCGACATCGGGGTGCCGTGCAGTGCGGCCATCATGACGCCGGTCATCGCCCCTGCGGTGATGCGGAGCTGGGGGTCGTCACGGTCGCGATCCAACCTCGTCGCCAGCGCCTCCGTGATGAGCTCGATGACGTGGATGTAGGTGTGGTAGAGCCCGCCGGCGGCTTCGGGCAGGGTGTACAGCAACTGCTGGCGGTTCATCTCGGCGGCCCACTCCGGACCCGCCATACCGCTGAAGACCTGCTGTAGCGCGTGACGGTAGGCCGCCAGCGGCGCCAGGTCCGCGGGGGCGGCCAGGAACAGATCGATGATCGGCTCCATGAGCTGATCGGGGATCAGCAGGTCTGCCTTGTTCGGGAAATACCGGAAGAAGGTGCGCGAGGACACGTCGGCGGCCTCGGCGATCTGCTCGACCGTCGTAGTCTGGTAACCCTGTTCCTCGAACAGCCGAAAAGCGGCTGCGCGCACCGCCTCCCGGGTCCGGCGCTTCTTGCGCTCGCGAAGTCCCTCGGGGCCGTCGCTCACGCGGCCTTCCCCCAGCAGCGCTGCATTCCTTGGGCGACGTCGATGCTGGGCACTCCCGGTTGCGGGTCGTCGGTGACGAGGACGACCCCGGTGTCGATCATATCGATGCCGGTGTCGGGTACCGGTTCCTCGCCGGTGCTGAGGAACGTCGCGACGGCGTCGACGGCCTGCTCCGCCATCCGTACCGGGTTCTGCTGTGCGGTGGCGCCGATGACGCCCTCGGAGACCAGTCGCAGTCCCGGATCGCAGCCCCCGTCGACGGAGACGAGCACCGCGGGATTGTCGGCCGCGTCGAGGATCTCGGCGGCGCCGCTGGCTGCGGGTTCGTTGATCGTGTAGACGAGGTTGATGTCGGGGCTGTGGGACAGGCACCGCTCCATCGCGGCCCGGCCGCCCGCGGCGGCGCCGAGGGTCACGTCCTGATAGGCGATCCGGTATCTCCCGCCGCGGTAGACGCCGGTCGGCGCTTCATCACCGGTCCTGCGGTAATCGCCGACCGGGATGCCCATGCCGGTCAGAAAGCCCTGATTGCGTTGGTAATCCGACTCCACCCGCCGGTTGTAGAAAAGGTCGAGCAGCGCGATGACAGCGGTCTGGCCGGCCATCTTCTCCGCCGCCCAGGCGCCGATGAGCCGCCCGGCCTCGAAGTTGTCGGTGGCGAAGGTGATGTCGGCCGCGCCGGCGTCGGTGGGCTTGGTGTCCAGCGCGACGACGAAGACACCGGCCTGACGGGCGCGGCGCAGCGCGTTGTCGACACCCGCGCCGTTGGGGGTGATCATGATGGCCCGGTCGCCGCGCGCGACGGCGGCGTCGATCGCGGCCACCTGGGTACCGACATCGCCGTCCTCAGTGCCCGCAGCGGTCGTCAGCGTCAATCCCTTCGCGTCGGCTTCCCGGAGCGCGGTCTGCTTGATGTCGACGAAGAACGGGTTGGTCTCGGTCTTGATGATCAGCGCGACGCCGTTTCCGGCGTCTTCGTTCGGTTCGGTCTTGCTGCACGCGGAAACCAACGCGGCGATCAGCGTGCAACCGGCGGCGAGGGCGGTTAGCCGGCACCGGACCGGTCGGCTGGCAGAGCTGAACATGCGAGGGCCTCCGCGCGGTTCTGTGCATCGCCGAGATCGGCGGTCACCCACGTCGAACTCGCTGGTCAGCCCGTGATCTCGGTAGCGGCGAGTGTAGTGGCAAGAGGTCATTGGCAGGTGAATTCCGGCAGCCTGTCATACTTTTCGGCCGGAGGTGACTACTGGCACTGCGTTCGCCGACAGCTGGTGCTGTCGCCAAATCCGTTGGCCTGCCCGACCCCTAGCTGGGCTTTGCTGTTAGCTCACGACCAGGGAAATCGCGAGCGCGAACATGGTGAGCGCGATGGCCGCGTCGAGAATGCGCCAGGTCCTCGCCGACGCGAACAGCCGCCCCAACCGCCGGGCGCCGAAACCCAGGCTGGTGAACCACACGGCGCTGGCCGCCACCGCCCCGACGCCGAACAGCCATCGTTCGTCGCGGTGCTCGTTGGCCAGCGCGCCCAGCAGGATGACGGTGTCGAGATAGACGTGCGGGTTCAGAAACGTCAGCGCCAGACAGGTGATCAACACTCCGGCGAGCCGAGCCGGGTTGGCCTCGGACGGGGTCAGCGTGCCGGGTGTGACGGCACGTCGCGCGGCCAGCAGGCCGTAACCGATCAGGAAGGCGGCGCCGCCGAACTTGGCGACAGTGACGACGTCGGGGTGGGCCGCCACCAGCGCGCCGAAGCCGGCGATGCCGGCGAAGATCAGCACCAGATCGGACACCGTGCACAACGCCACCACGGGCAGCACGTGCTCGCCGCGGATGCCCTGTCGCAGCACGAATGCGTTCTGCGCGCCGATCGCGGCGATGAGGGCCATCGTGGTGGCGAAGCCACTGAGGATGACGAGGAATCCGGTACTCACCTGCATCACGCTAGGAACCCGTGCTGGAGCAGTAAAGCTAAAGATTCTGTTGGCAGATTAGTTTACCTAATGCCATCGAGAGACCCGTGCGGCCGATGTGCAACTGCCCGGTGTGCGAGGGCGGTCTGCACCGGCGAATCCACCGACCGGCCTGGGTCGGCGACCCGTTGCACGGGACGTGGAATAGCGCATCGGTGCCGCTCGTTAGCTTGTCCAGTGACACGTGATCCCCACGTTTCGCTCTCCGGGCCGTAAACCGTCTGCTGGACTACGATCAGCACGCGGTTCTGTGGCCTGAGCACGACCGGCGTTCCACCCCTGACCGAGCCAAGAAAAGGACTCACCATGGCATCAGCTCGTACGCGCCGCGTCGCGGCATTCGTTGGCGGCGGGGCCGTCATCGCGATGATCGGCTTCACCGCGGGGTGCGCCAGTGACAGCGAGACCCCCGAAGAGACCACCCCCACGACCACCACGACGACGACCACGCCGCCGCCGGTGAGCCCGACCGAGAAGGCACCCGACCCGGACGGCCCGAACATCTTCACTCCTCCGGTCCAGGCGCCGCAGAACACGGTCAACCCGGGTCGCGACGACTACGGTCAGTGACCAAGGCGTGCCCGGACAACGTCCGGGCACGCTCTGAGTTCCTGCGGGTGCCATGACGACGAGCGCGAGGAAGCTGGCGACAGGTCGTTTCCTGGCCGTCGTCCTTGTCGTCGGGGCGGTGCTGGTGGGCATAGCGTTGTCCGTCCGCGAAACCCGCCCCGACGAGAAGCTCATCGAGGGCCCCTACGCGTCGTTGCTGGCCGCGTCGGTCGATCTCGGGCCTGCGCGCGAGACGAGCATCGAGTTCACCGCCAGCCTGACCGACCGGTCACGACCCACGGCGCTGATCGAGTGGGCGCGCGACCGGTCGCTGTCGGTTCAGTGGCGACCCGGCGACGACTGGGTGGTGCTCGAGGGCGCGCCCGCAGCTGTCGAGCGGGCGTTCGCCGTGTCGGTCCGGGACTACCGGGGGCGGATGGGGCAGCACTTCTACGCCTCGCCGCACCAACCCGCGGTACCCGAACACCTGCAGGGTGAGGTGTCGGAGATCGGCCGGATCCTCAGCTACCTCCCGCATCACATGTCGCGCCCCGACCACTTCGCGCTCGACGTGCCAGACCGAGGACTGTCGCCCGATGCACTGGTGACCACCTACAACGCCGACGAACTGATCCGCTCCGGATTCACCGGTGAGGGGATCACCATCGTGATCTTCGCCTTCGACGGGTTCCGGCAGTCCGACCTCGACCAGTTCACCACGATGTTCGGTTTGCCCCAGTTCACCCCGGAGGTCGTCGGTGGATCTCCCGGTGAGCCGCGGGCCGAGCTGTCGATGGATCTGCAAGTGGCCCATGCGATTGCACCCGCTGCCCGAAAGGTCGTGGTCAACGCCCGGCCGACCGTCGAGGGCGACGGCGGCTACCGCAAGATCGGTGAGATGCTCGAAGACACCGACCGCCGGTTCCCGGGTGCGGTGTGGAGCTTTTCGATCGGCTGGGGATGCGACAAACTGATCACCGCCGCGGACCTGGCGCCGGTCCGGTCCGCGCTGCGCACCGCGCAGTCGCACGGAACCACGGCCTTCAACGCCAGCGGTGATCTGGCCGGCATGGAATGCCGTGGCGGACAGGACTGGTCGTCGCCGCCGAGTGAACAGGATGTCGGCCTCGACTCGATCGCCTCACTGCCCGAGATGACCAGCGTGGGAGGCACGACGCTGTCGACCGATGCCGACGGCGAGTGGGTGTCCGAGCAGACCTGGTTCGATGTGCCGCTCTCGCAGGGCACCGGCGGCGGCGTCTCGTCGCTGTTCGAGCTGCCGCCGTGGCAACAGGTCGCCGCGCAAGCCGTCCCGCCCGACCGCAACACCGGTATGCGCATGACACCGGATGTCGCCGCGGTAGCTGACCCCTTCACCGGGGTGAGGATCGTTCTCGACGGCCAGGTCGTCGTCGGCGGCGGGACGTCACAGTCGGCGCCGATCTGGGCTGGTCTGACTGCGGTGATGAACCAATATCTGCTCGCCAACGGCGGATCCCTCATCGGGGACATCAATCCGCTGCTCTACCGCATCGCCCAGGGTGCACCGCGACCCGCATACCGCGACGTCACGTTGGGGGGCAACGCCGTCGACAATGCCGGCCCCGGTTATGACCTCGTCACCGGACTCGGAACGCCGGACATCGACAATCTCGCCGAGAATCTGCGGCTCGCGCAACGGGTGCAATCCTGATGAGCGCGCCCGGCATGACGGAATGCCCGATCTGTCAGACTGACGTTCCCGCAGGCGAATACTGCGGGCAGTGCGGCGTGCCGTTGGCCGAGCACCGCAGCGGAGACGGCCCGCACTGGTTGCGGGCCCGCGCGTTCAGCGCCGCGCCCGGGCAGCGGCTGCTTTCTCCGGCGCTGACCAGTTCGTTGTTCCCGCGTCTGAATCCGCGGGCGCGCAAGGTGTTCCTGATGGGCCTCGGGCTGCTGGCGGCCGCACTGGTCGCGGCGACGTTGTTGCGGATGCCGGCTGCACTCATCACCGTCGCCTCCCTCGGTCTTCCCCTGCTGTTCGTGCTCTACCTCCGCGAATCCGATGCGTTTCGGGATCTTCCACGCCGCGAGTTGGCGTTGACAGCAGCGTTGGGCGTCGTCCTGGGCGTCGGGTGGGCGCTGCTGACCGGGGCGGCCGTCGCTCGTTCCTATGGTGTCCCGTTGGGTGCGGGTATCGCCGCTGAGCGGATTCTGCGTGACGGGATCGCGGTGCCGCTGGGCAGCATGCTGCTCATGCTGGTTCCTGCGCTGGTGACCCGGTGGTCGTGGCGAGGTGAGCGGGAGGCCCTGGACGGCTACGTCATCGGTGCGCTCGGCGCACTGACCTTCACCGCCGCAGCCAACCTGGCCCGGTTGGCGCCGCAGTTCACCACCGGCATGGTCAACCGGGTACGTCCGTTGGACGGTCTGCTCGTCGAAGCCGGCGTGCGCGGAGTCGCGATGCCGTTGACCGCTGCGGCGGTCGGCGGGCTCATCGGGACGGCGCTGTGGTTCACCCGTCCGCCGACGAAGGTCCACCAGCACCGTGTCTTCGTCCGCGCCATACTCGTCGTGATCGCGGTGGTGGTGGTCGCGATCTACGCGCTGTTGGGGGTCGTCGATGTCGCCCGCCTTCCGCAATTGGTTCAGCTGGCACTGCATCTGACGTTGACGGGGATTGCGTTGTTCGCGTTGCGGGTCGGTCTGCATCTGGCGCTGCTGCACGAGGTGCAGGACGACATGCACGCCGACGAGCCCATTCTGTGCGTCGAGTGCAACCACGTGGTGCCGGATGCGCCGTTCTGTGCGATGTGTGGCGCGGCGATGCGGGCCTGTTCGCGCCGGTCACTTCGGGATCGGCGCGCGGAGCGCCCGGTGCGGCTCGCCGACGATGCGCGTGCCGGCGAGGTGACGGTGGGTCTGCTGCCCGGTTACTCCATACACTCCGGCACGTTCGAGGCGAACCGGCCGCCGACCACGTCCTTTCGCACCGTTGCGCTGGCGCTCGGGGTCACCATCGCGGTGCTGGCGGTCGGGCTGGTCGGGGTCTCGGGGCTCCTCTCCGAGCCGCCCCCCAGATATGTCTGCCCGCCTGACTGCGGGAACCCTCCGATGAACCGGGCAGTGGAGATCAACCCCCGCTTCACTGCGGCCGACGGCGTGTTCTCGGTGTCCTACCCGGCTGCGGGAGCCGCGTACGAGGTCACGACGACCGACGACGGGGTGACCGCGGTCCTGCAGGCTGGGGACGGCGGCACGATGCAGTTGTTCAGCCGACCCGCGCAGGGTCGCAGCGCCGAGGATATCGCTGTAGAGCTGGTGAACGAGACGTTCCCGGACACCAAGACCGCCTACGAGATCCCGAACACGATGGTCGGTTATCAACCCGGATACGGGTTGGCCGCCGACCTCTGGCCCCAGGGTGCGATGAGCAGCTCCAGCCGCATGCGCATCATCGTGATGGTCGCCGTGAAGAACGACGTGGCGCTCATCGCGGGGGCGGTCGGGCCGTATCGCGCTTTCGGACCGGACTTCGGCTCCGGTAAGCCCTCGGCGGCCAGCCTGCAGTTGGCGCTGGATATGGGCAAGTACGTCAACAGCTTCAGCTGGCGCGGCGACCCGCCCCGATAGCCGCCCGGAACGGTGAACCGCTACGACCGCACCGACATCGTCGTCGCTTTCGGTGACCCCTGGCAGGCGACTCACGTCTGAGGCAGCGTGCTCTCCGGAAACCGGTGCGCGTCATCGAAGCTGTCAATCACCTGGGAGGTCAGGAGCCGGCGATTGTCCGCGGTTGCCCTCGGGAAATCGACTGATACCAACCACGAACCCAGAGGGTGGATCATGATCCGTTACATCGGTACAAGTGTCGCAGCAACGGCCATGGTGTTCGGCGCAGTCGCGTTCGCCGGCAACGCCTGGTCGCAACCCGATGAGAACGGAACGCCGCAACCGCCGGGCGACGAGACCGCCGCGGCGACCATCGAACGGCTACAGAGTCAAGGTCACTCCGTGGTGGTGAAGGGCGCCGTCGACGGCCCGTTGGAGGCGTGCGACGTCGAGGATGTGACGAGCGGTGAGCAGGAGACCACGATGATCGTGACGGTCGCCTGCGATCCCGACTACGCCGGCTGACCGCCTAGACGATCTTGCGCAGCACCGTCCCGGGCGGGTAGTCCAGCACCATCGGTTCCCCGTCCCGGCCGGCCGCGGTGGAGGTCAGCGTGACGTGGGTCATCTGGCCGGTCGCGGTCGGATGCACCGACTTCACGTCGGCGACGTGAAAGGCGTTCGCGCGCGGGTCGGGATCGTCGGTCACAGCCAGGAGGTCTCCTGGGCGCACGTCGTCGACCGCCACCTCGACGATCTCGAACTGCTCGGACATGACACCGAGTCTATGAGGTGTCGCGCCGGCGAACACCTCGCCGCTCGGCAGGGTCACGCCCCGGCACGGCCCACCGCCGGGCGTAGTCTGCACAACCGTGATCGATATCGGCCTGGACGACATGCGCAATTGGTTCGGCTTCGGGGTGGCGGGCAACTTCGCCGGGCATCTGGAACAGGCCGGTGAGGACGCCGACTTCGTCAACGTCAGCAGTGAGGGCAGCGCGCCCAAAGGGATCTTCCCGTGGTACGCCCCGGGCACTGACTCGTTCCTGAGCGAATTTCCGCTGTCCACCGACGCCGTGGTGCTTCCGAACCAGACCGACGGACCGCTGAACCTGCAGATCGAACCGGAGGTGGGCCTGGCCTGCCAGGTGGTGTGGGATGGCGACACCGTGGTCACGTTGCGTCCGTTCGCGCTCGGAGCATTCAACGACTGCTCGATTCGGCGCCCCGGGGCCCCCAAGATCAGTCACAAGAAGAACTGGGGTCCGGCCTCCAAGGGTGTCGCGCCCACGTTCTTCGAGATCGGCGACTTGACCCCCGACGGCCCCACCGCGACGTTGCGGCTGGTCTGTTATCTGCACAGCGACGGCGAGGAGCACGCTTACGGGGTGGACAGCCCGTTGATCGGCTACTCCTACTACGGCGAGGTGTTGCTGGACTGGATCGTCGAGCGGTTGGCCAACCAGAAAGGCTCGCCCGACACCCCGCTGGAAGACGTCGGTGCGCTGATGGTGGCCAGCGGGCATCCCGAGAACGTGCTGATCGGGATCGGTGCGACCCGGTACACACCGCTGGGTGAGTCGACGTTCCTCAAGCCCGGGGACCGGGCGATCGTGCGGGTCTACGACACCGAGAGCGACGCAGCCTCCGAGCTCAACCAGTTGGTGCGCTAGATCCCCGTACTGTTGCACTCACCGTAGCGCTGTCGACTAGCATCGGTCCCTGACATGGGTGCCGACGACGACACCGCTGCGATCGCTGGACAGCGGGCGCTGGTTCTGGGAGCGAGCGGCAATGTCGGCGCCTGCGTGGTTCGGCAGCTCGCGGCCGTCGGCGCCGACGTGCGGGTGCTGCTGCGAGCGTCGAGTTCGACGAACGGCATCGACGGTCTGGGCCTCGATCGCCGGTACGGAAACCCCTTCGACCCCGGCACCGTCGCCGCGGCGATGGTCGATCGTGACGTCGTCTACTACTGCATCGTCGACACCCGCGCCGAACTACGCGATCCGGCCCCACTGTTCGCGACCAACGTCGAGGGATTGCGCACCGTGCTCGACGTCGCGGCCGGGGCAGATCTGCGGCGCTTCATCTTCTGCAGCACCATCGGCACCATCGCCGTCGAGCGCAACGGCGCCACCGTCGACGAGGACACCCCGTTCAACTGGGCCGACCGGGCCGGCGGATACATCCAGTCGCGCAGGCAGGCCGAGGAACTCGTGCTCTCCTACGCCAGGGAGCATGCACTGCCCGCGGTGGTCATCAACGTGTCCAACCCCTACGGGCCGCCCGACTGGCAGCCCCGCCAGGGGGTTTTCGTTCAGATGGCGGCTCTGGGCAAGCTGCCGTTCTACATCCGCGGCGTCGGCTCGGAAGTCGTCGGCATCGACGAGGCGGCCGACGCCATGCTGCGCGCGAGCGTGCGCGGCCGCGTCGGCGAACGTTACATCGTCTCCGAGCGGTTCATGAGCCACCGCGAGCTGGTCACGACAGCCGCCGCCGCGGTGGGGGCCCGGCCGCCGCGGATCGGGGTGCCGATGGCGGTGGTTCGGGTAGTCGCCGGTGCTGCCGACGTCGCCGCGGCGCTGCTGCGCCGCAACCTGCCGCTGAGCAGGCAGGGTGCCTGGCTGCTCGAGCACACCTCACCGGCCAGCCACGCCAAGGCCACCCGGGAGCTC
The DNA here is from genome assembly GCA_964000695.1 of uncultured Mycolicibacterium sp. Classification (GTDB taxonomy): domain Bacteria; phylum Actinomycetota; class Actinomycetes; order Mycobacteriales; family Mycobacteriaceae; genus Mycobacterium. The sequence goes on along the minus strand of CAXEZH010000343.1, from coordinate 6,169 downwards.
GGGTGGGAGCCGCGGCCCACCGAGCACTTCATCGCGCGTGCCGCGCAGAACTACCTGCGCAGGAGCAGGTCGACCTGACACACCGGCTGCCCGTCACCGCGTTGTCGACCCCGGGTGCCGCCCACCGTCTGCAGGTGATCTGAACCGCATGCGGAATTTCTCGGCGACAGCGGGGCTTTCATCAAGTGCTGCCGACAGGGCGGCACCTGATCGAGGAGAGCCGATGTCCGAGCGCCGCAACACCGCCCAGTCCCCCGACCGGTCCTCTGCCGGCAGTGTCCGCCGACTGCTCGCCATGGCCGGTATCGGCGGCGCGTTGGCCGCCGCCCTGATCGGCCCCGGTGCCGCGGCCGCCCAAGCGGAATCATGTCCCGACGTCGAGGTCGTATTCGCCCGCGGGACCGCCGAGCCCGCCGGGCCAGGCCGGGTGGGGCAGGCGTTCATCAGCGACCTGCAGAACAGTCTGAACGGCCAGAGCGTGGGCGTGTACGCGGTCAACTATCCGGCCTCCTACGACTTCCTGCAATCCGCCCCGCAGGGCGCCGGCGACGCCAGCGCGCACGTGCAGAGCGTCGCAGCCACCTGCCCTGACACCAGCATCGTGCTCGGCGGCTACTCGCAGGGCGCCGCGGTGGTGGACCTGATCACCGCCGATCCCGCCGCCACGTTCGGCTTCGGCCAGCCCATGCCACCCGCGGTGGCCGACCACGTTGCCGCGGTGGCGGTGTTCGGCAACCCCTCCGACAAGATCGGCCGGCCGTTGAGCGCGATCAGCCCGCTCTACGGCGCCAAGACGGTCGACCTGTGCAACGGGGCCGACCCGGTGTGCTCCAACGGTGACGACCGGGCCGCGCACAGCCTCTATGTGCAGACCGGGCTGACCGACCGGGCCGCCGACTTCGTCGCCGCCAGGATCTCCGCGGCGCCGGGATCTGCCCCGATGGTCGACGCCTCGGACACGGTCGGCTGACGCGCCGCGCCGCGACAGGCACCATGGAGGCGTGACGACTCCACCCACCGATGACGCGGTGCTCGCCGGCCTCAGCCTCGCCGAGAAGACGGCTCTGACCAGCGGTACCCGGTTCTGGTACACCGAAAGTGTTGAGCGTCTGCAGCTTCCCTCCATCATGCTCACCGACGGACCCCACGGTCTCCGGAAACAGCGCGCCGGAGGTGATCACCTCGGGATCGGTGACAGTGACCCGGCGACGTGTTTCCCGCCCGCGGTGGCCCTGGGCTCGTCATGGGATGTCGACCTGGTCGAGCGGGTGGGCGCGGCCCTCGGCGCAGAAGCCGCCAATGCGGACGTCGGCGTCCTGCTCGGTCCCGGACTGAACATCAAGCGTTCACCGTTGTGCGGGCGCAACTTCGAGTACCTGTCCGAGGACCCGCTCGTCTCCGGCGTGCTGGCCGCGGCGCTGGTCGCGGGAATCCAGAGCCGGGGAGTCGGGGCCTGCCCCAAGCATTTCGCGGCCAACAACCAAGAGCACGACCGCATGCGGGTCAGCGCCGATGTCGACCCACGGCCGCTGCGTGAAATCTATCTGCGTGGGTTCCGCCACGTGGTGACCGAGGCCTACCCGTGGGCGATCATGTGCTCCTACAACCGGATCAACGGTGTGCACACCGCCGAAGACCCCTGGCTGTTGACCACCGTGCTGCGTGACGAGTGGGGTTTCGCCGGCGCGGTCGTCTCGGACTGGGGTGCGGTCAACGACCGGGTGGCGGCGCTGATCGCAGGACTCGACCTCGACATGCCCGGCTCCGCGTTCGCCGACGCGCAGATCATCGACGCGGTCGCCGCGGGATCGCTCGACGAGAACGTTCTCGACCAATCGGTGCGCCGCGTGGTGAACCTGGTACGACGGACCGGGGTGCGCCCGGCCTCGGCCACGTTCGACACCGATGAGCACCACGCGCTGGCGCGCGAAGCCGCGGGACGCGGCATCGTGCTGCTCAAGAACGACGACGGACTGCTCCCTCTGCCGACGCAGACGCAGATCGCGGTGATCGGCGAGTTCGCCCGGTCCCCCCGGTATCAGGGTGCCGGATCGTCGACGATCGTGCCGACCCGACTGGACTGCGCCCTCGACGAAATCTCCTCGCAGGCAACGGGTGACGTGGTGTTCGCGCGCGGCTTCACCACGACCGCAGACGCACCAGCCGGCGAATCCGACCGGCTTCTCGACGAAGCCGTCGGCGCGGCGGCTGATGCCGAGGTCGCCGTCGTCTTCCTCGGCCTGCCGGCGACTTACGAATCCGAGGGCTTCGACCGAGACGACCTGGACCTGCCCGCGCCGCAGCTGCGACTGCTCGATGCGGTGGTGGCGGTCAACCCGCGAACGGTGGTGGCGCTCTCCAACGGCGGCGTGGTGGCGCTGCCCTTCGCGAGCAAGGTCCCGGCCATCCTGGAGGGGTGGCTGCTCGGTCAGGCCGGCGGTGCGGCCACCGCCGACGTGTTGTTCGGTGCGGTGAACCCGTCGGCGAAGCTGACCGAAACGATTCCGCTACGTGTGCAGGACACCCCGGCCTACCTCGCATATCCGGGCGAGTTCGGCCACGTCCGTTACGGGGAGGGCCTGTTCGTCGGCTACCGCTGGTACGACGGACGGTGCCTCGAGGTGGCGTTCCCGTTCGGACATGGGTTGTCCTACACCAGCTTCGACTACACCGACGCTGTGGTGACGGTGAACTCTGCTGGCGGGCTGGATGTCTCGGTGACGGTCACCAACACCGGCGGCGTCGCAGGCCGCGAGATCGTGCAGGTCTACACCAGCCTGCCCGGCAGCGGCGTGAGCCGTCCGCCCCGCGAGCTGAAGGCGTTCGCGTCGGTGCACCTCGAGGCCGGTGCTTCCACCCGGGCCACGATGACGGTTCGGCGACAGGACCTCGCCTACTGGGACATTCGGGTCGATTCCTGGGTCGTCGAAGGCGGCACCTACACGGTCGACGTCGCAGCGTCGAGCCGTGACGTCCGCAGCACGGTGACCGTCGCGGTCGACGGCGACGACCTCGATATCCCGCTGTCGCCGATGTCGTCGTTGGCCGAGGTGTTCGCTCACCCCGTCGCCGGTCCGATCATGGCGTCCGCGTTCGCCGAACATATGGCCTCCCTGCCCGGAGGTGACGGGCTCATGCCCGAGGGCGTGGACCTGTCGCGGATGCTCGACTCGTTCCCGATCGGCAAGGTCGGCATGCTGGCGTCCGCCGCCGGCGCGGAGATCGACCCGGCCACGATCAGCGAACTCCTCGATCGGGCCAACGATCCGCCGGACTGAACGAACCGCTACGGCAGGTGCCGCACCGTCTTGGCGCCGACGGTCACGCTGCGCCGCAACTGTTCGACCGGCGATCGGCGCCGCAGCGGCGGGCTGACGGTGTGGGCACCCTCGGTGACGCCGTCGAGCACGTCGCGCAGGGCTTCAGCAGCGGACCATCGGGGTTGCCAGCCGAGTTCGGCGCGGGCGCGACCGCAGTCGAGGAGCGGGACACTGAACGCCATGTCCAACCAGCCTCGGTCGATCGGTTGCAGCCGTGCGCGCCAGCTCAGGTCGACCAGCCGTCCCAGCACGGCCGACGGCAGATGAACAGCTCTGGCACCGAGAGCGTCCGCGACGTCGTCACGACTCACGGGTGGCTCCGCGGCCAGGTTGAACGCCCCGTCGGCGCCGCGGTCGAGCGCCCTGACGAAGGCGTCGGCGACGTCGTCGGCGTGAACCAGGGGGATGCACAACCGGCGATCCAGCGGCAGCACGGGCAGGTGTGTGATCATCGACATCGGTACATATCCCGGTAAGAAATACCGCATCTGGCCGCTGGCCGCGCCGCGTTGCACGATGAACCCCGGCCGCATCCGGGTGATGGCCACGCCGGCGCCGCGGTGCTCGTGTTCATAGCGGTCCAGCACGGCCTCGGCGGCGGACTTGTCCCTGCTGTAGGGCGACGAGGCGATGCCGGAGGTGGACCAGGACTCGTCCACCCGGCTGCCGTACCGGCCGGCCGCGTAGGTGCCGACCGACGACATGTGCAGCAACCGCCCGACGGATTCTGCATGGGCCGCGTCGAGAATCGCCGCGGTTCCGCCGACCCCCACCCTGCTCAGGTAGCCGGTGTTGCGGGTGGGTTGAAAACCCCAGGCCAGGTGCACGATCGCATCGGCGCCGGCGACGACCGGACGCAGCCGGTCGGCGGCGTCCGCGCCGGCGACGTCGACGCTGTGCCAGTGCACCGACTCGTAGGGGCCGACATTTTCGGGGGGACGTCGCACCACCCCCACCAGGTCGTGCGCGGAACCTTCCGCGGTCAGCCGACGCAGCAGTGCGGTGCCGACGTTGCCTGACGCGCCGGTGATGACGATGCGCATGAGATGCCCTTCCGACGTCGTCCGTGGAAAGGCGAATTGCCGCCTCGCGGGAACTCAAACGTTTGGGTGCGGGCACAGCGGGCACCCGACTGCCGAGCGCTGCCGACAGGAGGGCGGAGAAGTCATGACCGAACCGAGATCGGAACCTTCAGTGGGCCAGTTGGTGAGTCAGCTATCGGAGCAGACATCGCGGCTGGTGCGCGACGAGATGCGGCTCGCGCAGAAGGAGTTGCAGCAGTCGGTCAAGCATGCCGGCGTCGGCGCCGGAATGATCGGCGCGGCCGGGCTGCTCGCGGTGTTGGGTCTGGCGACGTTGATCGCCGGGGCGGTAGCCGCTCTGGTGCTGGTGCTGCCGGTGTGGGCGTCGGCGGTGATCGTCGCGGCCGTGCTGTTCGTGGCTGCCGGGATCGCCGCGGCCGTGAGCCGTAAACAGGCGCAACAGGTTCCACCCCCCACCAACGAGGCGCTGGACAGTGTGAAGATGGACATCGACGAGATCAAGGCGGCCCGACATGGCAGCAGAACCTGACCCGCAGCCGGGTCCCGATGCCGGCATCGAAGAACTGCAGGCCGACATCGAGCGCACCCGTGGCGAGCTCAGCGAGACCGTCGCCGCGCTGTCGGACAAGATGGACGTCAAGACCCGCACCCAGAACCGCATCCACGAGGTCACCGACCACGCCAAAGCCGAACCGGCCGTGCCGGTGGCCGTTGTGCTGGCTTCCGCGGCTGCGGTCGGGCTGCTGGTGTGGCTGCGGTGGCGCCGCTCCCGCTGAGGCCCCGTTCAGAACAGATGCCGTTGAGACTGCGTCCACGGTGGCCGTCACTCGACAATGTCCGCCGTGGACGCAGTCTCAACGGGTTTCGGTGCGGCCGATCTCGGCGACGACGGCGGTGATCGAGGCGCGGACGGCGTCCTCACCCACCGGTTCCAACGCCATGGCGCCCTGCAGGAACGGCCGGAACAGGTACCAGCCCAGCTGCAGCGCACCGATGTTCGCGGCGGCCAGCCGCGCCTGGACGTCGGTGTCGAAGTTGGGCCGGATCTCGTCGAGCAGCCGGGCCAGGGTGGGGAAGCTGGACTGCAACTCGCCTACCGGATAGCCGTCCAGAATCGCGCGCGCCACCACCTTCGCGTGGCGGATCAACGCCTCCTCCACGTCGGCACCCGACGCCTGCGATTCGATCTGAGCGGTGATCCGCCCCGCGAGATGGTCCAGCACGGCACCGACGAGGTTGTCCTTGGCGCCGAAGTGGCGGAACACCAGACCGTGGTTGACCTTCGAGCGGGCGGCGACCTCGCGGATCGACGTCGCGGCCGGCCCCTTCTCGGCGAACAGGTCGGACGCGGCCTCCAGCACCGCCGCGGCGACCTCGTCGCGCCCGAACGGAGTTGAGGTGCGCTGCCCCGTCGACTTCGTAGCCATCCGACTACGGTAACCCGTGCGACATTAGATGTGTTGAGGCGATCGGGCGGCGATTAGTATCGCTGATGTGGCCGAGCAACTCGACGCCGGGCAGTTGCGCGCTCTGGCAGCGGTGGTCGAGTTCGGCAGCTTCGACGCCGCGGCTGAGCACCTGCACGTCACCCCGTCGGCGATCAGCCAGCGCATCAAAGCCCTCGAACAACGTGTGGGCCAGGTGCTGGTGCTGCGGGAAAAGCCCTGTGTGGCAACGGCAGCAGGTCTTCCCTTGATCAGGCTGGCGGCACAGACCGCGTTGCTGGAAGCCGAGACGCTCGCCGAGATGCGCGGCGGATCACCCGAGCGGCCCCGCGTCGCAGTGGCTGTCAACGCGGACTCGATG
>CAXEZH010000342.1:0-24696 GCA_964000695.1 uncultured Mycolicibacterium sp. | reverse complement strand
CCAGCGCGGCCGGACCAGGAAGCGACGAGTCGAGCATGTGTGCGATTTTATCGGCGCAGAGCGACCATGCATCTGGCAATCTGCCTTCCGCCACCCAACCTGGGGATGAAAACGCGATTGGGGATAACCCCAAGCGGGCTTCGACTCGCGACCCGGGACAACCGCACAAGAGAGCGGAGTTCGCGAGTGGGGCCAACCGCAATCGGAGTCGAAACGCGATTGACGATGACTGGCTCACTCTGGGGGACGAACGCCGCAGACTCCCGAAACGTCAGCTTCCCAATTCGCCGGCGATTCCCCGTTCCAGCGCCACCCGCGCCCGTTCCGGCAGCACGATCAATCCGTCGAGTTCGCGACGGGCCAGCTGATAGGCACGCTCGCGTTCCTGCGTGGTCGCCGCGCTGTCGGATGCCACTCGCAGCAGTCGTTGCGCACGGGACAACCGCTCCTGCTCGTCGTCACCGAATTGGCTGCGGCGGCGGCGAATTGCCTCGGCCTCGGCAACCTCGAATGCGGTGACGTATTCCTGAACTGAGTCGCGGTATTCACGGGCAGAGTCCCGGTCGTAGATGAGGTCGACGGCGTCGGCAGGCCGCAGGAAGTCCGCCCGTAGCTTGGCGCGGTGGAACCGCTCGGTCAGCGGATCTCGCATATCGGTCATCAGCGGGTAGTCGAGCAGCTTCGCCACATCGAGCTCGTAATCCAGCCATCTTGTGTCGGTCCGGTCGTGCTCTTCGATGGTGCGCTCGACCGCTCGCCGCTGTGCCGCATCCGAGTCTGTCGGTAACTGGGGGTCCGCTGGTGGCGCTTGCACCTGGTCCCGCGAGCGTGCCGAGGCGATCGCCCTGAAGGTCGCATAACCCACGCCAACCAGCGGCAGCGCAATCACCAAGAGCTCGATCAGCCGGATCAGCAATCCCATCTGGCCAGGATGCCACCACAGGAACTTAGGGGGTTTTGATTGTGCGCTATCGGGTTATTGCTCTGTCATGCGACACAAGACATTTAACCTCGGATCCCTGTTCTTCGTGGGCGCCGCGGCGGCCGCGATCACCACCGCTCCGTTGGCGGGAGCCAATCCTCCGCCTCCGGCACCACCGCCACCGCCGCCGCCGGCGTGCGTCAACCCCGACGGCGGACCGTGCGTGGCCGGACCGGGCGGCGCTGAGGGCGCCATCCCGGGCGGTCCCGGTGGCGAAGCCGGTCCAGGTGGAGCCTCGGGCGCCATTCCTGGCGGCCCCGCCGGCGCCGCGGGTCCGGAAGGCGCGACCGGCAGCCTGAGTCCCGTCGGGCCGAGCGGAACCGCGGGCCCGGGCGGTGCCAGCGGCTGCATCCCCGGTGTGGGCTGCGCCACCATCCCTGCCCCCTGAGCCGACGAGAACGGACTAGCCGGGCCTGAACCTGATCAGGCCCGGCTGATCCATGTCTGCACCACCACCCGAAGCTCGGCATCACCACCGAACGAGGCTACCGACGGTGCGGGTCCGGTGGCGGGCTAACCTGTGCGGGACGCACGAGGAGGTGGCCAGGATGGGCGCGGACACGTCGGCGGGCCGGCGCTTGCTGATCGAGAACGTCCGGATCTTCGACGGTGTCTCCGAGCACCTGTACGACGGCCATGTGCTGATCGAGGGCCGCACGATCGCCGCTGTCGAGTCGTCGCCGATCGGCGCCGGCGACGGTGATGTGGTCATCGACGGGGCCGGGCGCACGCTGATGCCGGGGATGACCGACGCCCATGTTCATTTGGTCGGAATGGCCAACACCGTGATCGATCTCGTCATGGGTTCGCAGACGCAGCTCGCCGCCGCGACGCTGGCGAAAGCCAAGGACACGTTGCTGCGCGGCTTCACCACGGTGCGGGACATGGCCGGCGACACCGCAGGTATCCGCAAGGTCATCGACGCCCAGCCCGAGCTGGGTCCGCGCATCTACCCCAGCCAGGCCGCGATCTCCCAGACCGGTGGACACGGCGATTTCAGCTTCGTCTACGAGCGCCCGACGGCTTTGGGCGGCAACGAGTCCCGCGCCGAGCAGATCGGTTTCATGCGGGTCGCCGACGGTCCGGAACGCGTGCTGGCCGCGGTGCGCGAACAACTCAAGCTTGGTGCCGCCCAGATCAAACTGATGGTGGGTGGCGGGGCGGCCTCGCTGTACGACCCGCTCTACACCGTGCAGTTCACCGCCGCCGAACTGCGAGCCGCGGTCCAGGCCGCCGAGGACTACGGCACCTACGTCGCCACCCACGTCTACAACGTCACCGGGATCCGACGCGCGGTCGAGGCGGGGGTGAAGTCGATCGAGCACGGCCACCTCGCCGACGAGGCGACGGTCGCCATGCTGGCCGAGCGGGGCGTGTGGCTGTCCACGCAGCCGTTCGCTGAACACGATCATGGCTTCCTCAACCCGGACAGCGCCGCGAAGAACAAGGAGATCTGCGCGGGCACCGATCAGTTGTACCGATGGGCGACCAAACATGGGGTCAAGGTGGCCTGGGGCACGGATCTGCTGTTCGAGCCGGACCGGGATGCGCTGCAGAGCGAGATGATGACGCGACTGGGCGGGTACATGACCAACGCCCAGGCGCTGAAGATGGTCACCTCGGGAAACGCCGAGTTGTTCCGCCTCGCCGGCGAGCGGGACCCGTACCGGGCCGCCCGACTGGGTGAGATCCGTTGCGGCGCATGGGCGGATGTGTTGCTCGTCAACGGCGACCCGCTGGCCGATCTCGGTCTTCTCGGGAAGCCCGAGGACAATCTGTGCCTCATCGTCAAAGACGGTGTGATCGTCAAGAACAGCCTGGGGCGCGGGTGACGGCTCGGGTGCCGACGACGCTGCTCGCCGGGCGCGTCGTCATCATCACCGGCGCGGCCCGAGGGGTGGGCAAGGGTATCGCCGCCGCGGTTACCGAACGCGGCGCCACCGCGCTGCTGGTCGACTGTGACGAGAGGTCACTCGGGGAAACCACTGCAGAACTGACGGCCGCGGGCCGCCGCGTCGCACCCCTGGTGCTCGATCTTCGCGACCCCGACAGCGCCGAACGCATCGTCGGTACAGCGATCGAACACTGGGGCGCGGTGCACGGCCTGGTCAACAACGCGATCGCGACCAACGAACCAAAGCGGTTCATGGAGATCACCCGCGCCGACTACGACCTGGTGTTCGATGTCGGGCCCCGGGCCACGTTCGAGTTGATGCAGGCGGTGCACCCGGTTCTGCTGGCCGCCGGTGGCGGAAGCATCGTCAACCTCGGTTCCGGCTCCGGGACGATGGGCAAGCCGAAGTTCGGCGCCTATGCCGGCGCCAAAGAGGCCATCCGCGGCATCTCCAAAGTCGCTGCGCTGGAATGGGGCCGCGACAACATCCGGGTCAACGTGGTCTGTCCGTTCGCCGAGTCAGACGGGATCCGCGCCTGGCGGGAGATGGCGCCGGACGCCTATGAACGCAGTCTGCGCGGGGTGCCGATGGGCCGCCTCGGTGACGTGTCCGCCGACATCGGTCCTGCGGTGGCGTTTCTGCTCAGCGACGAAGCGTCGTTCGTCACCGCGCAAACCATCCTGATCGACGGCGGCGCAGCAGGTTTCCGCTGAATCCCGGAAAGGAGCGGTGTGCAACCGATACCCGTCATCGCACTCACCGGATATCTGGGCGCCGGGAAGACCACCCTGCTCAACCACGTGTTGCGCAGTCCCGATGCCCGGATCGGCTTGGTGATCAACGACTTCGGTGAACTGAACGTCGATGCCGGACTGGTCACCGGTCAGGTCGACGAGCCGGCTTCCATCGCCGGCGGATGCATCTGCTGCCTGCCCGACGACGGCGGCCTCGACGTGGCCCTGGCCCGGCTCGCCGACCCGAAGCTGCGGCTCGACGCGATCATCGTGGAGGCCAGCGGCCTGGCCGACCCGCTGGCGATCGCCCGAATGCTCCGGTTCAGCGGCGTGGACGGAGTACGCCCGGGCGGCGTCGTCGACGTCCTGGACGCGGTGACCCACTTTCAGACCGTGGACCGCGATCCCACGCCACCGGCCCGTTACGCCGCCGCGACCCTGGTGGTGGTCAACAAGCTCGATCAGATCGCCGAGAACGACCGCGACACCGTGTTGCAGCGAGTGGAACGCCGGGTGCGCGAACTGAACCCGCACGCGCAGGTCGCCGGGGCGGTCGCCGGGCGCATCGACCCCGCACTGCTCTACGACGTGTCGGCGGCCGAGGAGGAATCGGGGCAGCTCACGTTGCGCGAGTTGTTCTTCGACGACGCGCACGCCCACGATCCCGACCATGTGCACGCCGACGCGGTGACCGAGATCGGCGACGGCTGCGTCGATCCCGGCGCGGTGATGGATCTGCTGGAGGATCCGCCGCCGGGTGTCTACCGGTTGAAGGGCACGGTGGCGATCCGCTACCGGTCCACCACCCGCGCCTATGCCGTCAACGTGGTCGGACCGTCGATCCACCTCGCGGCCGCACCCCCGCGCGCCCGGGCCAATTCGCTGGTGGCCATCGGGATGCATCTGGACGTCGACGCCGTGGCCACACGACTGCGCGACGCCCTGCTGCCGGTCGAGGGGGCGCCACCGGCCGAGGGGATCCGCCGACTGCAGCGCTATCGCCGCCTCAGCATCTGAAGGCGCGATACTGGACGGATGGCAGACCGCAACGTTCTCGGCCAACCGCTGCACGAATGCGGCACCGATCCGCTTACCGGTTTCTACCGTGACGGCTGTTGCAGCACCGGCGAACAGGACCTGGGCCTACACACCATCTGTGGGGTCATGACCGCCGACTTCCTGGCCCACCAGCGCGGGATCGGCAACGACCTGTCCACCCCGATGCCCGCCTACCGGTTCCCGGGTCTGGTGCCCGGCGACCGCTGGTGTGTGACCGCGTTGAATTGGCTGCGCGCCCATCAGGACGGGCGGGCCTGCCCCGTCGTCCTGGCTTCGACGCACGAACGGACTCTCGACGCCGTCCCGCTCGACGTCCTGAAGCGCTATGCCGTAGACGTCCCCGACGACCCGGCCGGCCTGTGAACGAGGTGTTTACCTGAGCCTCGCGGCAAATTATGATCTTGGTGCTCCTTCGCCAGGGATCGAGGAACTCCGATGGCCACATCGACTCATCGCGCCGCGCTGTTGACCTGCGCGTCGGCACTGTTGCTCACTGCGTGCAGCTTCTCGTTCTCCAGTGGCGGGCTGGACCACGAGAAACTGCAGAACGCGATCACCGACGAGCTGAACACCAGCTACGAGACGATCTCCCAACAGGTTTCGTCGGTCGACTGCCCGCAAGACCAGAATCCCGGGCCCGGCGAGAAGATCCTCTGCACCGCGCAGGTGGGTGATCAGTCGGTGCGGGTCGAGTCGACGGTCACCGACGAGGACTACAACGTCAACTTCGAAACCCTGGACACGCTCTACGATCTGCCCAGCGTCGGTACGACGCTGTCCGACGAGTTGACCAACCAGCTCGGCTTCCCGGTGACCGTGACGTGCGGGGAGGGCCTGAAGGCGGTGGAGATCGGGCAGACGTTCGACTGCACGGCCGCCGACGAGGACGGCGACGAGCGCACCGTACGGCTCACGGCGGCGCCGATCGGTGAGAACGACCAGTGGGAGCTTCTCGAGTAAACCTCAGGCGGCGAGAAAGTCGAGGACTTCGCGGGTGACAGCGGCCGCGTCGTCCTCCATCACGAAATGGCCGGCCTCGGGCAGCACGACGAGTTCTGCGCCGGGGATGTCCGCCGTGAGGCGCTCGGCGTAGCTGACGGGCTGCCACTGGTCGCGTCCTCCCCACAGGATGCGCACCGGTAGGTCGAGGTCGCCCAGACGGGCGGTCAGGCTCCCGGTGTGCGCCGAGTCGTAGTGCCGGACCTGATGGTCGAAGAAGGAGGCGCGGCCCAGCGCGCTGCGGTGCGGAGCGAGATACGCCTCGAGGACCTCGCCGCGCATGCGGTTCGCATCGCTGACGGTCATCTGGAGCTGACGGGTGAGCATGCGCTCGAATTCCGCGGCGCTCATGGCGGCATGGTCGTCGAGGTTGTCCCGGATGATCTGGCGCCACGTCGCCGACGGCCACGAGTCGTAGCTGACGGTGTCGATGAGGAGCAGACGGTGGACGCGCTCCGGCCAGTCGATCGCCAAGCGCTGGCCGATGGCGCCGCCGATGTCGTGGGCGACGAGGTTGACTCGGGCCAGGTCCAACTCGTCGAGGAGTTCGACCAGCAGCTCTGCCTGCGCGGTGACGGAGGTGTCGCGGTCCACCGGTCGCTCCGAAGCCCCGTAACCCAGGAGGTCGTAGGTCAGGGTGCGGTAACCGGCCGCCTCCACGTGCGGCACCACGTCACGCCACTCGTAGGAGTACGACGGCGTGCCGTGCAGGAACACCACGGGCGGGCCGTCGCCGCGGTCTCGGTAGGCCAGTCGTACGCCGCCGACGATGATGTCCTTGTCCGACAACGACATCGATGGCCCAGCGGTCACAGCGGTACGGACGGTCATGACACTCCTCTCCGACGACCCGCGAACGGCGCCCGCAGGTTCACAGATCTGTGTATTTACCACACTGCGGCCGGCGCGGCCGAAAGTCAACCCGGCGGCCGTCTGATGATCCGGTTAGGTTTCGGATATGGCTTCGGTATTGACGGTGAACAAGGCGGTCGCGCCCGCAGCGCAGACCGAACTCGGATCGGGAATCGACAAGAGGCCGAGCGCGGAGCCGCTGGCGGTCCGTGCCCCCGGTCCGCGGCGCGGCGGGCTGGGCAGCGGCGTGGTCGGGGACTCGATCGGCAACGCGAAGTTCCACGGCGGCGACGATCAGGCGGTGTACGCGTACGCGCGCGAAGACCTCGACAGGTGGCAGACCAAGCTCGACCGCGAACTGACCAACGGCGTGTTCGGCGAGAACCTGACCACGACAGGCGTCGCCGTCACCGACAGCCTGATCGGCGAGCGCTGGGCCGTCGGTGACGACGGCCTGGTGCTGGAAGTCACCTCGCCCCGGACCCCCTGCAAGACGTTCACCTCGTGGCTCGGCATTCCCGGCTGGATCAAGACGTTCACCGCCGCCGGGGTTCCCGGGGCCTACCTGCGCGTCATCACCCCCGGCACGGTCCAATCCGGCGACCACATCGAGATCGTCGACCGCCCCGACCACACCGTGACGGTGGGAATGGTGTTCCGGGCGATGATGCTCGAGCCGGATCTGATGCCGTCCCTGGCGGTGGCCGACGCCCTGCCCGCCGCCATCAAGCGCAAGATCACGCGCAGGGCGGACCGCCCGATGTGAGCTCGCTCCCACATCGCCCCTGATGCCGCGGGTGTCGTTTGACACCACCGGCGCTCCGGGAACGCATTGCGCGCGGCGGCATAGTCGGCGCCGATCATCTCGATGAAACCTTTCACCCCAGGAGTCATCGCTTCATGCCTGAATCGACCGGAATCGAATCCGCAACCAATGTGGCCAGCACCGCGGCCTGGGTGGCCGGTGCGGTCGTCGCCGCCTACTTCCTCGGAGTGGCGCTGTCGTGGTTACTGCACCGACTGGGGCGCCGCAGCCAGGTCCTACATGACGTCGCCGACCTGACCCGGCGCCCGGCACGCGCGACGCTGATGATCATCGCCGCGACCGCCGCGGTCCAGCGCACCGCCTCCGCCGAGGCCAGCTGGCGAGGATGGGTCGACCACCTGCTGCTCCTGGCGCTGATCGCATCCGTCACCTGGCTGGTGGCCAGTTTCGTCAAGGTCGTGGAACGCCAGATGCTGACCCGGTTCGCCGCCGGCGGGGACTCCGGGCTGGGCGACGCCGACCGGCACCGACGCAAGATCATGACCCAGGTCACCACCCTGCGCCGACTCGCTGTTGCGGTCATCATCGTGCTGGGTGGCGCGGCGGCCCTGATGACGTTCCCGTCGTTCAGCGACATCGGCAAGACGCTGCTCGCCTCCGCCGGTGTGCTGTCCGTCGTCGCCGGCCTGGCCGCGCAGACCTCGCTGGGGTCGGTGTTCGCCGGCATCCAGATCGCGTTCTCGGGGGCCATCCGGGTCGGCGACGTCGTTGTCCTGGAGGACGAGTGGGGCCGGATCGAAGAGATCACCCTGACCTATGTCGTGGTCAGGGTGTGGGATGAGCGCCGACTCGTGCTGCCGTGTACCTACTTCACCAGCAAGCCGTTCCAGAACTGGACGCGCAACGCGACGGAGCTGATGGGCACCGCTGAGCTCGACGTGGACTTCACGGTGCCGTTCGACGGCATGCGCGCCGAGTTGGATCGCATCCTGCAGGCGAATCCGAAGTGGGACGGACGCGTCGGTGTCCTGCAGGTGACCGACGCCGTCGACGGCGTGGTGCGGGTGCGCATGCTGGTCAGCGCGTCCAATGCGGGGGCGCTGTTCGATCTGCGCTGCGATGTGCGCGAGGGCATGGTGCAGTGGCTGCAACGAACCAGCCCGGGTGCGCTGCCTCGCCGTCGCCTCGAGTACCAGACCGAGACCGGTGACCGTCGGGTCCAGCAGAACGGCGCCTACCGAGGCCAGCGCCAGGCCGATTCCGGTTTGTTCAGCGGCAGCGCAGAGGCCGAACGCCGCAGCCGCGAATTCGACGACGAACGCGAGCACGACGCCCGGCGCAACGGCGAACTGGCCCAGGTGCGTTACGACGGCTGAGCCCGGTACCGGAGGAAATTGAGGTGCCGGCGCGGGTCGCACCGTGCCATCGTCACCGTCATGCTCAGCCAGGACGAACCCGCCGACCGCACCCGCCGCGCAGCGCGGGCTGCGATGTCCGCAGCCCACGATCTGGGCGTGCGGGCTCGGACCGCAACCGTCCTGCATGACGTGTTCTCCGTGGTCGTGCACCTGGAACCCGAGCCGGTGGTGGCCCGGATACCCGTGGTGTCCACCGGTGATAGCTCCCCGCAGCGACAGGCCGACCGGCAGCAGCGCGAGATCGACGTCGCCGCATGGCTGCACCGGCGCGGCGTCCCGGTCATTGCACCCTCACCACGGCTGCCCCGGCGACCGGTGCGTCGCGACGGATTCTCGATGACCTTCTGGGAGCTGGCCGACCTCGCCCCAGACCACGAACCGTACCGGGGCGTGGACGCTTGCTGGAGCGCTGAACTGCATGCACGCCTCGCGGACTATCCCGGCGCGCTGCCGTTCCTGGCGCCGTTCAATCACGGCCTACCCGACATGATGGCTCGACTCGACACGGTGTCGCTGCTGACCACTGACGACGTCGCGCGGGCACACGCAGAGTTCGCCTCGCTACGCGCGATACTGGCCGACCGGGCCACCTTCGAGCGCATGTTCCCCGGTGTCACCACCCAGCCGATCCAGGGTGATTGCCCGTCGCACAACGTGATCCGGACCATGAACGGCATCTGTTTCTCGGACTTCGAGGATGTCTGCGAAGGTCCGGTGGAGTGGGACCTGGCGTCGATGGGACCGCAGACCACAGCCGACTACAACCGTGCGGCCCTGGCACGTGGTCGGCGTCAGACCGACCCGGCTGTCCAACACCTGATGGATGCCGCGCGCCGATTGCAGTTCATCGGAGCTCTGACGTTGATCCCTCGACTACCTGTGCTGGCTGACGGGTTGGCGGAGGCGCTGGACGAGTGGCGAGCGAGCCCTCAGGTCGGCAGACCGTAGTCCATCGGTGGCCCGTCGGGCCCGACCGCTGCCCGCTCTGCGACTGCCGTGGCGACGGGCACACCATTGCGGACGACGCCCACGACGACGACATTCTGGCTAGGCTCGAAGCCACCGGTGACCCGGTTGGTATCGGGGGTGAGCCGGAACGTGGTGGTGTGTCCCTCCGGAGAGACAGTGGTCAGCGCATCCTCGGAAACGGTGACCACCTGGCCGGTGCGCTGGATCTCGATGGGGGCTTCCGCCGCGGCGGTGCGCGCCTGCGGAGCCGAATCACTCGGCGCGGAATCGGCGGACCCCAAGGTCCACCCGGTCACGGCCGCCACACCGAGTGCCGACATCAGCGCCGCACGGCCGGCATAGAAATGCCGGACGCGGCGGTGCCGGCCGCTGCGGGGTGTCTGCGTCATGCCCGGCTAGATACCCGCGGGTGCGAATCCGAAAACCCTGCGCCGCTTCACCGCCAGGCGAAAACCGGCTGTTCGAGCTGGTCGACACGGTCACTGCGCCCCTCCAGGCACAGCCACCTCAGCTGCAACAGCACCGCTCCGGTGGGTGCATGGATCAGGTCGTTGCCCAGCGGAATCTGAACCACCGGACGCGGACTCTCGGGGATCGAGACGAACCGCGGAGAGTCCTCTCTCAGCAACTGGTGCAATCCGACGCGATAGACCGCCACCACCTCGTCGGGCGACGGTAGAGGGTCGAGCCGCCCACCACCCCAGATCACGACCGGAGTGATCACGTATCCGGACCGCGTCGGATAGTCGTCGAGCAATCCGAGCACCGCGGAGTCGGCCAGTTCGACACCGACCTCTTCGTGCAGTTCCCGCAGCGCCGCCTCGACGACCGTCTCACCGGGATCCAGCCGTCCCCCGGGCAACGCCCATTGAGCCGCATGCGACGACAACCGTGAGGCCCGGCGGCACAAGAAGAACGCCGCGCCGCCGCTGACGTCGACCATGCGGCCGTCCAGCCCGGCCTCCGGCATCGGCCGGCCGGCGATCCAGTCATCCACCGGTGCGGGATCCACCCGGTCCTCGCCGAGCACCGAGTCCACCAGGACCACCGCGACCGCAGCGTGCCGTTTGTTGGGGTCGTCGACGATACGACGGTCGTGGCCGGCCAATCGGTCCCGGATGACGTCGCGCAGCGCGCCGTCGTAAGTGAGGGTCACCGCTCGAGAGTAAAAGGCGCCGACTACAGCCTCGACACGACTACAACCTCGACACGACTACAACCTGGACACGACGTATGCGGCCGCTTCGTTGACCGAGCCGTTCAACCCGTACAGCGCATGCGCCAGATTGGGGCCGCCGCCCGGGGTGCCGGAACAAATCGTGTCGCCCGATGCGCACAGCGTCAGGGTCTTGTCGGCGTACCGCGGCCCGATCGTCACCGCCGGCGCGCCGAACTGGCGCAGGAACTCCTCGGAGGGCAGCGCGAAGAGCACCACCGCCGCCACATGGTCGGCGACCTCCGGCGGCATCGGTGCGGGCACCGACTCGACCGGGACGCCGTCGGGCACCTGGGCCGACGTCACGAACCCGGCGACCACGGCACCCTGGGAGTAGCCGCCCAGGACGATCCGCGTATCCGGGCAGGTGGCGGCGACGGCCTGCACGTGGTCGGCCGCGTCACGGATACCGTCCACCACGGTGCTCGCGAACGCCGTGCGGTCGCTGAAGTTGTCGCCGGCCGGGTAGTTCACCGCATAGACGCCGACGGTGCGGCCCGCCGCCTGGGCGCGCACAGCATCGACGAAAGCCTGGCCGACACC
Source organism: uncultured Mycolicibacterium sp. (assembly GCA_964000695.1). Classification (GTDB taxonomy): domain Bacteria; phylum Actinomycetota; class Actinomycetes; order Mycobacteriales; family Mycobacteriaceae; genus Mycobacterium. Next base: position 13,263 of record CAXEZH010000342.1, on the reverse strand, counting down.
GCCGACGCCGGGCGCCTCGCCCGTACCTCGGGCGAACACCACGTCCACATCCGGGCAGGGCTGCGCACTGGCCGACGGGACGGCCCCGCCCATCACCGCCGCGGTCACACCGAACACCGCGGCGGCTGCGGCGCGGGCCAATCGTCGAATTTTCATGCCGATGCTGTACCCCCGCGCCTGAGCGGGTAACCGCACGCATAGGGCCTCCGGTGAGGTCCCAGCGAATGAAAGGACGTACAGCAATGCCGAACGAACTGCAGGGCCGCAAGATCGCGTTCCTCGCCACCGACGGTGTCGAGAAGGTCGAGCTCGAGCAGCCGCGTGCCGCGGTGCAGGACGCCGGCGGACACGTCGACCTGCTGTCGGTGAAGACCGGCGAGATCGCAGCCCGCAACCACGACCTGGAGCCGGCAGGCACGTTCGTCGTGGACCGCGCCGTCGCCGACGCGCGGGTGGAAGATTACGACGGCCTCGTGCTGCCCGGTGGCACGGTCAACGCCGACAAGCTGCGGCTGGAGCGGGCAGCGGTCGACTTCGTCGGGGCGTTCATGCGCTCCGGCAAACCTGTCGCGGCGATCTGCCACGGCCCGTGGGCACTCGTGGAAGCCGATGTCGTGCGCGACCGCACCCTGACCTCGTACCCGAGCCTGTGGACCGATCTGCGCAACGCCGGTGCCACGGTGGTCGATCAGCAGGTGTGCATCGACGGCGACCTCATCACCAGCCGGTCCCCCGAGGACCTGCCGGCGTTCTGCCAGGCGATCACCGATCAGTTCGCCAACACCCCGGCGCACACCTGAGGGGGACGACGATGAGTCACGTCGACATCGACGATGCGTTGTGGGACGAGTTCCACCGCGTGGTCAACATGACCTCGCGAGAGCTCTCGGAGTGGTTGCGGGTCCGTTCCGCGGACGAACACGCCGAGGAGTTCCCCGACCACGCAGGTAGCGAGACCGGCCGTCACGTCCTGGCCATTCTGCAGAAGCGCAGGGGCGACCTGACCGCCGACGACGAACGGGTGATGCGCAACGTGGTCGACCGGATTCACGCCCAGCGGCGTGATGATCTGGAGCCGACCGCCGGTCAGGACCACTGGCGGCACCGGCTGATGACGCTCGGCCACGATCCGCTCAAGCCCGCCAGCTAGAGAGAGGCACGCGATGGAACGGGGAAACTCCAAACACGGTCAGCGCGAGGACGACGCGTTGAAATCCGAGATGCGCGGCATGTTGCAGGGCAACCGGCCGTCACGCGTCGAGGAGTGGCGCCAGGCCGAACCGCCCGCCGACGACGATCCCGACGTGCAGTCGGGGCGTCCGCCAGAGGCGTGAAGGGTTTCACATGGACGATGGGCAGCACCTAGGTGCTGCCCATCGTGAGTTCAGGTATTCGCGCCCTGTGAACGCCGGGAGCGCAGAGCCAGCGCGGCGGCGGTGAGCAGCGACAGCACTCCGACCGCGGTCACCGTGATGGTCCAGGCCCGGCGATCGGAGATCTCCTTGTCGCACAACTGGGCATAGTCGACGTCGCCCACCCATTCACTGTCGTACGGCAGTTCCTGCGGCGAGGTCTGGGTGTCGGCAGGCGCCTGCTGACGTGCGCTCTGGAGATCGGGCGCGACCGCCGTGCCACACGGCACCGGGGTGAGTCCGGGTGAGATGTTCACCGGGCTGAACAGTCCGACGACACCCACCAGCAGGGCCACGACTCCGATCGCCAGAGCGGTTAGACGCGCAATCATGTCTTTGCCCTACCCCGATCCGCCCGGGTGTACACCCCCCGGAGTCATTTGTTCAGGCCGCGCAGGAAGCGTTGGACGCTGCGGGTCAGTGAGCGTGGGACGTGATCGGGATCCATGACGTCGTTCTCGGCCAGCAGGCTGGCCTCGTCCGCCACCGTGCCCGGGGTGAACCGTCGCAACGTCCGCCCCGTGCCGCGCAACGCCTCCACCGCCTCCAGGAACGTCATCCCGGCTCCCCGCAGCCCCTCGAAGTCCTCCGGGGACGCCCCGAGATGCTCGCAGATCAGCCGTTGTCGCGTCGCGGCGACGAACCGCGACACCTCGTCGTCCGGGTCGTTCGGCGAACTCTCGACGGCCACGTCGCATTCGCTGTCGAAGCCCAGGGACCGGTTGTTGAGGTTGGACGACCCGATCCGCAACAGCCGGTCGTCGACCACCAGGACCTTCGAATGGACGTAGATCGGCTTCTCGCCGTCGGTCACCGGCCAGAAGACACCGAGGCGGCCGTGCTCGTCGGCGGCCCACAGCAGTCCGAGCATCCGGTATCGGGCGCCGTCCATGGACTCCTGCTCCAGTCGGCTCTCCGAGGCGCGCGGGAGCACGACGACGACCTCCGGGCCGGCGGGGTCGCGCAGCCGGGCGGCGAGCGCCTCGACGACGGCCCGGGAGGCCAGGTACTGGTTCTCCAGGTAGATGACCTCGCGGGCGGCGGCGATCGCGGCCAGATTCAGCGTCTCCACCTCACGGATCTCGCGCTGCTCGGCGTGCAGCGGCATGGTGCGCGCGATCCCGACATCGACGTGACGCAGCGCAGGCTGCAACGTGTCCGGCCACGTGTCCTGGCCGGACCCGACCGGATCCAGCGCCCGACCCACAGCGGTGCGCCACCGTTCGCGGGCCAGTTCTCCGAGCGCCCGCGCCGCCGCCCCGTCGACCGCGACGGCGACCTCGTGGCGCGGCGCGTAGTCGCGGCCCAGTACCCGCCGCAGTCGGTGGTCGTGCCGGTGCTCGCTGGTGTCCCATCGTTCGGCGGTGAAGTCGATGCCACCGCAGAACGCGACCGCGTCGTCGACGACCAGGATCTTCTGGTGGTGCACCGATCCGGTGGGGTGCGCGCCGTCCACCGCGAAGTGCAGCCGCCGGCTGCTGAGCCGGTTCACCAACGCGACCGGCGTGATGCCGTACCAGAGGTCGTCGAACGCCGGCAGCAATCGCAGGTTGGACTTCAGGAGATGGATTCTCAGGTCGGGTTGCTGCCAGAGCATCCACTGCAGGAAGGCGCCCAGCCGGTTGGGGCCGGGCAACGTCGAGCCGCCCCGCTCCAGGGCGATCCGGGTGTCGAAGTCCCAGCCGACCAGCAGGATGCGGTGGCGGGCCCGCAGCATGGCCGCCTTGGCATGACGGAAGTAGTCGGCGCCGTCGACGATGCATGCCAGTCGGTCGGCGGCTTCCACGCGCCAGCAGGTGCGACCGGGCTCCAGCAGGCTCGCGGCTGACACAGCGGTGTGTCTACCACAGTCGCCGATCCTGCGACTTCGTCGAAACAACATCTATTTGCTATGCATAGTGGGTGACGTCATCGCGCCCCCTCACCACCACGCCGCAGGCTTCGGCCCGGCCGCGGGGCGCGCTGGGCCTGATGGTCGACCCGGTGTTCGGCGCCTTGTTCTGGGGCAAGATCTTCTCGGTCGTCGCGGTCTGGACCCACGGCATCGTCGCCGCGATCGTGATGTACGACGTGACCGGGTCGGCGCTGATGGTGGGCCTGGTGGGCGTCGCCCAGTTCGCGCCGCAGCTCGTGCTGAGCCCGACCAGCGGCAAGTGGGCCGACACCGGCAATCCGGCGCGCCAGATCCTGCTCGGACGGGTGCTGTGCACCGCCGGCTCGGGCGTGATCGCGGGCTGGCTGTTCGTGCAGCCCGGGCTGCAGGGGATGTCGGTGGCGGTGCCGGTGCTGTTGGGCACGCTGCTGGTGGGGTTCGGGTTCGTCGTCGGCGGGCCGGCGATGCAGTCGATCGTGCCCAGCCTGATCCGCGAGGGCGAGCTGTCGACGGCGATGGCGCTGAACAGCTTTCCGATGACGATCGGGCGCATCATCGGCCCGGCGGCCGGCGCCTACCTGGCCGCCCACTTCGGGCCGGCGGCGGCCTTCGCAGTCAGCGCCGTCCTGCATCTGGTGTTCACCGTGCTGCTCCTTATGGTGCGCTTTCCCGCCCGCCCGGAGCGGCGCCTCGGCGCCGACTACCGGGTGCGCACCGCCGTGCGGTACGTCCTCGGCGACCGGCCCCTGCTGCTGGCGTTGATCGCGGTCGCCATCGTCGGGGTGGCCTCGGATTCGTCGATCACACTCACCCCGTCGTTGGCCGATGCGCTCGGCGGCGGTGCCCCGCTGGTGGGCACGCTGTCGGCGCTGTTCGGGGTCGGCGCGGCGGTCGGGATGGCGACGCTGGCGTTGATGCGGGGCCGGATGGCTGCGGCCCGGGTGTCGGTCGTGGGGCTCGTCGGCCTGGGCGGCGGCTGCGCGACGCTGGCTGCGGCGACGGTGCCTGCGGTGGCGATGGCCGGCTTCGTGCTGGCCGGCCTCGGGTTCGGTTGGGCGATGACCGGCCTGTCGACCGTGGTGCAGGAGCGCGCGCCGGACGAGCTGCGCGGCCGCATCATGGCATTGTGGCTGGTGGCGTTCCTCGGTTCGCGACCGATCGCGGCGGCGGTGCTCGGCGGCGCCGCCGACCTGCTCGGTGTGCTGACGGCGTTCGCGATCGCCGCGGTGCTGTGCGCGGTGGCCGCGGTGGTGTGCCGCCCCGCGAACCTGACCGGACCGCTGCCCGTGCGCTGAGAGGGGTCCCGGGAGACGGATGAACGACATGCCGGCGTCACGGCCGCCCCGCGAGGTCGCCCTGGATCTCTACCGGTTCGGCGCGGTGGTGATCGTCGTCATCGGCCACTGGCTGCTGTCGGTGATGACCTACCGCGACGGTGAGTTCGGCCGCGACAACCCGCTGGTCCTGATGCCCTGGACGCAGTGGCTCACCTGGTTCTTCCAGGTGGTCCCGGTGTTCTTCGCGGTGGCCGGTTACGCGTCGGCGGTCTCGTGGGCGCGCCGGGACGCAGACGAGCACCCCGGGGTGTCCCGCCAGGACCGCATCCGTGCGCGCGTGGCCCGCACCCTCGGACCGACCGCCGTGTACTCGCTGTTCGTGCTGCTGGTGATGAGCGCGCTGATCCTGGTCGGGCTCAGCGGCCAGGTCCGCGACGTCGCCGGCTGGGCGGTCGCCATGCACCTCTGGTTTCTGGCCGTGTACCTGATGGTGGTGTTGTTGACCCCGCTGTCGCTGGCCGCGCACCGGCGCTGGGGCTTGGCGGTGCCCGCGGTGCTCGGTGCCGCGGTCGTCGTCGTCGACGTCGTCGGCATCAGCACCGGGTACACCGGGATCCGGGTGCTGAACTACCTGTTCTGCTGGGCGGCGATCTACCAGCTGGGCATCGCATGGCACGGCGGTCTGCTGCGCCGCCGCCTGCTGCTGACGATGGCCGTCGTCAGCGCCGCGGTGCTGCCCGCGCTGGTGACCTGGGGACCGTATCCGGTGGCGATGATCGGGGTGCCCGGCGTGCGGGTGGAGAACAGCGCTCCTCCGTCGGTGGCGTTGCTTGCGCTGGCACTCGTCCAGATCGGGGTGTTGTTCGCGATCGTGCCTGCGGTGAACCGCATGCTGGCGCGCGGTGTGTGGCCGCGGGTGCTGAAGGTGGGAAACGCCAACGTCATGGCTCTGTACCTGTGGCACATGTTGCCCGTCATCATGGTCACTCCGATCGCCTACCCGTTCGGGCTGCTCCCGCAGCCGCCGCTGGGTTCCGGCGCGTGGTGGCTGGCCCGCCTGCAGTGGGAGCTGGTGCTGATGGTCGTCACCGTCGTGCTGCTGAGCCTGTTGTCCTGGCAGCGCCGCCTGTTCGCCGCGCCGCTGCCGACGTTCGGTCTGCCGGTGCCCGCCGCGGTGACCGAGGCGCTGCTCTATGTCGGCTCCGCGGCGTGCGCGCTGGCGCTGGCGCTGCTCGCGGCCACCGGCTTCGCGCCCGACGGGCGTTTCCCGGTGCTGCCCGTGGCGCTGTTCGTCGCCGGCGCCGCCATGGTCGCGGTACGCCCGCGCATTCGGACGGCGACGGGCTGAACCGATAGCGTCACCGGTATGTCGCTGCGTGCTTTTCCTCCCGTCGCCGAACGGCACCTGATCCGCTACAGCGGACGCGGCTCGTTCAGCCCGGTGGTCATCGAGCGCGCGGCGGGCACGTGCCTGTACACCGAGGACGGCAGGGAACTGCTGGACTTCACGTCGGGCCAGATGAGCGCCATCCTCGGCCATTGCCATCCGGAGATCACCGCCACCGTGGCCCGGCAGGTGGCCCGGCTCGATCACCTCTACAGCGGTTTTCTCAGCCGCCCGGTCATCGACCTCGCCGAAAGGCTCATCGCCACGCTGCCCGCCGAACTGGACAAGGTGCTGGTGCTGACCACCGGCGCCGAGGCCAACGAGGCGGCGCTGCGGATGGCCAAGCTGGTGACCGGCAAACACGAGATCGTGTCGTTCGCCAGGTCCTGGCACGGCATGACGCAGGCCGCCGCCAACGCCACCTACAGCGCCGGGCGACGCGGTTACGGCCCGGCAGCACCCGGGAACTTCGCGCTGCCGGTGCCGCAGCGCTTCCGCCCCGACATAGTCGACGCCCACGGTGAACTCGACTGGCGCCGCCAGCTCGACCTGGGTTTCGACCTCATCGACGCGCAGTCGGTGGGCAGCCTTGCCGCGTGCATCGTCGAGCCGATCCTCAGCTCCGGCGGGATCATCGATCTGCCCCCGGGTTATCTGCCCGCGCTCGCCGCGAAGTGCCGGGAACGCGACATGCTGCTGATCCTCGACGAGGCCCAGACCGGGCTGTGCCGCACCGGGGACTGGTACGCCTTCGAACACGACGGCGTGGTGCCCGACATCCTGACGCTGTCGAAGACTCTGGGCGCGGGCATGCCGGTGGCGGCGGTCATCACCTCCACCGAGATCGAGGCGGCGGCGCACGAGCGGGAATTCCTGTTCTTCACCACCCATGTCAACGATCCGCTGCCGGCCGCGGTCGGTGTGACGGTGCTCGACGTCCTACGCCGCGACGGCCTGGATCAGCGAGCCGGTGAGCTCGGCGCACGCTTGCGGCGAGGGCTCGAGGGGCTCGCCGGACGCCACGATGCGGTGGCCGACGTGCGCGGGCGGGGTCTGCTGCTGGGGATGGAACTAGCCGACGATCCGGCGTCCGGTGGCGCGGATCGGCTGGGCGCCGCGGTCACCGCCCGGTGCATGGAGCTGGGCCTGCACATGAACATCGTGCAGCTGCCCGGCATGGGTGGGATCTTTCGGATCGCTCCCCCGCTGACCGCCACCGACACCGAGATCGACCGTGCGCTGGCCATTCTGGACGAGGCATTGACCACCGTCGGTGAGCAGGTGGCCTGATCAGCAGCCCCCTGCCCCCGGTCCCCGCCGGCGCCGATCCCGACGAACTGTTCGAGTCGTTCTCGCAGTGGGCGCAGAGCAACGGCACGGCCCTGTACCCGGCGCAGGAAGAAGCGCTGATCGAACTCGTCAGCGGGGCCAACGTCATCCTGGCGACGCCCACGGGGTCGGGGAAGTCGTTGGTGGCCACCGGTGCCCTGTACGCCGCGCTCGCAGCCGGGCGCCGCAGCTTCTACACCGCGCCCATCAAGGCCCTGGTGAGCGAGAAGTTCTTCGCGTTGTGCGCGGTGTTCGGCGCCGACCAGGTCGGCATGCTCACCGGCGACGCGGCGGTCAACGCGGACGCACCGATCATCGCGTGCACGGCCGAGGTGTTGGCCAACATCGCCCTGCGCGAGGGCGCCGACGCCCCGATCGGCCTGGTGGTCATGGACGAGTTCCACTTCTACGGCGACCCCGACCGCGGGTGGGCGTGGCAGGTTCCACTGCTGGAACTGCCGCGCGCGCAGTTCCTGTTGATGTCGGCCACGCTCGGTGACGTCACGTTCCTGCGCGAGGATCTCAGTCGCCGGACCGGCCGCCCGACGGCGTGGGTCGCGAACGCGCAACGTCCTGTGCCGTTGTTCTATTCGTATGCCACCACCCCGATGCACGAGACCATCGAAGAGCTCGTGGAGACCAAGCAGACGCCGATCTACGTCGTGCATTTCACCCAGGCCTCGGCGCTGGAACGCGCGCAAGCGCTGATGAGCATCAACGTGTGCACCAAAGAGGAGAAGGCGGCGATCGCCGGGCACATCGGCGCGTTCCGCTTCTCGACGGCGTTCGGCACCACGCTCTCGCGCCTCGTGCGCCACGGCATCGGGGTCCACCACGCCGGCATGCTGCCCAAGTACCGCCGGTTGGTCGAGCAACTGGCGCAGGCCGGCCTGCTCAAGGTGATCTGCGGCACCGATACCCTCGGGGTCGGCATCAACGTCCCGATCCGCACCGTGGTGTTCTCGGCGCTGTCCAAGTACGACGGCACCCGGACCAGGCTGCTCAACGCCCGCGAGTTCCACCAGATCGCCGGCCGGGCAGGTCGCGCCGGTTTCGACACCGCGGGCACCGTCGTCGTGCAGGCCCCCGAACACGAGGTGGCCAACCTCAAGCAGTTCGCCAAGGTCGCCGACGACCCCAAGAAGCGGCGGAAGTTGGTGCGCCGCAAAGCGCCCGAGGGCATGGTGCCGTGGGGTGAGGCCACGCTGAACCGGTTGGTCGACGCCGCTCCGGAAGCGCTGACCAGCAACATGCGCGTATCGACGGCGATGATCCTCGACGTCGTCGATCGACCCGGTGACCCCTTCGAGGCGATGCGGCGGCTGCTGACCGACAACCACGAACCACGCAGACGCCAGCTGAGGCTGATTCGCGAGGCCGTCGGCATCGCCCGCTCGCTGTTGCAGGCCGGGGTCGTCGAGCGGCTCGACGAACCCGAACCCGACGGCCGGCGCTACCGGCTGACTGTCGACCTGCCGCATGACTTCGCGCTCAACCAGCCGCTGTCGACGTTCGCGCTGGCGGCGATCGACCTACTCGACGCCGAATCCGACAGTTACGCACTCGATGTGGTGTCGGTCATCGAGGCGACGCTCGAGGATCCGCGCCAGGTGCTCGCCGCGCAGCTGAACAAGGCGCGCGGCGAAGCGGTGGCTGCGATGAAGGCCGACGGGATCGAGTACGACGAGCGCATCGAACTGCTCGACGACATCACCTATCCCAAGCCGCTCGAGGACCTGCTCGACCACGCCTACGAGGTGTACGTGCAGAGCAATCCCTGGGCCGCCGACGGCCGGCTCTCCCCGAAGTCGGTGGTGCGGGAGATGTGGGAGCGGGCGATGACGTTTCGCGAGTTCGTCAGCGTGTACGGGTTGACCCGGTCCGAGGGGGCGGTGCTGCGCTACCTGTCGGATGCCTTCAAGGCGTTGCGCTCGGGGGTCCCCGCCGGGGCACGCACCGACGAGCTCACCGACATCGTCGAATGGCTCGGCGAGCTGGTGCGCCAGGTGGATTCGAGTCTGCTCGACGAGTGGGAACAGCTCACCAGCCCCGATCAACCCGCCGGTGTCACCCCGGAGGTTCGCGCCGCACCGCCGCGACCGCTCACCGCCAACGAACGCGCGTTCACCGCGACGGTGCGCAACGCGCTGTTCCGCCGCGTGCAGCTGTTCGCCCGAGAACGCTGGGACGAACTGGGCGAGCTCGATTCCGCGGCCGGCTGGACGGCCCAGCGGTGGGCGGAGGCGGGTGAGGCGTACTTCACCGAGCACGAGTCGGTGGGCACCGGCGCCGACGCGCGTGGGCCCGCACTGCTGGTCTTCGACCGCCGCCCGGACATCTGGCGGGTACGGCAGATTCTCGACGACCCCGCCGGTGATCACGACTGGGGCTTCGATGCCGAGGTCGACCTCGGTGCCTCCGACGAGTCCGGTTCGCTGGTGCTGCGGCTGGTGGACGCCGGCCGCATGGACTGAACGGGCATCAGGTTCTGCCATGCCGAAGACGATCTATGTCGTGACCCATCCCGAGGCCTCCCATCACGTCGAGCGACTGGTCGGGGGTTGGTACGACTCCGATTTGACCGCCAACGGCCGGCGCCACGCGCGGCTCATCGGCCGAGTGTTGCGGACTCGGATTCCGAGCGATGTCCCCGCGGAACTGTTCTCGTCGGACTCGCTGCGCGCCCGACGCACCGCGGAGGTGATCGGCGAGTCCCTGGGTACAGATGTCATCACGGACCCCCGACTTCGGGAGAAGTCGTACGGAATCGCCGACGGCCGTCCGCAGAGTTGGCTGGACGCGCGCTTCGTTCCTCCGCCACGATCGGGCGAGCGACTCGTGCATGACGAGGGGATACCCGCCGCCGAAACGAAGGCCGGCTTTGCTGCCCGGGTGTTCGCCGCGATGGCGGAGATCACGGCCGGCGACGCCACTCACCAGGTGATCGTGACCCACGGCTTCACTCTCACCTTCATCATCGCCGCGTGGATCGGGATGCCCCTCTCTGCAGTCGGTGTTGTGAACTTCCGGGCCGAACCGGGAAGTATCAGCACCCTCCACGAGGACGACTACTTCCACAATCGGCAGCTGTCGGTGCTTGCGGAGAGAGTGACGTCCTACGACTGAACCAACGTCTCCAGCGCGGCCCGGACCTGTGCCGAAATGGCGACCGCGCGTCGGGTCTCCCGATCGACGAAGACGTGCACGAATTGGCCGTGCGCCACGGCTTCGGTGTCGGTGTCGGTGAAGATCGCGACCCCGTAGGTCACCGACCGGTTGCCGAGTTTGTCGACGCGCAGCCCGGCTCGTAGCCGGTCCGGGTAGGCCACCGGGGCTCGGTAGGAGCAATGTGACTCGACCACCAGCGCGATCACCGGCGAGTGGTGGATGTCCAGGCCGCCCTCGGTGATCAGGAAGTGGTTGGCCACGGTGTCGAAGTAGCTGTAGTACGTCACGTTGTTGACGTGGCCGTAGACGTCGTTGTCCATCCATCGGGTGGTGATGGGCAGGAAGTAGTGGTAGTTCCCGGCCACGGGATCCGCGGCCATCACCAGTACCGCATCGCATCGCCGAACGTCTCGGCCAGCAGCGCCTCGTCGAAGTCGATCGGTGCGTTGCCCAGCAGGCGCTGCTGCGGCCACGCCCCCTCGGCCAGCGCCTGCGCATCTGCCGCGGTGTACCCGACGCCGGTCAACCCGTTGGGCATGCCGACGGCGCGCATGATGCCGATCAGGTGCTCGGCGAGGATGCTCCCCGCGTCGCGACCCGTATCGGCGCCGGCGATGTCGGCGCCCAGGTGGTGCGCGGCCTGCAGGTGCCGGTGCGGATCGCTGCCGGCCGTCACGCGGAATGCCGAGGGGGCGTTGAGGATCACCGCCATGCCGTGGGGGACGAGGGGTTCGTCGCCCGGGTAGCCCTGCGGGTGGAACCGCCGGACCCGGCCGGCCACCGCGTAGGCCATCGCGTGGGGCGCGTGCACACCGGCGTTGCCGAACGCGATGCCCGCCAGGGTCGCCGCCCACATCGTCTGTTCGCGCGCCTCCCGGTCGGCCGCATCGGTGACCGCCCGCTGCAGGTATTCGCCCAGCAGGCGCAGTGCCTCTCGGCTGCCCAGATCGCTCCACGGGTTGGCGCCCTGGCTCATCGGGCGCTGGCTGGGTCGTTCCGGTGCCGCGCGGCGCGTGTGCGGGCGTGCGGTGTAGGACTCCAGCGCGTGCGACAGGACATCCAGGCCGCTGCACGCCACCACCTCGGCGGGCAGGGTGTCGGTGCAGTCCGGATCGACCAATGCCTCGGTCGGCCGCAGCGCCGGCGCCGCGATGCCGGTCTTGGCGTGCAGGGACAGCAGGTCGAAGATGGCAATCCCGGTGACCTCGCTGCCGGTTCCCGAGGTGGTCGGGCAGGCGATGTGCGGCGCGAGGGGTCCCGGTACCGGCTTTCCGCCGCCGATGGGCGCGTTGACGTAGTCGAGGAAGTCCGCCGGGTGTGTGGCGTACAGATCGGCGGCCTTGGCGGTGTCGATGACCGAGCCGCCGCCCACCGAGACGTAGCCGTCGGGTCTCGTTTCCGTCGCGAAAGCCACTGCCTGCGCAAAGGATTGGTCGGTGGGTTCGACTCGGGCATCGGTGTAGGTGACGGTGTCGAGGCCCGCCGCACGCAGGGACCGTTGCACCGTGTCGAACACCTCGAGACCGGCCACGGTCGGATCGGAGAACAGCGCGACCCGCGTCATCCCCAGCGCCCTGGCTCGGTCGCCGACCTCCCGCAGGCAACCCCGGCCGAAGGTGACGCGTGAGGCGTCGACGGTGAACGCGGTGTCGTGACAGCAACTCATGTCTGCATTCTCCAGTCGTGGCCGCCTCGGCGCGGCCGGATCGGTGGGGACGACGCGGACGCGTTGACGATCAGCGCGAGCATCACCAGCGCGATGCCGGCGAGTTCGACCGGGGTGGGGTACTGCGCCAGCACCGCGGCACCCACGACGGCCGCGGTGGCGGGCAGCAGAGCCAACAGCAAGGCGAAGCGGGCCCGCCCGATGGTGGCCAGCACGGGCTGGTCCAGGGCGTAGGGGATCACGCTGGACAGCACACCCACCCCCATGCCGAACACCCAGGTGCGGGCGTCGCCGAAGGCGGCGGCGTCGGTGCCGAGTTGGACACCGACGAGAAGGGGCGACGACGCCACCGCAGCGACGGCCATCCCGACCGCGAGAGAGTCCAGCCCGGCACCCGCGTCTGCCACCGACTTGCCGACCAGGATGTAGCCCGCCCAGAGCGCGGCGGCGAGCAGCGCGAACAGCAGACCGACCGGGTCGACGTCGGTCTGCACCCCGGCCAGCAGGACGACACCGCCCACCACCAGCGCGACCGCCGCGACGTCGCGGGCGCGGCGCGAACCCAGGGTCGCCACCGCGACAGGTCCCACGAACTCCACCGCGACGGCGGTGCCCAGCGGAATGCGCGCGATCGCCTCGTAGAACGCCACGTTCATGCCGACGGTGACGAGGCCGAACGCTGCGGCCGCGCCGGTGCTGCGCCAGGTCCAGGCACGCCGCCACGGTCGCCGCCATGCCAGCAGCACCAGCGCCGCCGCGGCCGCGCGCAGCCAGGCCACCGTCGCGGGTTCGGTCGTCTCGAACAGGAAGACCCCGACGGCCGCGCCGAGGTACTGCGACACCGCTCCGGCCATGAAGAACATCGGCACCGACCAACCCGGCAGCGGACCCGACACAGTGTCGAGTACACCAGCATGTTGCGCGGTCGTCGCCGGCGGTGCGTTTCGACGGCGTCCGCCCGGGTAACTCCGGAGCCGACTGTCGGGGCAGCGACGCCTGTCAGGTTTCCCATTCGTCGAGTACAGGCAGGTCGAGATGAAGCAGTTGGGTCGTTGGTTGGCGGCGGGCGCCGGCGCGGTGGCGGCAGCGGCGGGTACGCCGCTGGTGGCCGCACCCGCCTACGCCGCACCGTGTCCGGACGTCGAGGTGGT
>CAXEZH010000341.1:0-11114 GCA_964000695.1 uncultured Mycolicibacterium sp. | reverse complement strand
GTAACCCTCGCGCTCCAGCATCGCCCGGTAGGACGGCAATGTGCCGTAGACGGCGAACTGCTCAGCAGCCTGTGTGCGCGCGCCTTCGACGTCGTCGGTGACGGCCACCGGCAGGGCCGCGACCACGCGGACCGCGTCCTCGGGGCGGCCCGCATCGGCGGCCGCCTGCCGCAGGGTGGGGCTGACGTGACCGCGCAGCGTCTGCGGCCCGGTCATCCACGTACACGTGCCCGACGTGCGCCGGCCCGCCAGCCGCAGCAGCTGCGGACCCAGTGCGGCGATGTACACGTCCGGGCGCGGGGCGCCGGGGATCATCAGCGCACCGCGGGTGGTGACCGTCTGCCCGGGCGCGTCGGCCGCCTCCCCGGCCAGCAGCGGCAGCAGGCCGTCGAGGTACTCGCCGAGCCGACGCACCGGCTTGTCCCACGGAATGCCCCACATCCCTTCGGTCACCGCGGCGTGTGTCATCCCGAGCCCGAGCAGGAAACGGCCACCGGAGGCCAGGCTGAGCGTCAGCGCCCGCTGCGCCATCAGCATCGGATGCACGTTCTGGATCGGCACCACGCCACTGGCCACCTCGATGCGATCGACCTCGTGCAGTGCCACGGCCAGCACGGTGAGCAGATCCGGCTCGTAGGGCAGCTGGCTCATCCAGACCCGGCCGAAGCCCTCGTCGCGCAACAGCGTCAGGAACTCCACGGTGGCGTCGATCGGTGAACCGTCGCCCAGGCCGGAGAGCTGGCCGAACATGCTGATCTGCATGCCTGGACTGTAGCGCCGGAGGTGGCACGGAACAGAAAAACCCCGTGTTGCCGTCGGGTCGGGGGGTCAGACGGCAACACGGAGCTATCCCGTGTATCGACCTCTCACAGCCCGGCGTTACAAGGCCGCGAAAGAAATTTCTTACGCCTCGAGAATCGCGGTGACACCCTGCCCACCGGCGGCGCAGACGGAGATCAGACCGCGCACCGGCTGCCCGGTGTCAGCCTTCTTCTCGGCCAGCTGCTTGGCCATCTGCGCCAGGATGCGCCCGCCGGTCGCCGCGAACGGATGACCCGCCGCCAGCGACGAACCGTTGACGTTGAGCTTGGACCGGTCGATGGATCCCAGCGCGCTGTCGAGGCCCAACCGCTCCTTGCAGTACTCCTCGGACTCCCAGGCAGCCAGTGTGGCCAGCACCACCGACGCGAAGGCCTCGTGGATCTCGTAGAAGTCGAAGTCCTGCAATGTCAGCCCGTTGCGGGCCAGCATCCGCGGAACGGCGTAGGTCGGCGCCATCAGCAGCCCGTCGCGGCCGTTGACGTAGTCCACCGCGGCGGTCTGACCGTCGACGAAGTAGGCCAGCACCGGGATGGAGCGCTCCGCGGCCCACTCCTCGGAGGCCAGCAGCGCCACCGAGGCGCCGTCGGTCAGCGGTGTGGAGTTACCGGCGGTCATCGTCGCGTCGCCGTTGCGCACCCCGAACACGGGCTTGAGCTTGGCCAGCTTCTCCGGGGACGAGTCGGCGCGCAGGTTGTTGTCGCGGTAGAGCCCCAGGAACGGCGACACGAGGTCGTCGAAGAACCCCCGGTCGTACGCGGCGGCCATGTTGCGGTGACTGGCCGCGGCGAGCTCGTCCTGATCGACGCGCTTGATGCCCATTTCCTTGGCCGTGACCGCGGCGTGCTCACCCATCGACATCCCGGTGCGCGGCTCGCTGTTGACCGGGATCTCGACACCGACCGAGGCGGGCAGCTTGCCGACCAGCTTGAGGCGATCGACGTTCGACTTCGCCCGGCGCAGGCCGAGCAACACCCGCCGCAGATCGTTGCCGAACGCGATGGGAGCGTCGGAGGCGGTGTCCACCCCACCCGCGGCGGCCGCCTCGTAGCGGCCCATCGCGATGCCGTCGGCTGCCGCGATGGCCGCCTGCAGGCCGGTACCGCAGGCCTGCTGCAGGTCGAACGCCGGCGTGTAGGAGGACAGCGAACTGCCCAGCACGCATTCGCGCATCAGGTTGAAGTCCCGGCTGTGTTTGAGCACCGCGCCGCCGATCACCGCGTCGAGCTTGGTGCCCTTCAGGTCGAAACGGTCGGCCAAACCGTCCAGGACGGCGGTGAACATGTCCTGGTTCGATGCGTGCGCATAGGCGCCGTCGGCCCGCGCGAACGGGATCCGGTTACCTCCGAGAATGGCCACTCGGCGGGTGTTCTTGGTCTCAGCCACGTCTGCCTCCCGGCGTCGCGAGGAACATTGCAGTGTCGAGGGTCATACTACCCACCGTTCTTACTCTGGAGTAAGTTCGTGATCGACACGACAGTGGGGTACCCAACACCCGGCCGCGTCCAACGCGGCACGAATGACCGTGCACCTCGACTCATGCGAAAGGCAGCGCTGTGGCTTCCGATCTCCTGTCCCAAGTCGTCAACTCCGGCCCCGGTTCGTTTCTGGCCAAACAACTCGGGGTCCCGCAGCCCGAGCCGCTGCGCCGCTACCGGCCCGGCCAGGAGCCGTTGGCCGGGTCCCTGCTGATCGGCGGGGAGGGCCGCGTCATCGAACCGATGCGGGCCGCACTGGCCGAGGACTACGACGTCGTCGGCGACAACCTCGGCGGTCGGTGGGCCGACAAGTTCGGCGGGCTGGTCTTCGACGCCACCGGCATCACCGAGCCCGCGGGTCTCAAGCAGCTCTACGAGTTCTTCACCCCGCTGCTGCGCAATCTCGGCCACAGCGGCCGGGTGGTCGTGGTCGGCACCACGCCCGAGCAGGCCGAGTCGGTCGGTGAACGCATCGCCCAGCGCGCGCTGGAAGGCTTCACGCGGTCGCTGGGCAAGGAGCTGCGCAACGGCTCCACCGTCGCGCTGGTGTACCTGGCGCCCGACGCGAAACCGGCGGCCACCGGCCTGGAGTCGACGCTGCGTTTCCTGCTGTCGGCGAAGTCGGCCTACGTCGACGGTCAGGTTTTCTACGTCGGCGCGGCCGACTCCACCCCGCCGGCGGACTGGGACCGTCCACTCGATGGCAAGGTCGCGCTGGTCACCGGTGCCGCCCGCGGGATCGGCGCCACGATCGCCGAGGTGTTCGCCCGCGACGGCGCCAAGGTCATCGCCGTCGACATGCCCGACACCGCCGAGGCCCTCGCCGAAGCCGCGACCAAGATCGGCGGCACCGCGCTGACCCTGGATGTCACGGCCGCCGACGCGGTGGACCGCATCACCGAACACGTGGGCCAGCACTACGAAGGCAAGCTCGACATCCTGGTCAACAACGCCGGGATCACCCGCGACAAGCTGTTGGCGAACATGGACGAATCCCGGTGGGACAGCGTGGTCGCGGTGAACCTGTTGGCACCGCTGCAGCTGTCCGAAGGGTTGGTGGGCAACGGCACCATCGGTGAGGGCGGCCGCATCATCGGCCTGTCGTCGATGGCGGGCATCGCCGGTAACCGCGGGCAGACCAACTATGCGGCGACGAAGGCGGGCATGATCGGCCTCACCGAGGCGCTGGCCCCCCAGTTCGGCGAGAAGGGCATCACGATCAACGCCGTCGCCCCCGGCTTCATCGAGACCAAGATGACCGAGGCGATCCCGCTGGCCACCCGTGAGGTCGGCCGCCGCCTCAACTCGTTGTTCCAGGGCGGCCAGCCGGTGGACGTCGCCGAGGCCATCGCTTATTTCGCCAGCCCGGCCTCCAACGCGGTGACCGCCAACACGATCCGGGTCTGCGGCCAGGCCATGCTGGGTGCGTGAGACGTCATGAGTGAAGGCGCACAGCCCTCCGGGCTGAAGAACCTGTTCTGGGCCGCTGCCGGCGCGCTGCCGTTCGTACCGCGCGGCGAGAGCCTGCCCAACCGCACGTTGACGGTGTCGGATCTGAGCATCGACCCCGATCACGTCGCGGCGTATGCGGGCGTGACGGGTCTGCGGTTCGGTGACCGGGTGCCGTTGACGTATCCGTTCGCGCTGACGTTCCCGACGGTGATGTCGCTGGTGACCAGCTTCGACTTCCCGTTCGCCGCGATGGGCTCGGTGCATCTGGAGAACCACATCACCCAGTACCGGCCCATCTCGGTGACCGACACCATCGACGCCGCGGTGCACGCCGAGAACCTGCGGGAGCACCGCAAGGGTCTGCTGGTCGACATCGTCACCGACGTCAAGGTCGGCAACGACGTGGCGTGGCATCAGGTCACGACGTTCCTGCACCAGCAGCGGACGAGCTTGTCGGATGAGCCCAAGCCGCCGCCGGAGAAGCAGCCCAAGCTGGGTCCACCCAACGCGGTGCTGCGCATCACCCCCGGCGAGATCCGCCACTACGCGTCGGTCGGTGGCGACCACAACCCGATCCACACCAATGCGATCGCGGCGAAGCTGTTCGGTTTCCCGACCGTCATCGCCCACGGCATGTACAGCGCCGCCGCGGTGCTGGCCAACATCGAGGGCCAGCTGCCGGATGCGGTGAGTTACTCGGTGCGCTTCGCCAAACCCGTGGTGCTACCGGCGACCGCCGGTCTGTACGTCGAGCACGACCACAACGGCTGGGAGCTGACGCTGCGCCACCCGTCGAAGGGCTATCCACATCTGACCGGAAAGGTCAGCCCGCTCACGCGCGGGTGACGGCGTCCGCGTCGGTCCCGGTGCCGAAATCGGCGTCCGGGACCGGCCCGGTCCCGTCGGACGGCGCACCTTTGAGGCCGAGCCAGAACAGGTTGATCATCAGCTCGGCGGCGTCGTCGACATCGGCGTCGCCGGTGCTGACCCGCGACGCCACCGCTTCCCCGGCCCCCACCAGCGCGACGGCCATCATGTCGAAATCGGTGTCCGGCCCCGGGAATCGGGTCCCGGTGCGCAGCAGCCGGCCGACCAGGTCGATGATGCGTTCGCGACCCTCCCGGACCGTGTGGGCGAAGCGCTGCGAACTCGTCGCCTGGGTGTAGAGCACCATCCAGGACGCGCGGTGCTCGTCGATGTAGCGCAGGAAGGCCGAAACCGCGTTGCGCAACAGCTCCTTGGGGGCCTCGTCGAAGTCGATCTTGTCGCGGACCTCGTCGACGAACCTGCGCAGCTCGCGATCCAGGCACGCCCCGAACAGTTCCTCTTTGGAGCCGTAGTACAGGTAGAGCATCGGCTTGCTGATCTGCGCGGTGGCCGCGATGGCATCCATGGACGTCTCGTGGTAGCCGTTGACGGAGAACATCTGTACCGCGGCGTCGAGCATCTGCTGCTCCCGCACCGCACGAGGTAACCGTTTGGTTCCACCTGCCATGCGAGAGCCTTCCTGAGCGGGTCCGTGGGACCGAGAGCACTGTTCCCCGACAGTGTTCACCGGGGAAGAAGTTCACCGGAGTACAGCGAGCTTTTCACCCCAGGGTAAGCATCGAATGGCCGTTCAGCCGCCGCAGCGCGGTGAGGGCCCCTTCATCGCCACCACCCGCTGCACTGACGCGTCGACGTTGGGCAGTGTCAATTCGCCGGCGGCGACCGCCTCCTCGAGCCGGTCGAGCACCGCCGGTACCTCCGCCGTGGTCACCCACAGCGCCACGTCGGCACCGGCCTGCAAGCCACGCAGCACGGCGTCGGGGACGCCGAATCGGTCGCTGATCGCACGCATGCTCGACAGATCGTCGGTGAAGACCGGTCCCGCGAACGGTGGGCCGCCGTAGTCACCGGAACGCAGCAGCGCGTAGGCGGCCGGGCTCAGGCTGGCCGGCTCGCTGCCGGTCAGCCCCGGGACCTGCATGTGGCCGACCATCACGCCGACCGGCGCCGCCGAGGTCAGCGTGCGGTACGGCACCAGATCCTGGTCCAGCAGCTGGTCCAGGGGCGGTGTCACGACACCTTCGGCATGCGAGTCGCCGGAGGCTTGACCGTGACCCGGGAAGTGCTTCAGAACGGGCAGGATGCCGGCGTCGCGCAGGCCCTGCGCGTAGGCCCCGGCGAAGTCGGTGACCACGGTGGGGTCCGAGCCGAACGACCGGTCGCCGATCACCGAGTTGTCGGCGGCGTCGGTGACGTCGACGACGGGCGCGAAGTCAATGGTGATGCCCATCGCCCGCATCTGGCGGCCGCGATCGGCGGCGATCTGGCGGACTTCCTCGGGGCTGCTGGTCCGTGCCAGCACCCGGGGCGAGGGTTGGGAGCCGATCAGGCTGGACAGTCGCGACACCCGGCCGCCCTCTTCGTCCACGCTGACCGCCAACGGCAGCGGTCCCGCCCCGGCTGCGATCTCGGACAGCGAACCGTCGGACAACATCGACAGGTCCGTCCAGCTGCCGACCATGATGCCGCCGACGTGATGGCTGTCGGCGACCGCGCGGGCGTCCGCGGCTCCGGTCACGCCGACCATGAGCAGCTGGGCGAGTTTGTCGCGGGTCGACATCGATGCGACGACCGCGTTCGGGTCGCCGCACGCCGGCGGGGCCGGAGCGGCCGGTGGGGGCACCACGGCGGGCGGTACCGGACCGGCGGCCATCGTCACCGTCGAGCGGGGACCCGCGGCAGGTTCTTGCGCCGGCGACGCGCAGCCCACCAGCAGCGACGCCGCCGCCAGCACCCCGGTCAGTGCTCTCGGCACCGTCGTGCGTGTGACCATAGGCCCCGACAGTAGCCGGTCGATGCAGCAACGATCGAGCAGCACACGCATCGTGCTAGTTTGGCGGCCATGGATCGGTTTCTCGTGCCCGCGGCGGCCAGCATCGTCGTCGGCCTGCTGTTGGGCGCGGCTGCCGTGTTCGGGGTGACGCTGATGGTGCAGCAGGACACGAAGCCTCCGCTGCAGGCGGGCGATCCGGCGTCGTCAGTGCTCAACAGGGTCGAGTACGGCAACCGCAGTTGATGCGTCCCTAGCCTCGGTCACGCCGTTGCGACGGCGCTGGCTGTGGCTCGTCGGCGCGGTAGCTCTGCTCCTGACCTTCGCCCAGTCGCCTGGACAGATCTCACCCGACACCAAACTGGACCTGACGGCCAATCCGCTGCGGTTCCTGACCCGCGCGTTCGACCTGTGGAACAGCGACCTGCCATTCGGGCAGGCCCAGAACCAGGCGTACGGCTATCTGTTCCCGCAGGGAACGTTCTTCCTGCTCGGCGACCTGCTCGAGATTCCCGGCTGGGTGACGCAGCGGCTGTGGTGGGCACTGGTGCTGACCGTCGGTTTCTGGGGTGTGCTGCGCGTGGCCGAGGCCCTGCGCATCGGTACGTCGACCTCACGGGTGCTGGGTGCCATTGCGTTCGCGTTGTCGCCGCGGGTATTGACCACGCTCGGGGCCATCTCGTCGGAGACCTGGCCGATGATGCTCGCGCCGTGGGTGCTGCTGCCGGTCATCCTCGCCTTCCAGGGTGGGTCTGCAGGGGTGGCAGAAAACCCGGGTGGGTCCGGAGGGGTGGGAGAGGCCCGAGCCGGGTCCAGAGGGGCAGATCCGCGAATTCGGCTGCTGGCAGCGCGATCGGCGCTGGCGATTGCGCTGATGGGTGCGATCAACGCGGTCGCCACGCTGTCGGCGTGCCTGTGCGCGGTGGTGTGGCTGTTGGCGCACCGCCCGAACCGGACCTGGTGGCGGTTCACCGCCTGGTGGCTGGGTTGCACGGTGCTGGCGGTGACCTGGTGGGTGGTGGCGTTGCTGCACCTCGGCCGCATCAGCCCACCGTTCCTCGACTTCATCGAATCCTCCGGGGTCACCACGCAGTGGATGTCGCTGACCGAGATGCTGCGCGGCACCGGGGCGTGGACGCCCTATGTCGCGCCGGGCGCCACCGCGGGGGCCCCGTTGGTGACGGGGTCGGTCGCGGTGCTGGCGACGACGCTGGTAGCCGCGGCGGGGTTGGCCGGTCTGGCGTTGCGCACGATGCCGGCTCGCGGTCGGTTGATCACGATGCTGCTGATCGGTGTCGCGCTGTTGGCGGCTGGCTACTCCGGCGGGCTCGGCTCCCCGATCGCGGCCCAGGTGCAGGCGTTCCTCGATGCCGACGGCACCCCGCTGCGCAATCTGCACAAACTGGAGCCGCTGCTGCGGTTGCCGCTGGCCCTGGGTTTGGCGCACCTGCTGGGCCGAATTCCGTTGCCGGGCAGTGCCCCCCGCCCGGTGTGGCGAGCCGCGTTCGCACATCCGGAGAACGACAAGCGGGTGGCGGTGGGGGTCGTGGTGCTGGCGGCGCTCACCGCGGCGACGTCGCTGGCCTGGACCAGCCGGTTGACCCCACCAGGGGCGTTCGACGCGATCCCGCAGTACTGGCATGACACCGCGGCGTGGCTCGACGAGCACAACACCGCCGCGGCAGACCCAGCCGGCGGAGACGGCGAATCTGACACAGCCGGCGGAGACGGCGCATCAAGCCCAGCCGGCCCCGCGGGACGGGTGCTGGTCGCGCCCGGTGCTCCGTTCGCGACGCAGGTGTGGGGCAACAGCCACGACGAGCCGCTACAGGTTCTCGGTGACAGCCCGTGGGGGGTGCGCGATTCCATTCCGCTGACCCCACCCGAGACCATCCGCGCGCTGGACTCGGTGCAGCGGCTCTTCGCCTCGGGCCGGCCGTCGGCGGGGCTCGCCGACACGTTGAACCGCCAGGGCATCTCGTATGTGGTGGTGCGCAACGATCTGGATCCGGATGCCTCGCGCTCGGCGCGCCCCATCCTGGTGCACCAGGCCGTCGACGGTTCTCCGGGGCTGACCAAGGTCGCCGAGTTCGGTGACCCGGTCGGTCCCGGGACGCTGGAGGGGTTCGTTGCCGACAGCGGCTTGCGCCCGCGCTACCCCGCGGTCGAGATCTACCGGGTGGACGGCGCGGGTCGGCCACCGGCGGCGCCGTACCTGGTGGACGTCGATGCCATGGCGCGGGTGGACGGCGGGCCGGAGGCTCTGCTTCGCCTCGACGAGCGCAGGCGGTTGAGCGGTCAGCAGCCGCTGGGCCCGATGCTACTGACCCAGGATGCTCAGCGCGCGGGACTGCCGGTGCCCCTGGTCACCATCACCGACACCCCACTGGCGCGGGAAACCGACTACGGCCGTGTCGACGATCATTCCTCGGCCGTGCGCAGTCCCGGCGACGCCCGCAACACGTTCAACCGGGTGCCCGATTATCCGGCCGACGGCGCCGAGCTGGTTCACGGGCGATGGGACGGCGGGCGGATTTCGGTGTCGAGTGCTGCGTCTGATTCGACCGCGCTGCCCAACGTGTCTCCGGCCTCCTCGCCGGCCGCGGCGATCGACGCTGACGCGTCCACCAGCTGGGTGTCCAACGCGCTGCAGGCGGCGGTCGGGCAGTGGTTGCAGGTGGATTTCGACCGGCCGGTCACCAACGCCACCCTCACCATCACCCCCAGCGCCACCGCCGTCGGCGCGCAGGTGCGCCGTCTGGAGGTGGCCACCGTTAACGGCACCAGCACGGTGCGTGTCGAGGATCCCGGCACCCCG
This sequence comes from uncultured Mycolicibacterium sp., assembly GCA_964000695.1. Lineage (GTDB taxonomy): Bacteria > Actinomycetota > Actinomycetes > Mycobacteriales > Mycobacteriaceae > Mycobacterium. The sequence continues at coordinate 1,729 of CAXEZH010000341.1, read as the reverse complement.
GTCACCGTCGCGCTGCCGTATGGCGAGACCCCGTGGGTGCGCATCACCGCGACCGCCACCGACGACGGTTCGCCGGGGGTCCAGTTCGGCATCACCGACTTCAGCGTCACCCAGTACGACGCGAACGGGTTCGCCCATCCGATCGCTCTGCGCCACACCGTCGACGTTCCCGGTCCTCCCCCGGGATCGGCCATCGCGCAATGGGATCTCGGCACCGAGCTACTGGGGCGGTCGGGGTGCGCGGACAGCCCGACGGGCACCCGGTGTGCGGCGGCGATGGCGCTGGCTTCGGAGGAGCCGGTCAACCTCAGCCGCACGCTGACCGTGCCCGAGCCGACGCCGGTCGATCCGACGGTGTGGGTACGGGCCCGCCAGGGACCCAACCTGGCCGACCTGATCGCCCAGCCCGGGGTGGTCCGCGCCGCCGGTGACGCCGACCCGCTCGACGTGCTGGGCTCGGCGTACGCGGCCGCCGACGGTGACCCCGGCACCGCATGGACCGCACCGCAGCGCGTGGTGCAGCCCCGCACACCCCCCACGCTGGTGGTGAAACTGCCCGACCCGCGCACCGTGGCGGGCCTTCGGATCACCCCGAGTTCCTCAGCGCTGCCTGCCCATCCGACGATGATCGCCGTCGACCTCGGCGACGGCCCCCAGGTCAGGCGGATCGACGGCACGCAGACGCTGGATCTGAAGCCTCGTCGTACCGACACGGTCACGCTGTCGTTGATGGATTGGGACGACGTGATCGACCGCACCGCACTGGGTTTCGACCAGCTCAAGCCGCCGGGGCTGGCTGAGGTGGTTCCTCTAGACGAGGCAGGCATGCCGATCGCGCCCGCCGACGCTGCGACCAACCGGGCCAGGACCGTCACGCTGCCGTGTGGGCGCGGGCCGGTGATCGGTGTGGCGGGTCAGTTCGTCCAGACGTCGGTCACCACCACTGTCGGCACACTGCTGGACAACGAACCCATCGCCGCGCGACCCTGCCGCAGCGAACCGATCACCCTGCCCGCCGGCGACCAGGAACTGCTGGTCAGCCCAGGGCCCGGCCTCCTGGTCGACGGAGTCGAACTCGCCACGCCACGCGCCGGCGAATTACGCACGGCCACCGCATTTCCGGTGCCTGCAGGCGCCTGGGGCAACGACCACCGCGAGGTCGAAGTGACCCCCTCCGGCCGGGAACGACTGCTGGCGGTGCCTGAAAGCGTCAACCCGGGCTGGACCGCGAACACCGCCGACGGAGTGCCGCTGGCAGCCATCACCGTCAACGGTTGGCAGCAGGGCTGGATCGTGCCCGCCGGCACCGCGGGGACCGTCACGATGACCTTCGCCTCCAATGCCTCCTACCGCTGGGGGTTGATCGGCGGGTTGGCGCTGTTGCCGATGCTGTTGGTCGCAGCGTTCGTGCCGGGGCGGCGCCGACAGACCACCCCCCCCGCGGTGCGGCCATGGTGCCCGCCGATCGCGGTGCGCGGCGCCGCGGTCATCGTCGCGGCGACGGTCATCTCGGGACTGGCCGGAGCGATGGTCGCCGGTGCCGCGCTGGCGCTGGGTCAACTCTTCCGGCGGAACGAAAGGATCACCCGCGTAGCGACATTGGGCACGGCGGCGGGAGGTTTGGTGCTGGCCGGAGCGATCCTGAGCCAGAACCCGTGGCGGTCGGTCGACGGGTACGTCGGACACTCCGCCGGGGTCCAACTGCTGGCGCTGCTGTCGGTGGTGGCGG
>CAXEZH010000340.1:0-11458 GCA_964000695.1 uncultured Mycolicibacterium sp. | reverse complement strand
GGCCGGCGCGCCGGCCAAGCCCGGCCCGCCGGTGGCCGATGTCAGCTCTGGCCTGTACTCGGCGTTGTCGATCATGGCCCTGCTGTACGCCCGCGACACCGGACGTCGTGCCGGCGGTGGGGGAGTAGCGGTCAGCCTCTTCGACACCATGATGGACGTGATGGGCTACCAGCTCACCTACACCCAGCATTCCGGAATCGACCAACAGCCGCTGGGCATGAGCTCACCGGCGGTGGCGCCCTACGGCTCCTATGGCACGGCCGACGGCCAGACGGTGGTGCTGGGCACCACCAACGACCGAGAATGGCAGCGCCTGGCCCGAGAAATACTGCGCCGCAACGACTTGGCCGACGACGAGCGGTTCGCCACCAACGCGCAGCGGGTGCGTAACCGGGCAGTCCTCGATGAGGCCATCGGCGCGTGGTGTGCCCGGCACGATCTCGCTGAAATCCAGAAGTCCGCCGACGACGCCGGGATCGGCAACTCCCGGTACAACGTTCCCAGCGAGGTCGTGGCCCATCCGCACCTCGCGGCGCGTAACCGGTGGCGTGAGGTGCAGACCGAGCGGGGACCGATCCAGGCGTTGCTGCCGCCGGCGGTGATCGACGGCTTCGAATCTCCGATGGGGCCGGTTCCCGCGCTCGGGCAGCACACCGACGCCGTGCTCACGGAATTCGGAGTCGCGCCCGCCGACCTCGAATCGTTGCGGGAACGCGGTGTGATCGGGACGCCACGATGACCACGTCGGAGCCCGTGCTGCTGTGCCGAGACGACGACGGGGTGCGCACACTCACGCTCAACCGGCCGCAGCGCCGCAACGCGATCGACGCGCGTCTGTGGGAGGAACTCGCCGACGCATTGCGTGCCGCGGCGCGTGACGATCTCGGGGCTCTGGTCATCACCGGTGCCGGGGGCGCGTTCTGCTCGGGCGCCGACGTCGGCACCGGCGAGAACATCCATCCGCGGCACAAGCTGCGCCGGCTCAGCGAGGTCGCCCTGGCCTTGCACGAACTCGCGGTGCCCACGATCGCGAAGGTCACGGGGGTGGCCGTCGGTGCGGGTTGGAACCTGGCATTGGGCTGCGACCTCGTGGTGGCCACCCCCGAGGCCCGCTTCTGTCAGATCTTCGCCAGACGCGGATTGTCGGTCGATCTGGGCGGGTCGTGGCTGCTGCCCAAGTTGGTCGGTCTGCAACAGGCCAAGCGGCTGGTGCTGCTGGCGGACATGATCGACGCCGCCGAAGCGCATTCGATGGGGCTGGTCACCTGGGTCAAGAACGCCGAGGAGATCGACGCCTTCGTCGCCGATCTGGCGCGACGGTTGGCGCAGGGTCCGTCGTTCGCGTTGGCGCAGAGCAAGGCTCTGCTCAACGACGGAGCGTGTACGACGCTGCCGCAGGCGCTGGCCAACGAGGCACGCGCCCAACCCGGTAATTTCGCGACAGCGGACTCGACGGAGGCATACGCCGCATTCGCCGACAAGCGCGCCCCGGTGTTCACCGGACAGTGGTCGCCCCACCTGAACACGAAGGAGTAGACATGCGTGACACGGTGATCGTCGAGGCGGTCCGCACCGCGGTCGGCAAGCGCAACGGCAGCCTGGCGGACATGCATGCCGCCGATCTGTCGGCGGTGGTGCTCAACGCGTTGGTGGAGAAGGCCGGCGTCGATCCAGGCATCATCGACGATGTGGTGTGGGGCTGTGTGTCCCAGGTCGGCGATCAGTCCAGCAACATCGGTCGTTACTCGGTGTTGGCGGCGGGATGGCCCGAGAGCGTTCCGGGCACGACCGTCAACCGCGCGTGCGGGTCCAGTCAGCAGGCGCTCGATTTCGCGGTGGCCTCGGTGATGTCGGGGCAGCAGGACGCGGTGGTCGCCGGGGGAGTCGAGGTGATGAGCCGGGTACCGCTCGGCGCGGCGCGTGCCACGGGAATGCCGTATGGGCCGAAAGTGCTTGCCCGTTACGGAGATTTCTCGTTCAACCAGGGCATCTCGGCTGAACTCATCGCGCAGAAATGGGGCTTCTCGCGCACCCGGCTGGACGAGTACTCAGCCCGCTCTCACGAACTCGCCGCCGCGGCCCAGGACGCCGGTGCGTTCGACGCCCAGATCCATCCGGTGTTGACCGACGCCGGCCCGGTGTCGGCCGACGAAGGCATTCGCCGCGGCACGACCGCCGAGAAGTTGGCCGGTCTCAAACCAGTGTTCAAGGACGACGGTGTGATCCACGCCGGCAACTCGTCGCAGATCTCCGACGGTGCCGCCGCACTGCTCGTCATGGCCGAGGACAACGCGCTGTCGCTGGGTCTGACCCCGATCGCGCGCTACCGCGCCGGGGCGGTCACCGGTGCCGATCCCGTGCTCATGCTGACCGGTCCGATCCCGGCCACCGAGAAGGTTCTGCACAAGTCGGGTGTGAGCCTGGACGAGGTCGGGGTGTACGAGGTCAACGAAGCCTTCGCCCCGGTGCCGTTGGCGTGGCTGGCCGAGACCGGCGCCGACGAAGCGCGGCTCAACCCGCTCGGCGGGGCGATCGCGCTGGGCCATCCGCTCGGTGCATCGGGCGCTGTGCTGATGACGCGCATGGTCAACCACATGCGGGACAACAACATTCGTTACGGGTTGCAGACCATGTGTGAAGGTGGCGGCACCGCCAACGCCACGCTGGTCGAGCTGATCGCCTGACCGGACGCGGGGAGAAACACGTGCGTAGAGACCTGTTCACAGAAGACCATGAGGCGTTCCGCGAGTTGGCGCGCGACTTCGTCGAGAAGGAGGTCGTGCCCGACTATCCGTTGTGGGAGAAGGGCGGCCGGATGCCGCGCGAGGTGTTCGAGCAGATGGGTTCGCTCGGCATGCTCGGTATGGCGATCCCCGAGGAGTACGGCGGCGGGGGCGAACCCGACTACCGCTACAACGTGGTGCTGCAGGAAGAAGCCGCCCGGGCGCTGGTGACCTTGTCGACGGTGCGCACTCAGCTGGAGGTGATCCTGCCCTACTTCCTGCATTACGCCAACGCCGAACAGCGGGAGCGGTGGTTCCCCGGACTGGCGGCGGGCACGCTGCTGACCGCGATCGCGATGACCGAGCCGGGTACCGGCTCGGATCTGGCCGGCATGCGCACCACCGCGGTAAGAGACGGGGACCATTTCGTCGTCAACGGAGCCAAGACATTCATCACCGGCGGTATGCAGGCCGACCTGGTGGTGGTCGTCGCCCGCACGTCGACGGACCCGGACAACCGACGCCGAGGCCTGACTCTGCTGGTCGTGGAAGAGGGGATGGACGGTTTCACCCGGGGGCGGGAGCTCGAGAAGATGGGCTGCAAGGTCCAGGACACCGCCGAACTGTCGTTCGTCGACGTTCGGGTGCCCGCGGCCAACGTGCTGGGTCAGGTGGATGAGGCGTTCGGCTATCTCGGGCACAACCTGCCGCAGGAGCGGTTGACGGTGGCGGTCGGCTCGGTGGCCCAGGCCCGCTCGGCCGTCGCCGCGGCCATCGACTACACCCAGAACCGCAAGGCCTTCGGCACACCGGTGGCATCGTTCCAGAACACCAAGTTCGAGCTCGCGGCCTGCTCGACGGAGGTGGAAGCCGCCCAGGCGATGCTCGACCGTGCGGTGGCGCTGCACGTGGATGGCGAGCTGTCCGGCCCCGACGCCGCCCGGGTGAAACTGTTCTGCACCGAGATGCAACAGCGGGTCGTCGACCGCTGCCTGCAGCTGTTCGGCGGCTACGGCTACATGATGGAGTATCCGATCGCCCGGCTGTACACCGATGCGCGCGTCGCCCGGATCTATGCGGGCACCAGCGAGGTGATGAAGGTGATCATCGCCAAGTCGCTGGGGCTGTAGCCGGCGCTGGGGCGGTATCACCGCTCCCGCTCGAGGCTGTCGTTCCCGGCTGCGCCGGCCCGGCCGTCTCGTCATCTCTCACTTGGGCGCCGCGCCGGAGGCTCGACGCCGCCGGCGCGACGGCGGTGACCTGCGCCGTTACACGTGTCAAGAAATTTGTTAAGTGAGACCCTTGTCACAGCCCGCGAACCTACCTACTGTGTGTTCACTAGGTTGGATCGTGCCGAAGGAGTCATGTGTCAGCGCCCGAGCCCGCAACCGCCCTGCAGACGCCGAGGCGGCCTTATGCGGCCCTCCTCGCCAAAGGCGAGGACCGTCGGCAGCGCATCCTCGGTGTGGCCGAGCGGCTGCTGGCCCGCAACGGGTGGCGGAACACCTCCCTGGCTCAGATCGCCAGGGAGGCCGGGGTCACCCCTGCCGGCCTGCTGCACCATTTCGAGTCCAAAGAGCAGCTGCTCAATGCCGTGCTGGACGCCCGCGACGCCGACGATGCGACCCACGCGGACTACCGATCCGGCGACCTCATCACCGAGATCAGCCGTGTGCCGGAGCGATTCAAGCGCGAGCCCGAACTGGCCGGAACGTTCACCGTCCTGCTCGCCGAGAACATCGCCCCCGACGCGCCGCTGCACGACCGTCTGCACAAGCGCTACCGCGACGCCGCCGACATCATCACGACGATCATCGAACGCGGTCAGCGCAACGGCGATTACCGCACCGATTTCGACGCTGCCACCAAGGCTGTGGAGATTCTCGCCTTCATCAACGGAATGGAGACCTTATGGTTGCTCGATCCATCAATCCCGCTGACCGAGGTGTTCACGGGGTACGCGGACTCGCTGAGGCGGGATCTGACCGCGACAAGACCGCAGCCCACGCCGACATGAGATATCGGCTCGACGTCGTCGCCCCGACCGTGCTCGATGCGGTCCAGTTCGCCGGCGGTTGGATTTTTGACCGGGTGATGGCCGGCTGGGATGTGACCGTGCTGATTGCCGACGGCGCCGACGTCCGCCCGCTGGAGATCCTGGGAGCAGTCCCCCGGGACCTGGAATCGGTGCTGGAGTCGTGGGCGGAACGCCCGCATCCACAGACCGTCGCCGTGTCCGCGGATCTGTTCAGCCGTGATGAGCGGGTGCGCCGAGGCGTGGTCGGGGCACTGGATCAGGGTGCCACCGAGGTCACGCTCTGGGGGGAGCCGCTTCCGGTGGAGTTGGACAGCAGCGTCGACACGGTGGTGCATCGGCTCAGTGCCGCCGCCCGTGCCTTCAAGGCCCAGGCGCTGGGTGCGTGCGGAGCCGGCCAGCAGGGCGTCGCGCCGGTCGAGACGTTCAGCTGCGGCATGATGGCCTCGGTCGCCGCGGATCTCATTCCGGCCAGCTGATCACCGGAGATCGATCAGCACCTTGCCGATCGCGCACCCATCGCGCACATGGCGAAGGGCCGCGGCGATGTCGTCCAGCGGAAACACCGCCCCGACATGAGGTTTCACGCGTCCTGAAGTGAGAAGCTCGCGCAACTCGCGCTCGTTGCGAGCGTATTCGTCGGCCGGTACGTCCTGGAACTGGAACCCCATCAGCTGAACACCTTTGAGCAGGATGAGGTTCAACGGAATCCGGGGTATCACGCCCGATGCGAAGCCTACGGTGACGAATCGGCCCCGGCGGCGCAGCGACCGAAGAGCCGGCTCGCTGAGCATGCCACCGACCGGGTCGAGTACCACGTCGGCCCCCTCCGGCAGGTGCTCGCGGAGGGCGGCGCGCAGGTCGTCCGCCGTGTGGTCGATCAGCCGCGTCGCGCCGTGACATGCTGCGGCATCGAGCTTTTCGGTAGAGGAAGCCACCGCCGTCACCACCGCGCCGAGCGCCACCGCGATCTGTACCGCAGCCAACCCGACACCTCCGCCCGCCCCGAGCACGACGACCTCGTCCCCGGACTGCACCCGTCCCACCGAGCGCAGGCTGTGATAGGCAGTGCGGTGTGCGACGCCCGCTGCCCCCGCGGTGACGTCGTCGATGCCGTCGGGAATGGGGGACAAGCTCGAGGCATTCACAACGACGCGTTGCGCGAACGCGCCGTGCATCCCGGTCCCCGTCACCCGGTCCCCGACAGTGAACCCGGTGCCGGGGGAGCCGACCTCGTCCACCACGCCGGCGAACTCGCTGCCGGGCACGAACGGCGTGTCGATACTGACCTGGTAGTCGTCGGCGACCAGCAGGACGTCGGGAAAGTTCACCGCCGCTGTCGACACGCGCACCCCGACCTGCCCCGGTCCCGCTGGCGCGACGGTGTGGTCCTCGACAAGGACACCCTCCGGCGGTCCGTGTTCGCGGCAGATCGCGGCGCGCACCACGGCGCTACCCCCGGTAGTCCGTGGACTCGGCGAGGTCGGCGGCCGACGCCATCAGCTCGGTGACCACCGGCCCGAACGCCAGCAACTTCTCGTCGTCACCGGCACGCTGGAAACCCTGCTCGAGGACGATGGCCAACTTCCACTTGGCGAGCACCAGGTAGTAATCCAGATCGTCGACCTGACGTCCCGACACGTCGGCGTAGTGCGCGACCACGTCGTCGCGCGAGGGCATGCCGCGCATGTCGACGTAGCCCATCTCGGAAGATCCCGGATTTGCCGTGTCCACCGGCCAGGACTGCACCATCCACGCCAGATCCAGCTTCGGGTCACCCACCGTGCCCATCTCCCAGTCCACGACCGCCGCCAGCCGGGCCGGCGCACCGTGGCGGTACATCACGTTGGCGAACTGATAGTCGCCGTGCATCAGGCCGGGGAGGAAGTCGAGGGGTTTGTGGGCGCGCAGCCACGCTGTCGCGGTCTCGAGTCCCGGGAGGTCGCGGCGCTTGATTCGGTCCAGGAAGCCGATCCACCGGTCCACCTGACGCTCGTGGAACCCGTCCGGCCGGCCCAGATCAGTCAACCCCCGGGCCCGCCAGTCCACGTTGGACAGCAGAGCAATGCCCTCGGCCAGTTGGTAACTCAGTCCCTGCCGGGCGGTGAGGTCGCTGTCGAACGGTTCCGGCCAGCGGCCTTGGGTGTCCATCGGCGACCAGCCGTCGATGAAGCCCATCAGGTAGAAAGGACGCCCGAGGATCTCGGCGTCGGCGCAGACCGCGACCGCCTCGGTGTGCGGGACATCGGTGCCGTCGAGCGCCTCGATGATGCGCCACTCTCGCAGGATGCCCTTGTCACGGTCCGGGGGCGCGCCGGGCGGAGGCATCCGCAGCACACAGCGGGCGTCGCCGCGGATGATCTCGTGGATGACGTTCTGGGTACCGCCGGACAGAAATCGGGTGTTCAGTGTCTCGCCCTTGCCCGGCAGCCCCGCGTCGTCCATCCATGCCGCAAGCCGGTGGATGTCGAGCGGCTCGGTCACAGATTACCCACCTCGTGCTCGAGGTAGGCGGCGAATTTGGCTTGCGCTGCTTCCCGTTTGGCCGGAATCCATTCGCTCGGCCAGGTGCCGTCGGCGGGGGTGTAGTCCCGCAGCACCTGTTTGGCCACCGTGGCCTTGTGAACCTCGGTCGGGCCGTCTGCCAATCCCATCACCGCGGCGCCGGTGACCATTCCGAGGAACGGAACCTCGTTGGTGACGCCGAGCGCACCATGGACCTGCATAGCGCGCCAGGCGATGTCGTGCAGCACGGTGGGCATGACGACCTTCACCGCGGCGATGTCCTTGCGGACCTTCTTGTAGTCGTTGTACTTGTCGATCTCCCAGGCCGTGTAGAGCACCATGAGCCGGAATTGCAACAACTGGGCGTAGGAGTCGGCGATGTAGCCCTGGACGAACTGCTTGTCAGACAGGCGACTGCCTTGTGTCTGGCGGCTCAGTGCGCGCTCGCACATCATGTCGAGAGCCTTGCGGGAAAGTCCGATGGTGCGCATCGCGTGGTGGATCCGGCCGCCGCCCAGCCGGGTCTGGGCGATGACGAACGCCTGCCCCTCGCCGCCGAGCAGGGCCTCGCCGGGAACCCGGACGTTGTCGTAGTGAATCAGCGCGTGGCTGCCCTGCCCGGCCTGTTCCCCGTAGAGGCCGATGTTGCGTTCGATCTTCACGCCGGGAGTGTCGGTGGGCACCAGGAACATCGACATCCCCTGATAGGCGCTGACGTTCGGGTTCGTCACCACCATCACGATCAGGAACGACGACGTCGCGGCGTTGGAGGAGAAGAACTTCCAGCCGTTGATGACCCAGTCCTCGCCATCGCGGACCGCCGACGTGGTGAACATGGTGGGGTCGGCGCCGGCGTGTGGTTCGGTCATCGAGTAGCAGGAGAACAGTTCACCGTTCAGCAGGGGCCGCAGATAGCGCTGCTTCTGGTCGTCGGTCCCGTAATGGGCGATGATCTCGGCGTTACCGGTGTCGGGTGCCTGGCACCCGAAAATGTTCGGTGCCCACTGGGACCGACCCAGGATCTCGTTGAGCAGGGCGAGTTTGAGTTGTCCGTAGCCCTGCCCGCCCAGTTCGGCGCCCAGGTGGGTGGCCCACAATCCCCGTCGGCGAACCTCCTGCTTCAACGGGTCGATCGCTTCGCGCCGCTTGCCCTCCAGCGGCATGAACTGCTGGTGGGGAAAGGCGAGGTCGAGTGGTTCGATCTCGTCCCGCACGAACTCGTCGGCCCAGTCGAGCACCTTCTGGTACTCGGGGTCGGTCTCGAAATCCCACATGCGGCCTCCTTGCCGTCAACGGATGGTGCGGCGCGCGAAGCCGTCTATCACAGCCATGATGTCGGCGGTGACGACCGCGGCGAACGACCGTTCGCCGAAAGCGCCTGCGGCCCAGTGTCGGGCGCCTTCGCTCACGAGCGTCTGAGACAGATAGGCCAGGTGGGCGATGTCGTTGTCGGTTGCCGTGCCAACGAGTTTCCCGTCGGCGTGCGCGCGGGTGAAGAGTTCGGTGAACATGTCGGTCTCGGCGTCTGCGGCTGTTCCCTCGGCGAGGATGCGGTGCTCCTGGCGATACCCCTCGAGGATGGTCTCGATGATCAGATCGCGGGGGTTGCGCGCCATGGACCGTTCGAAGGCGGTGAGGGCTGCGCAGAGCACCGGTTCGATCTCGTAGGGCTTGTCGAGCAGGTCGTGGATCGTGCGGTGGGCCGACTGGGTCGACAGCACGCCCACTTCGAACAGCACATCCTCCTTGCGGGGGAAGTAGAAGTAGAACAGCGCTTTGGAGACGCCCGCGGCGGTGCAGATGTCGGCGACGGTGGTCGGCGCATACCCCTGCGTGCGCCACAGCGCCATCGCGGCCTGCACCAGCGCGCGCTTGGTTTCGCGCGACTTCGCCCTCTGAAACGACGCGCGACGCTGACCACGGTCAGCATGGAGTTTCGCGCGGGCTGCCGCCATATTTCGCAAATTACCGGACTGAAGGAGAGCGAACAATAGTTGACCTGAGTCCAACTAATTCCACACCGCGGAGAGCCTTGCCCATCCTGGTCCTCGCGGCGGCGGAGCCTCGGCGCGCATCTCGCGTTCGGGGCCAGTGGCCTCGGCGTCCCGACCAGTTCATCGCATCGTGCGTCAGGCGTGGTGTGGGCGCATTCGCCAGCCGGCAAGCCGATGACGGTGGCGGAGATTGCGGCCTGTCATACCCCGTTGCGCACGGCGGGCACGTCAGAGAACAGCGCGCGTCATCACTGCGCAGCTGACGACGGGTCTGTCTGTCCGACGACATGAGCGTGGTGGACCCCGGCTCGCCGGGTCAGGTAGTCGATCTGAAGATGAATGGCGTACAACACCAGCGGAGGCAGCACGATGAAGGGGATGTTCTCCGCGATGAACTTGAATCCCAATCCGTAGGCGCCCTGTCCGATGTTGGCGAACCCGGCGCCGACCTCGGCGAGGAAGTAGACGGCGGTGCTGCTCATCAGCACCGCGCAACCGGCGAATGCCACCCACAGGCAACGGATGCGTGACTCGGCCGGCAACGTCGGCCGGATGAGCCGGGTCCACATCACGAACACGGTCGCGCCGGTGCAGACGCCGACGACCTCCAGAGCGAAGATCCAGGGGTTTCCGCTGACGTATCGGGTGTCAGCCAGTGCGTACTGCCACCACAGCCATTTCCAGCCCGGATCGTCGGTCGGGGTCCAGAAACCCAGCGGGTGACCGATCAGGAAGACGAGTTCGTAGCCGATCTGGCTGCAGGCGGTGTAGGGGAGATAGAACAACGTCAGCTCAGCGGCCTTGTCGATTCGGGTTCGTTTCTCCCCGGGCGCATCCCACAACAGCACGAAGGGAAGAAGTATCACCGGGATTCCGAACATGAGATTCGCGATGACGTCCACGGTGAAGCTCGGTGGAACGATTCCGACGCTCACGCCGACGGTCAACAGGACGAACATGGCGACGGTGAAGAGCGCAACGCCGGTGTAGATCCGCAGTCGGTGCGGTGCCCATGGCTGCGCGAAATCTGGCTCGTTCTCGAGCGTCGTCCTGTGATCGGGCATCCTGCAACCTCCGTTGCCGCCAGTTACCAACCGCTTGTCACTAATAGGAGCTATCGGGTTTTCCGGAGTTGCGGCGATCCTCCTGTCCGCGCCACCCCGGAGACCTGAGTGGAGCCGTCGTTGACGGCGGCCGACCGGTATGAAAACCTGATACCCAAAGATGAGAATAGCATTCTCGCTCGATGAGATCGTCGAATGGAGTGACATGGCGGAGGACCTCACGAAGGTCGACTTCTTTCGGGACAGCCGGTTGACCGATGACCCCTACACGTTCTACGAAGCCCTGCGCGAGAAGTGCCCTGTCACGAAGGAGGAGCACTACGGCGTCACGATGGTGACCGGCTGGCAGGAGGCGGTGGACGTCTACAACGATGCCGAGACGTTCTCGTCGTGCATCTCGGTGACCGGGCCGTTCCCCGGCTTTCCGGTGTCCCTGGAGGGGATGGAGGACCGGGACATCGCCGAACTCATCACGCAGCATCGTGACGAGATCCCGTTCAGTGATCAGCTGCCGACGCTCGACCCACCGACCCACACCAATCATCGCGCACTGCTCATGCGGTTGATCACGCCCAAGCGTCTGAAGGAGAACGAGGACGCGATGTGGCAGCTCGCCGACGACATCCTCGACGACTTCCTCGCTCCGGGGGAAGGCGAGTTCATCAAGGGTTTCGCCGGACCCTTCACGCTGCGGGTCATCGCCGACCTGCTCGGGGTGCCCGAGGAGGACCGTCCGGAACTTCTCGAGCGGCTCGCGCGTGGCACCCACGGCAGTGGGCTGGGCAACGCGGACAAGACGTTGACCAAGACTCCGCTGGAGTACCTCTACGACGTGTTCGCCACCTACGTCGAGGACCGGCGCGCCGAGCCCCGTGACGACGTGCTCACCGGACTGGCCACGGCGACTTTCCCGGACGGAACGATGCCTGAGGTCGGCGACGTCGTGCGGGTGGCCACCAACGTGTTCTCCGCCGGTCAGGAGACCACGGTGCGGCTGCTGTCCACCGCGCTCAAGGTGCTCGGCGACCGGCCTGACATCCAGCAGAAGTTGCGCGCCGACCGCAGCCTACTGCCGAACTTCATCGAGGAATGCCTGCGGATCGAAAGCCCGGTCAAAGGAGACTTCCGGCTGTCTCG
>CAXEZH010000339.1:0-1734 GCA_964000695.1 uncultured Mycolicibacterium sp. | reverse complement strand
TGTGGTCGCAGTTCTCCGCGGTCGCCGCCGCGAATCCGCATGCCTGGAGCCGCGAGGAGGTGCCCGCCGAGCAGATCTGGCAACCCGCGCCGGCCAACCGCATGATCAGCTGGCCCTACACCAAGCTGATGAACTCGAACAACATGGTCGACCAGGCGGCCGTGCTGATCCTGACCTCGGTTGCCCAGGCCGAGCATCTCCAGATTCCGCGCGACCGTTGGATTTTCCCGTACGCGGGCACCGACGCCCACGACACCTACGCCATCGGTGAACGCGCCGAGTTCCACCGCTCGCCGGCGATCAGGATCGCGGGCCGCCGCGCGGTGGAGCTGGCCGGCGTCGCCATCGACGACATCGACCTCGTCGACGTCTACTCGTGCTTCCCGTCCGCGGTTCAGGTGGCGGCCCACGAGCTCGGCCTGCCGGTCGGTGACCGAAGCCGCCCGCTGACCGTCACCGGCGGTCTGACCTTCGCGGGTGGACCGTGGAACAACTACGTCACCCACTCGATCGCGACGATGGCCGAGCAGCTGGCGGCCCACCCCGGTCGGACGGGCCTGATCACCGCCAACGGCGGCTACCTGACCAAACACAGCTTCGGGGTCTACGGCACCGAACCTCCGGGCCGCGAATTCCGCTGGGAGGACGTGCAACCGGTCGTCGACCGGGAGCCCACCCGCACGGCGCTGGTCGACTGGAGCGGCGACGGCCGGATCGAGTCGTGGACGACGCCCTTCGACCGCGACGGGAAGCCGGAGAAGGCGTTCCTGGCGGTGCGCACACCGCAGGACGCGCGGGTGCTGGCGGTGATCAACGACGCCGGGCAGGCCGAGGCGACGGTGACCGAGGACGTCGCTGGGGCATCAGTGCGCGTGCACCCCGACGGATCGGCCTCCCTGACCTGACTCGGCCTGAGGCACAGGTGTCCATTCCGGTCCTTCGAGGCGATCCGGGATCAACCACACACCCATCGCAAAGTGCGCCACGAACAGCGCGGCGTAGAGCAGCGTCGCGCCGTCGGTGAAACCCAGCGGTCCAGCCGTGAAGTTGGTGGCGGCGACACCGCTGATGATGACGAGCGTCAGCGCGGCGACGGCGACTGCGCCGCAGAATCTTCGTGCCACCGACAGCCGGGTCGCGGCCAGCGCCGCACCAGCACCTACCGCCAGCATCAGAACACACAACTCTGGAGTCACGTCGAGCCCGGCGTCACCGTCGAAGCTCAGCGGACCGCGCAGGGTGATGGCGAGCAGCCCTGCCGCGGCCAGTCCGATCAGCACCACCGCCTCAGCCGCCAGGTACCGGCGGACCGTGCGCCAGTGCACATGTGCCAAGCTGTGCGGACGGAGGCGGGGTTCTTCGATCGTGGTCATCGCGGGCTCCTCAGTCGGGCGGCTACTTCCGGGATATCGCCCGAACCGAAGGTTTCGCTGAGAATTCGGTGTGCTGTTTCACACGGATGTCAGGGCAGCAGACCCAGCGCGGCGACAGCGTCGCGTTCGGCCCGCAACTCGGCCACCGACGCGTCGATGCGGGAGCGGGAGAACGCGTTGATGTCCAAGCCGGTCACGATCTCCCAGCGGCCGCCGACGGACCGGCACGGAAACGAACACACCAGGCCTTCGTCGACGCCGTACACGCCCGGGGAGGGCAGCGCGACCGAAGTCCAGTCCCCGTCGGGGGTGCCGTGCAGCCAGTCGTCGACGTGGTCGATCGCGCCGTTGGCCGCCGACG
>CAXEZH010000338.1:0-5738 GCA_964000695.1 uncultured Mycolicibacterium sp. | reverse complement strand
GGTGGTGCACGGCCGACACCGACAGCAGCGACGGGATCGGCGCCATCTGCTCGTTGGATTCGCGGTCGGAGAGCACGATGATGCGGGCACCCTCGCGGATCGCCGTCGACACCTTGGCGCGGACGTTGTCCAGCGCTTCCTTCAGCCCCTGACCACCGCGGTTGACAGGGTAGAGGCACCGGATCACCGCCGCGCGCATGCCGTGCTTGTGTCCGCGGATCTCGTGGTCGGGGTCGACGCAGATCAGCTTCGACAGCTCGGCGTTGCGCAGGATCGGCTGCTGCAACACGATCTGGCGGCACGAGTCGGCGGTCGGGTTGAGCAGGTCGCCCTCCGGACCGACGGTGCCCTGCAGGCTGGTGACCACCTCTTCGCGGATCGCGTCCAGCGGCGGGTTGGTCACCTGGGCGAACATCTGCTGGAAGTAGTCGTAGAGCATGCGCGGCCGGGCCGACAGCACCGCGATCGGTGTGTCGGTGCCCATCGAACCCAGCGCCTCGGCACCGGTCCTTGCCATCGGCGCCACCAGCAGGTTGAGCTCTTCGTAGGTGTAGCCGAACACCTGTTGGCGCAGCACCACGCGGTGGTGCGGCATGCGCACGTAGTCGCCCTGCGGCAGTTCGTCGAGATCGAACAGGCCCGCGTCCAGCCACTCCTGGTAGGGCTGCTCCGCGGCCAGCTCGTTCTTGATCTCCTCGTCGGAGACGATGCGGCCCTGCGCGGTGTCGACGAGGAACATCCGGCCCGGCTGCAACCGCATCTTCTTGACCACGGTGGAGGGGTCCAGGTCCAGGACGCCGGCTTCGGACGCCATGACCACCAGGCCGTCGCTGGTGACCCAGATGCGGGACGGGCGCAGCCCGTTGCGGTCGAGCACGGCGCCGATCACGGTGCCGTCGGTGAAGCACACCGAGGCAGGTCCGTCCCACGGCTCCATCAGCGAGGCGTGGTACTTGTAGAACGCCCGTTGCGCCGGGTCCATCGACTCGTGGTGTTCCCAGGCCTCCGGGATCATCATCAGCACCGCGTGCGGCAGGCTGCGCCCGCCGAGGTGCAGCAACTCGAGCACCTCGTCGAAGCGGGCGGTGTCCGACGCGCCGGGGGTGCACACGGGCACCACCTTGTCGAGGTCCTGGCCCGCTCCGAACACGTCGGTCTTGATCAGCGCTTCCCGCGCCCGCATCCAGTTCTCGTTGCCGGTGACGGTGTTGATCTCACCGTTGTGGGCGACCCGCCGGAACGGGTGCGCCAAGGGCCACGAGGGAAAGGTGTTGGTGGAGAACCGCGAGTGCACGATGCCCAGCGCGCTGGTGAGGCGCTCATCCTGCAGGTCCAGGTAGAACGCCTTGAGCTGCGGCGTGGTCAGCATGCCCTTGAAGACGAAGGTCTGACCCGACAGGCTGGGGAAGTACACGGTCTCGCGGCCCGGGCCATCCTGGCCGGGCCCCTTGGTGCCGAGCTCGTGCTCGGCGCGTTTGCGCACCACATAGGCGCGGCGCTCCAGTTCCATCCCGCTCGCGCCGGCCAGGAAGACCTGGCGGAACGTCGGCATCGCATCGCGCGCCAGCGCGCCCAGCGAGGAGTCGTCGGTCGGCACGTCGCGCCAGCCCAGCACCTCCAGGCCCTCGGCCTCGGCGATCTTGCCGACGGACTCACAGGCCGCCGCCGCATCCTTCGACGACTGCGGCAGGAACGCGATGCCGGTGGCGTAGCTGCCGGGCTCGGGCAGCTCGAAGTCGCAGACTGCCCGACAGAACTCGTCGGGAACCTGCAGCAAGATGCCCGCACCGTCACCGGTGTGCGGCTCCGCGCCCTGGGCGCCGCGGTGTTCCAGGTTCAGAAGCGCGGTGATGGCCTTCTCGACGATGTCGCGGCTCCGTCGGCCGTGCATATCGGCCACCATCGCCACGCCGCACGCGTCATGCTCGAACGCGGGGTTGTACAGCCCCTGAGCGTTGGGCGCCATTCCCACCTACCTTTTTCCATGCACACACCGGTCACGGCGCGCTATTGACGGCAATCGTCGACGACGGCGTTAGCCCGTCTGGCGATTGAGGCACCTTCGTGCAGCACTGAACGACGGCCCTTTCCCACTCGCCACAAGTGTTGAAAACGATATGACAAAGGGCCCGTGACATGCCAACTTAGTGCGGCCTAACAAGTTTTGCCCGGCGGTCGGGACCGCCGGCGCCGAACCCCTCCGATCACGGATGAATAACGTTGCCCCGGAGGTCATTTGACGACGCACCCACCACCCGACCCGCAAACCTGGTGGTTCAGCCGAAACTGACCACCGGAAGAAATCGTTTGCTGGAACACGAGCATCGCTTTCTGTAGTGCGATGACACCATTGTCATGCTTTGCGCGGACGCCGGGCAGATTCTTAGAGAATTGACACCAGGGCGCGGGCAAACGTCTTCCCGACCGCCGTGGGGCCGGAAAACCGTCGCTGGCAGCCGAACCCACTGCCGTTCAACAGTTCTGCCGCTACACCCGCAAGCGTACCGAGCTCATCGGCCACCTCCCGCAGACGTCGACGTGATCTGCGTTTCAGTTTACCCGCCGGGGGTATACAGCCACCCCAGCGGCGCGTCAGGCTGCAGCAATGCCCTACCCGCCCAACACCCCGCTCGGCCGCTTCGGCATCGAAACGCTCGAACAGGGGCCCGAACGCTGCGCGGCCACGGTGCCGGCCACGCCACTGGTCAATCCGCTGACGGACGCACCCACCATTGCCACGCTGGCCCTGCTCGTCGACCATCTCGGCGGCCTGATCAACCATTGTCGGCGCGGACCGGGCCAGTGGACGGTCAGCAGCGAGCTGTCGCTGGAGGTGGTCCCGGACGCGGTGGACGTCCTCGCCGCCTCGCCTGGCGCCCCGGTGCTGGGCATCTCGCGCCCGCTGGGCCGTCGCCACAACGACGCGTTGGGACTGTGTGAGCTGAGTTCCGAAGGCCGAGCGCTCGCGACGGCGACAGTGCGGTCGTTTTACATCACGGCGCCGGACACCGTCGCGCAGGACTGGCCCAGTGACGCCACCAGCGCGCCCGTCGGGCCGACGCTGCGCGAGTTGATGACCCTGGATATCGGCGAAACCGGTGGTGGGGCAACGGTTCTGATGCAGGGTGAGGATCCGGCGCTGAACAATCTCGTGGGCGTGGTGCACGGCGGAATCTCGTCGATGGGTCTGGAACTGGCGGCCTCTGCCGAGGTGAACAGGGACGTCGACGGCGAGCCGTATCGCACTGCGTCGCTGCGGGTCAACTTCCTGCGCCCGTTCCACAGCGGTGCGCAGGCGCGTTATGTGGCCGAGCGCCTGCATCGGGGGCGCAGCACCGGTGTGGCCGAGGCCAAAGCGGTGGGCAGCGACGGCCGGGTGGCGATGCTCGGCCGCCTCACGTCCTACCGCTGACCGTCACACCCCGCCCGACGAGAAGACATCGATTCGGCGACAAACGTCATCGTCGCCGCCTCCCCGTGCCAAGATCAGCGCAGGCCAGGCCCGCAAGAAGGGGGTCCCACCATGCGCACACCGACCATGCTGCACCGACTGGCGGCGGAGTTCGTCGGCACGTTCTGGCTGGTCTTCGGAGGGTGCGGGAGCGCGGTGTTTGCCGCGAAGTACATCTCCGACGACGGCGTCTCCCTGGGAATCGGTTTCGTGGGCGTCTCCCTGGCCTTCGGGTTGACCGTGCTCACCGGCGTGTACGCGTTCGGCACGATATCGGGGGGACACTTCAACCCCGCGGTCACGCTGGGCGCCGCGATCGCGAAGCGGGTGGAATGGCGAGTGCTGCCCGCCTACTGGATCACCCAGGTCGTGGGCGGCTTGCTGGCCGGGCTGACAATCTATGTCATCGCCAGCGGCAAGCCGGGATGGAACGGCACGGGGAACATGGCCGCCAACGGGTACGGGGCGCACTCCCCGGGCGGCTTTTCGCTGTGGGCGGTGCTCGTGGCCGAGGTGATCCTGACCTTCGCGTTCCTGCTCGTCATCCTCGGCTCGACCGACGACCGTGCGCCGAAGGGCTTCGCGGGACTGTCCATCGGCCTGAGCCTGACCCTCATCCACCTCATCTCGATACCGATCTCCAACACGTCAGTGAATCCGGCGCGTTCGACGGGAGTGGCGTTCTTCAACGGTGACGGCGCACCGTTGCAACTGTGGGTGTTCTGGTTGGCCCCGCTGGTGGGCGCGGCGCTTGCCGGGGCCGCGTATCCCTACCTGTTCGGCACCGCCGAGGAACTCGCCGACCGGCCTGTGCGGGACGACGCGCTCCCCGGCGGAAGCCCTGACGCCGTCGGGTGAACGGCGGCGTGACAGAAACTAGGAGTTCTTCGCCTTGCTGGCGGCGGACTTCTCGGTCGAGGTGCCCTCGTTCACCAGCTCACCACCGGAGTTCTCCAGGTGGGCGCGGACGAACCACTGGAATTTCTCCAGCTCGCCGGCGTGGGCGATGAGCATGTCCTGCGACACCAGGTCAAGCTCCTCGAGTTGCTCGATGGACTTGCGGGTGTCCTCGATGACGCCGGTGTACACCAGATCGAGAGCGGCCAGGTGGGCCTGCACGGTGTCCCGGTTCACCGAGTAGTCGTCCCAGGTGCGGTCGTTGATGATCGCACCGGGAGTGCCCTTGGGCGACGTCCCGAGAGCGGCGATCCGCTCGGCGGCCTCGTCGGCGTATCCACGGACCAGCTCGACCTGCGGGTCGATCATCTCGTGCACACCGATGAAATTCGGGCCCACCACGTTCCAGTGCACGTGCTTGAGGGTCAGGTGCAGGTCGTTGTACCTGCTGAGAGCCTTCTGAAGCAGCTCGGCAACTTCAGCGCCCTGCTTGTCTGTCATTCCGGGAACGGTGAATGTAGTCATTTCAGCTCCTTCGTTCGTCGGCCGACGTGTACCCGAGCACTCGGGCAGGTAATCGCCTCCGGTCCCATGTCACATTTCGGCCAGATTCGGGATCGGCATCCGTGGCCCGAAGCGGGCGTACACGGCCAGCCCGCTGGCGCCGAGCAGGCGAACGGCGCGGTGCCGGTGCGGGCGCATCGGTTCCAGGAGCTCGACCATCTGCGCGTCGTCGATCGGGTGCCCGAGCAGGCTGCGGCCCACCACGGTGGCCAGGTGATAGTCGCCCACCGACAGCGCGTCGGGGTCTCCGAACGCCCGCTGGGCGGTCTCGGCCGCGGTCCACTCCCCCACCCCGGGCAGGGACATCAGCGCGCGGCGGGCCGCCGCTGCCGGCCGGTCGACCAGACGCTCCAGCGCGTCGGCGCGCTGGGCGCACCCCACCACCGTCCGGGCCCGCCCGGGGTCGACGTTGGCGCGGTGGAACTCCCACGACGGGATGCGACGCCAGACGTCCGCAGTCGGCGGCACCCGCAGACGTGCCGGCGCCGGCCCCGGGGCGGGGGCGCCGTACCGCGTCACCAGCCGACGCCACGCCGCGAAGGCGTCCTTGCCTGCCACACGCTGCTCGATCACCGCCGGGATCAGCGCCTCGAGCACCCGCCCGGTACGGCCGAGCCGCAGGTGCGGTACCCGGCGCAGCGCCGCGACGATGGTGGGCTCGGTGGGCTGGAAGCCGGACGCGTCGTCGTCGGCTCCGAGCAGCGCCGGCAGCGTGTCGGTGAACTCGGCGGCTCCCGGCCCCCACGCCTCGCAGTCGACGGTGTCGACCGTCGCGCGACGGATGCGCGCGGTCACGGGTCCGGTGCGCATCAGACTGGTGCGCCAG
>CAXEZH010000337.1:0-27976 GCA_964000695.1 uncultured Mycolicibacterium sp. | reverse complement strand
GGGAATGCCGACGCGAGCACAACGGTTGAGTTGAACCGTGTCACGTCCGACTATCCGCAAGGGCCTTCTGTTATCTCGAAAATGAGAATACTATTCTCGGGATGAGGAAGTTACAATCTCTGACACGTGGGCCGAGAGGGGGTCGCGGACCGCTATGGCAAGGCGTTCTCCGGTACAGTCAGTTCATGTTCTCCCCAGTCGGCCTGCAGTCGAGTCGCCGGTGACCAGTCCCAGCGAGGAGCCCGCCTGGAAGCAACGGGCGGTCGAGCGCTCCATCAAGACCGCCAAGCTGCGGGCAGCTCAGCGCGTGCAGCGCTTCCTCGACGCCGCGCAGGCGATCATCATCGAGAAGGGCAGCACCGACTTCACCGTGCAGGAAGTCGTGGACCGGTCCCGGCAGTCGTTGCGCAGCTTCTACCTGCAGTTCGACGGCAAGCATGAGCTCCTGCTCGCCCTGTTCGAGGACGCCCTGAGTCGGTCTGCGGACCAGATCCGGGCTGCGACCGCCAGCCAGACCGACCCCTTGGAGCGCCTCGAGGTGGCCGTCAAGCTGCTGTTCGAGTCGTCCCGCCCGGACCCGTCTGCCAAACGCCCGCTGTTCACCGATTTCGCCCCACGACTGCTGGTCTCGCACCCGTCCGAGGTCAAGATCGCTCATGCCCCGCTGCTCGCACTGCTCACCGAGCTGATGGAGGAGGCCAGCGCCGCCGGCCAGCTGCGGGAAAGCATCAATCCGAAGCGGATGGCCGCCATGACGATGCAGACCGTGATGTTCGTCGCGCAGTCCAGCAGCGACGGTGACGAGGGCGCCGCCCATCCGATCACAGCCGACGAGGTGTGGGACTTCTGCTCCCACGGTTTCGCCGCCGAATAGGCGAGAATCTCGCTCTCCACTCGCTAGAATTCCGTTCGCGCTAGCGCGCTCCTTTCGACTGCTGAGCGGAGCGCTGCCGCAGCACTTCCGCGATTGAGAAGATCATTCTTCTCAACGCAGAGTCCAACTCGCGACAAAAGAGTCGGGCATTGACACGCGCCTAGCGGCGATGCCAAAGTTGTGAGACAAATCGTAGCCTGATGTCTTACGCCAAGACTGGTCCAGCGAGAGGACACCTGTGACGATCAGCGCCGAGAACTCCGACCTACCGGGCGCCTCGACGGCCGACGAGTTGTACTACGACCCGTACAGCGTCGAACTGAACATGAACCCATACCCGGTGTTCGCCCGGATGCGTGAAGAAGCGCCGCTGTACTACAACGACAAGCACGACTTCTACGCCTTGAGCCGATTCGATGACGTCAACAAGGCGGTCATCGATCACGACACCTTCATCTCCGGCCGTGGAGCGCTCCTCGAGATCATCAAATCCGGCATGGAGATCCCACCCGGCACCTTGATCTTCGAGGATCCGCCGATCCACAACATCCACCGGAATCTGCTGTCGCGCATGTTCACTCCGCGCAAGGTGCTGGCACTAGAGCCCCAGATTCGCGAGTTCACCGCGCGGTGCCTGGATCCACTCGTGGGGTCCGGCCGCTTCGACTTCGTCAACGACCTCGGTGAACAAATGCCCATGCGGGTCATCGGCATGTTGCTCGGCATCCCCGAGGAACACCAGCGCCGCGTTGCCGACCACGGCGAGGCAACGCTGATGAACGAACAGGTCGATCTCCTGGCGACCGGTGAGGTGTTCGCCGAGTTCATCGACTACCGCACCGAGCATCCCTCCGACGACATCATGACCGACCTGCTGACTGCCGAGTTCACCGACGAGACCGGGACGGTGCGGCGGTTGCGCCGTGACGAGTTGCTGATGTATCTGACGGTGGTCGCCACCGCGGGCGCCGAGACCACCACCCGCCTCATCGGGTGGGCCGGCAAGACGTTGGCCGACTACCCCGACCAACGGCGCGAGCTCGCCGAGAACCCCGGCCTCATCCCCCAGGCGGTCGAGGAGATCCTGCGGTGGGAGCCGCCGGCGTTGCAGATCGCGCGCTACGTCAGCCGAGACGTCTCCTACTACGGACAGACGGTGCCCGAGGGCTCGGCCATGCTGATGCTGGTCGGCGCGGCCAACCGAGACAACCGCCGCTTCCCGCCCGACGGCGATGTCTTCGACATCCACCGGGAACAGCGCTGGCACATGACGTTCGGAGCCGGCACCCACTTCTGCATGGGCAATGCGCTGGCCCGGCTCGAGGGCCGCATCGCACTCGAGGAGATCCTCAAGCGGTTCCCCGAATGGGATGTCGACTGGGCCAACGCTGCACCGTCGCCGACCACCGCCGTACGCGGCTGGCAAGCCATGCCCACCTTCGTTTCCTGACGTCAACCACCACATCGATCAGAAGGACCACACATCATGGCAGGACGGGTAGAAGGCAAGGTCGCGTTCATCACCGGCGCGGCGCGCGGTCAGGGCCGGGCGCACGCCGTGCGCATGGCCCAGGAGGGCGCCGACATCATCGCCGTCGACATCTGCAAGCAGATCGACAGCGTGCTGATCCCCCTGTCCTCACCGGAGGACTTGGCCGAGACCGCGGATATGGTCAAGAACGCGGGCGGCCGCATCCACACCGCGGAGGTCGACGTCCGTGACTACGACGCGCTGAAGGCCGCCGTCGATGCCGGTGTCGAGGAGTTCGGCAAGCTCGACATCATCGTCGCCAACGCGGGAATCGGTAACGGCGGTCAGACGCTGGACAAGACTGGTGAGCCCGACTGGGATGACATGATCGGGGTGAACCTGTCCGGGGTGTGGAAGACGGTGAAAGCCGGTGTGCCGCACATCCTGGCCGGGGGCAACGGCGGCTCGATCATCTTGACCAGCTCGGTCGGCGGCCTGAAGGCCTACCCGCACACAGGGCACTACGTTGCCGCCAAGCACGGTGTGGTCGGATTGATGCGCACCTTCGCCGTCGAGCTCGGGGCACAGAACATCCGGGTGAACTCGGTGCACCCGACCAACGTGAACACCCCGCTGTTCATGAACGAACCGACGATGAAGCTGTTCCGCCCCGATCTGGAGAACCCGGGTCCGGAAGACATGAAGGTGGTCGGCCAGCTCATGCACACCCTGCCGATCGGCTGGGTGGAGCCCGAGGACATCGCCAACGCGGTCTTGTTCCTCGCCTCCGACGAGGCACGCTTCATCACGGGGGTGACATTGCCGGTGGACGGCGGCAGCTGCCTGAAGTGACGACGTCGGCGGAGTTGTCCATACCACAGGGCTGGGATGCGATCACGCCTTCCTGGATGACTTCGGTTCTGGCGCAGCATTTTCCCGGAGCAGTGGTCAGTGACGTCCGAGTCGCGCTCCGCGATGACGGCACGAATCGCCGGGCGCGGCTGGCGGTGACGTACTCCGCCGGCGCGGGGCCGGCCACGGTGTTCGCCAAGGCGGTCGACCCTGCCCACGCCGATCTGGTCGCGCTCACCAGCGGGCTTTATCATGAACCGCGGCTGTTCTCGTGCGGTGTGACGTTGCCGCTCGATCACCCCACGGTGTACGCGGCGGTCATCGACGAGGAACGGCGCGATTTCCTGATGGTGATGGAAGACGTCGTCGCGCGCGGCGCCGACCCACGCGACTCCACCAGACCGATGACCGTCACGCAGGCGACTTCGGGGGTGCGGGGGTTGGCGCGATTGCACAGCCGGTTCTGGGGACAGCGGCTCACCGGGCACCCCGCCCTGGGCTGGGTCGAGCCGTTCGTCGCCTTCGCCGGGCTGGAGTACGCCCCGTTGCACATCGCGCACGAGCGTCTGGGCGACACCGTCCCCGCCGAGATCATCGCCCTGTCCGGCTCGGATCTGTTCGTCGATGTCTGGGCCCGCTACATCGGGTCGCTGCTCACGTCGGCACCGACTCTGCTGCACGGAGACCCACACATCGGCAACACCTATGTGCTGCCGGGTGACGACGTCGGGTTCCTGGACTGGCAGATGGTGCGGCGGGGAAGCTTCGGACTCGACCTCGGCTACTTCCTGCAGGGTGCGTTGACCGTCGAGGCCCGCCGCGACGCGGAACGAGAGTTGCTCGGCGAGTACCGCGACGCGCTGGAGCTACCCGCTGAGGAGGTGCCGTCGGCAGACGACATCTGGCTCGCCTACCGCGCATCGGTCGCGCACGGTCTGGCGATCTGGATGGCCACGCTATCCGGAGGTGACGCCTGGCAACGGGCCGACATCTGCCTGGCCTTCGCGCAGCGCTACGCGGCGGCGTTCGTCGACCTGGAGACATCGGACGCGTTGAACACACTCTGCGACTGACGAATTCCACCGAATTTCCGATGATCATGATGTTCGGGTGGTTGCATGTCTGTCCATGAAGCGGCTCAACGGCATGGATGCCATGCTGTTGTACAGCGAGACCCCGAACCTGCACACCCACACGCTGAAGGTCGCGATACTCGATGCGTCGGGCTACGCGGGCGAGGACGGAGCGCCCTATGGGTTCGAGGCCTTCCGCCGGACGGTCGCGCGCCGGCTGCATCTGCTGGACCCGCTGCGCTACCGACTGGTCGACATACCGTGGCACCTGCATCACCCGATGTGGCTGCCGGACTGTCCGGTGGACCTGGACTATCACCTTCGTCGGGTCCGGGTCCCCGGCCCCGGCGGGCGCCGTGAACTCGACCGGGTGATCGGCGAGATCGCCAGCACGCCGCTGGACCGCAGCAAGCCGTTGTGGGAATTTCACTTCGCCGAGGGCATGGCCGACCAGCGATTCGCCCTGATCGGGAAGGTGCACCACACCCTCGCCGACGGGGTGGCCTCAGCCAATCTGCTTGCCCGGCTGATGGATCTGTCCGGCGACGAGCAGGACGAACGTGATGATCCGCCGGCCAGCTGTGATGCCCCGTCCGACGGGGAACTACTCAAAGAGGCCCAGCTGGACCACTTTCAGAACATCGCCGAGCTGCCGAGACTGGTCGCCGACGCGGCGCGGGGACTCACCCGGCTGCGGCGGCGGTCCCGCCAGCGTCGCGCTCACCCGGATCTGGCCAAACCCTTCAATGCCCCGCCCACGTTCCTCAACCACGTCGTGTCACCGGTCCGCACATTCGCGACGGCGTCCCTGTCACTGGCCGAGGTCAAGGAGACCGCCAGGCACCTGGGCGTGACCTTCAACGACGTCGTACTGACCGTGGCCGCCGGTGGACTGCGCGAGTTGCTGTTGCGTTATGACGGGCGGGCCGACCGCCCCATCCTGGCGACGGTGCCCGTCGCCATCGACAAATCCGCGGAGCGGGTCACCGGAAACGAAATCGGCGGGATGATGGTCTCGCTGCCGGTGCACATCGACGACGCCAGGCAACGGGTGAGGCTGACGTCGCTGGCGGCCACCCGCGCCAAGGAGGACAACGAGCTGCTCGGGCCGGCGCTGCAGGGCCGGATGCTCGAATACCTCCCCCCGCCGTTTGCTCCGACGCTGTTCCGCCTGCAGGCCAAGCGCGCGGATCACAACCGGCTGATGAACGTCGCGGTGTCCAATGTGCCCGGTCCGCGGAAGCGGGGTCACATCGGTGGAGCGCCGGTCACCGAGATCTATTCGGTGGGTGTGCTTTCGGCGGGCAGTGCGTTCAACATGACGGTGTGGAGCTATGTCGACCAGGTCGACATCGCGGTGTTGTCCGACGATGCCACCTTCGACGATCCCCACGAGGCGACCGACGCGATGGTGCACGCGTTCGAAGAGTTGCGTCGCGTCTGCGGACTACCGATCCCCGGTGTCGTGGCCTCGGCGATGGCTCCGGCACCGGCCGAGAGCTAGCCTGACCGGCTACGCAACTCGTTGCGGAGGATCTTGCCGGTGCTGCCGCGCGGCAACGCGGGCAGCAGTGTGATGTCGCGTGGCACCTTGTAATTGGCGAGGTTGTCACGGACGTGCTGCTTGAGGTCGTCCACCTCGACGGACGCCCCCTTGTCGAGCACCACGAACGCCGCCAATCGCTGGCCGTACTGCTCGTCGTCCACACCGAGCACCGCCGCTTCGGCCACGCCCGGATGGGCGGTGAGGGTCTTCTCCACCTCGATGGGATAGACGTTCTCCCCGCCGGAGACGATCATCTCGTCGTCGCGACCGACCACGAACAGCCTGCCGGCCGCGTCCAGGTATCCCATGTCCCCCGAGGCCATGAAACCTTCGTGGAATTCCTTGGTGGCACCCGAGGTGTATCCGTCGAACAGCGTCGAGCTGCGCACGAAGATCTGGCCGACCTCGCCGTCGCCGACCTCGCGGTGGTCGCCGTCGAGGATCCGCAGTTCGGTACCGTCGGCGGGACGACCTGCGGTGTCCGGCGCAGCGCGCAGGTCCGCGGGTGTGGCCGTGGCGATCATGCCCGCTTCGGTCGCGTTGTAGTTGTTGTAGATGACGTCGCCGAACTGATCCATGAACGCGGTGACCACATCCGGGCGCATCCTGGAGCCCGACGCGGTGGCGAATCGAAGCGACCTGGCGCTGTAGCGGTTTCGCACGTCGTCGGGCAGCTCCATGATGCGGTCGAACATGACCGGTACGACGGCCAGACCGGTGGCTCGGTGCCGGTCGATCAGCGCCAGCGTCGCCTCCGGATCGAACCTGCGGCGGGTGACGATCGGGCAGGCCAGCAGCGCGGCGAACAGTAGCTGGGAGAAGCCCCACGCGTGAAACATCGGTGCGGCGATGACGATAGGCTCCTCGGCGCGCCACGGAGTGCGGTCCAGGACTGCCTTCAGGTCACCGGCGCCGCCGCTGCCCGCGGATCGTTTGGCGCCTTTCGGCGCTCCGGTGGTGCCGGAGGTCAACAGGATCACGTCGCTCTTGCGGCCGGCGGGCTGCGGACGCGTGCCGAGGTGAGCCTCGATGAGCGAGTCGACTGTGGCGGTGGCGCTGTCGGTGTTGTCGGTCCAGGCCAGGATCCGTGTGGCGTTCGGAACGTCGTGCAGCGCCCGCTCGACGGTGTCGGTGAACTCCTCGTCGTAGATCACGGTGACCGGTCTGCCGGCGCTCTCCCGTTCGATCACCTCAGCCATGGCAGGTCCGGCGAACGACGTGTTCAACAGCAGAACATCGGCACCGATCCGGTTGGCGCCGACCAGCGCCTCGATGAATCCGCGATGGTTTCGGCACATCACCGCCACGGTCGCCGGGAGGTCGGACCCCGAATTTCTCTGCTGCAGCGCCACACCCATTGCGTCACAACGGTCGTCGAGCTGTTCCCAGGTCAGGGTGCCGCGCTCGTCGATCAGGCCAGTGCGGCCGGGACAGCGCTGGGCCGCGGCAGCGAAGCCGACGGTGGCGGTCAGGCCGGCACGTCGCATCGCCATCCCCATGCGCAGGTAACGGTCGGGGCGCATCGGCGCGATGAGTCTGGCGCGCCACAGCGTTCCGAACAATCCCCGGGCATCCGCCATGTTTGTCAGCCCAGTATCGGGAACCGGCGCTTGCGAGCCAGATCGTCGAGCGCCGCCTGCATGACGGCGCGCACGTGCAGATCGACCTGCTCGACATCGGGGTTCTCGCCGAATTCGGCGACCACGTCGATAGGTTCCAGGACGCGGGTCACGATCTTGGCCGGGAGCGGGAGGTTGGGTGGGACGATCAGCGAGAGCCCAAAAGGAAAGCCGACGCTGACGGGCAGAATCTCCATCCGCGCGCGGGTCAGGCCGAGGCGGCGTGCGAGCGAGTCGCCGCGGGCCAGGAACAGCTGAGTTTCCTGCGCACCGATGGACACCATCGGCACGATCGGCACACCGGATTCGACGGCGGTACGCACATATCCGGTGCGGCCGTTGAAATCCACGACGTTCGCCGTCATCGTCGGACGGTAGGAGTCGTAGTCACCACCCGGAAACACCAGTACCACCGCGCCCGATCGCAATGCCGCTGCCGCGTTCTCGCGGCTGGCCTCGATCACGCCCGCCTTGCGCAGGTAGTCGCCGAGCGGACCCATGAACACGCCGTAATGCGCCAGGGTGTAGAGCGGCCGGTCGAAGCCGAAGTGTCCGTAGAACTGGGGCGCGAAGACCAGCACGTCAGGGGTGAGCATGCCGCCCGAGTGATTCGACACCACCAGCGCACCGCCGGCGGCGGGCAGGGAATCCATGCCGCGGACTTCCGCACGGAAGTATCGTTTGATGACCGGCCCCACCCAACTGGTGATCTGGCGGGTGAAGCCGGGATCCCATTTGGTCATCTCGGCCGGCTCGTCGGACATGATGACCGATTATGCTACTCTCGGTTTTGGAGAATGTCATATCCGCAGCTAGGGGGCGTTGATGCCGGGTACGGTGCTGGTCACCGGCGGTTTCGGACTGGTCGGATCGGCGACGGTGCGGCGACTCGCCGAGCTCGGACGTCCCGTCGTCGTCGCCGACTTGGACAGCCCAGCCAACCGCGAGGCGCAGGCGACACTGCCGGCCGGGGTCACGGCCCGGTGGGTCGACCTCACCGACCCCGAGCAGACCGCGGAGCTGGTCGCCGACGTCGCTCCCGAGGTGATCATCCACCTGGCTGCGATCATCCCCCCGGGGATCTACAAGAACCGATCGCTGGCCCGTAAGGTCAACGTCGACGCGACCGCGTCCCTGGTGAAGATCGCCGAGGCACAGCCTGAACCACCACGGTTCGTGCAGGCGTCCAGCAATGCCGTCTTCGGTTCACGGAATCCGCACCGCGCGACCGGACCGGTGACCGCGGACATGCCGCTGAAGCACTCCGACCTCTACAGCGCCCACAAGGCCCAGGCCGAGGAGATCGTGCGGGCGTCGTCGCTCCCGTGGGTGGTGTTACGACTCGGCGGGGTCCTCAGCGTTGATCCGAAGGCGATTCCGTTCTCCTCCGAAGCGCTGTACTTCGAGAGCCTGTTGCCCACCGACGGCAGACTTCACAGTGTCGACGTTCGGGACGTCGCGTGGGCGTTTGCCGCAGCGACGACCGCCGACGTGGTGGGTGAGATCCTGCTGATCGCCGGGGACGACTCCCACCGACGGGTGCAGGGTGAGGTGGGCAAGGCGCTGGCCGAGTCCCGCGGCCTCAAAGGCGGTTTGGTGCCCGGCCGCAAGGGTGACCCGAACAGCGACGACGACTGGTTCGTCACCGACTGGATGGACACCGCCCGAGCTCAGGAAGCGCTGCAGTTCCAGCACTATTCGTGGCAGGACATGCTGAACGAGTCGCGTGCACAGGCCGGGCCGTCCCGGTATGTCCTTCCGCTGCTGGCACCGCTGGTGCGGGCGCTGCTGAAACGCCGTGGGGCCTACTGGAAGCAGCCGGGACAGTACGCCGATCCGTGGGGCGCCGTCCGCCGCAAGCTGGGAGACCCGTCCCCGGACACATGACCCTCACCCGGGGCCGAGGGTGGCTTCGCCCGTCTGCGGATGGAAGTACCAACCGCCGGCGGCCTCGGTGCCGCCGTCGACGTGGATTGTCTGTCCAGTGACGTAAGAAGCCATGTCGGAGGCGAGGAACACCGCCGCCGCTGCCATCTCGTCGACATCCCCGGCTCGGCGCATCGGGATTGCGCCGCCGACCCCGTCGAGGCGACCTCCGGTCAGCCCGCGCACACCCTCCGTCATCGTCAGGTCCGGCGCCAGCGCGTTCACCCGGATACCGTGGGGCGCCAGCTCGAAAGACGCGGTCTTGGTGTAGTTGATCACGCCCGCCTTGGCGGCCGCGTAGGCCGCGTATCCAGGGGCTGCGCGGGCGCCCTCGATCGAGGTGATGTTGATGACGCTGCCCTGGCTCGACGTGTCGACGAGACGGCGCGCCACCCGCTGCGTACACAGCAGGACATGGCGGAGGTTGCTGCGATACAACGCATCCCAGCCGTTCTCGGAGGTGTCCAGCAGAGGCGAGTTGAAGGTACCGCCGGCGTTGTTGACCAGAATCGACACCAGGCCGAGTTCCTGTTCGGTGCGCTGGAGCGCGGCGTCGACGGCCTCGCTGTCTCGCACGTCGGTCGTCAGGCCCAGCCCCCCGACCGCCTCCGCCGCCGCGGCGCAGGTCTGCGGATCCCGCTCCCAGATGGCCACCGATGCCCCGAATGCCGTCAGACCCGCGGCGATTCCGCGGCCGATACCCGCCCCTCCCCCGGTCACGACCGCGACGCGACCGGTCAGCAGGA
The DNA here is from genome assembly GCA_964000695.1 of uncultured Mycolicibacterium sp. Lineage (GTDB taxonomy): Bacteria > Actinomycetota > Actinomycetes > Mycobacteriales > Mycobacteriaceae > Mycobacterium. The sequence goes on along the minus strand of CAXEZH010000337.1, from coordinate 17,869 downwards.
TGTCAGACGGCGTGATCGTCATGGACTGTGAGGCTAGCGGGCCGGCGAGCTTCCGATGATGCCTTCGGCTTCGAGCCGGTCGACGTCGCCGTCGTCGAGCCCGATCTCCCGGAGCAGTTCGCGGTTGTGCTGGCCGAGCAGTGGGGCGGGGGTGGTGTGCACCCGCTCCGGCCCGCGGGAGAAGCGAAACGGCAACGTGCTGTGAAGCGTCGTCGGGTTGACCGGGTGCTCGACCGGCTCGAAGAAATTCCGCGATCGCAGCTGCGCGAGTTCGTTCTGGCGGTGCGGCTGGAGCACCTTGGCCACCGGCACGTCGTGCGCCCACAGTGCGGATACGATCTCGTCGCCGGTGTGCTCGGCACACCAGGTGGACAGTCGCCGGTCGATCATGTCGTGGTGCGCGTGCCGCTGGTCCGCGGTGGCCAGCTCACCGGACACCATCCACTCGGGACGGCCCATCGCATCACACAGGCCGGACCACTGCGCGTCGGTGGCCACGGCAATCGCCACCCAGCTGTCGGGGCGGCCGAACTCATCGATCTCGTTGGTGCGGTACAGGTTCTGCGGCGCGGCAGCGGGACCGCGATTACCGGCACGTTCCAGCAACGCGCCGTACGCGGAGTGTTCGATGACCTGCTCGGCCGCTACATTCAGCGCGGCATCGACCATGGCGGCCTCCACCATCGAACCCTCACCGGTCCGCTGCCGGTGTGCCAGCGCGAGCAAAAGCGCGTTGAGAGCGTGGATGCCGGCGTTGGGATCGCCGACCGAGTACGGCTCGTACGGATTCTGGTCGGGATAGCCCGTCAGCCAGCTGATTCCGGCGGCCGCTTCGATGACATAGGCGAACGCCGGGTTGTCGCGCCACGGGCCGTCGAGACCGAAACCCGGCATCCGCAGCATGATCACGTCGGGGCGGACGGCCCTGACCTCGTCGTAGGTCAGTCCCATGCTCTCCAGCACCCGCGGGGTAAAGTTCTCCACCAGGACATCGGAGGTGGCGATCAGTCGCCTGAGCAGGTCGCGGCCCTCCCCGCTCTGCAGGTTCAGCGTCACCCCACGCTTGTTGGTGTTCAGGCCTGAGAAGATCGGCGAGCGTTCCCACCAGAGTTCCTCGGTGACCGGGATGCCTGCGATCAGCCTGGTGCCGTCGGGATGGCGGGTCGATTCCACATGAATCACGTCGGCGCCGAGCATGGCCAGCAGGTGGGTGCAACTCGGGCCGGCCCAGAAGGTGGTCATGTCGATCACCCGCAGACCGTCGAACGGCAACCCGTTGCGCGGCGCACTCAGCCGCGAAATAAGATTCCGGGCTGTGCTTTCGCCAGATTCACGACCCGGAATACTATTTCGCGGCAGCGAGCGGTAGTGGTCGGTGTGCTCGCCGAGGCGCGGGGCGGGCTCGGGGGGGCGCAGCGCCGCGGGCGCCATGCGATAGGGGTGGGACGGTTGGGTGAAGCCGTCGCGCGGGTTGACGACGAACGACTGCCGAGCGACGAAATGGTCCAGTCCTTCGACGTTGGCACCGTTGGCCACGGGGGCGTTGGGGATGCGGAAGGCGGTGGCCAGGTCCCGGATCTCGTCGACGGTCTGCTCACTCACCCACGCGTAGAGCTCCTCGGCCTTCTCGTTGGCCTGTTGGGTGATCGACAGCGGCGAGTCCTCGTCGATCCAGTCGTCGTGTCCGGTCATCGCACACAGGTCGAACCACTGCTGAGCCGTGCCGCAACCGATGTCGATCAGACCGTCCTTGGCGCGGGCGATGCCCGGCACCGTCAGACGACGCGCGTCGCGCCAGGGCCGGCCCAGCATCTCGTAGTAACTGACCGGGTAGTAGGTCAGCCCGAGGACGGCGGTCTCCAGCTTCGACACGTCGACGAGCTCGGCGCCACCACGCAACCGGGAGGCCATCGTCGCCGCGCTGGCGTACGCGCCGGCGAGATACTCGCCGACCTGACCGCCGACGTAGACCGGCGCTCGGTCCGGAGCCCCGCGGCCCAGGCCGACGATCCCACCAGACCAGGCTTGCAGCGTGAATTCGGTCGCGGCCTTGCCTTTCCAGGGCCCCTCGAGCCCGAACGAGGTGATCGCGGTGACCGTCAGGTGCGGGTGGCGCTGCCGGATCACCTCGGGTGCGAACCGGCCGCTGCCGGCCACGCCGGGCCCTGGGGACCAGATGGCGGCGTGCGCCCCAGCCAGCAGGGCATCGACGAACGCATCGTCGGCGACCGGCGCGGCGATCACGGAGCGTTTCGAGCAGGCCAGGAACGAGAACAGCGCACCGTCGGCGCCGTCGGGGATCTCGGCACCCGAGGCCGACCAGCCGCGCAGCGGGTCGCCTTCGGGTGGCTCGACCTTGATCACCTCGGCGCCACCGTCGGCGAGCAGTTTCGTGCAGTACGCGCCGGCGATCCCGCTGGACATGTCGATGACGACGTAGCCGCCGAGGGGTGGGTCAGGCTCTGGGGGCACCGAGGGTCTAGTCCTCCTTGGCCCGGTTGCGCTTGCTCAACCGGAATTCGGGCGGGAACTTGCTGTCGTTGTCGTTGACTGCCGCGGACAGGCCGGAGTCGATCGACTCGAACATGTCCAGGTCGTCGTCGCTGTCGTTGGCGACCCCGTTGCCCATCGATTCGAAGAAGGCGCTGAGCAGGCTTCCCATGTACTCGCCCTGCTGCTGCTTGAAGATCTCGAAGAACATCTTCTGCTGAAACACCGTGTCCACCGGTCGGTTGCGTGCACATGCCAGTGCGTACTTCTGTGTCTCTGCCTCCAGCTGGTCACGTGCAACCACCTTGTTGAGGAAGTTGCAGTCGTACATCTCGGCGGCGGTGAACGGCCGGCCGGTGAAGACCATCTCCTGGAACTTGCGCAGACCCATCATCTGCACCCAGGTCCACATCCGTGGGCCCCACCCGTGGTATCGGAACGACGGATGACCGAACAGTGCGTCGTCGGAGGAGATCACCAGGTCGGCATCGGCACACTGATAGAAGTGCCAGCCGTAACAGTAACCCTTGGCTTCGACGATGCTGATCTTCTTGAAGTCCTGCAACGCACGGTTACCGGCCTGGGAGTTCGCGTACCAGGAACTGATCGTGGCACCGTTGCGGAAGGTGCCTTTCGGCGGATAGGCCACCTCACCGACCCCGTCGTCCTCCAGGCGCAGTTCTGCGAGCCGCGCGGCGGGATTGTCGTTGCCCTCCATGAACTCCGGCAGATCCGCACCGCTGCCCAGATTGTCGCCGACACCGCGGATGACGACCACTTTGACGTCGTTGTCCGCGTTCGCCGCGCGAAGCACGTCGGCGTAGCGCAACCGGGCCATGGAGGTCGGCGCGTTGAGGAACTCCGGACGATTGAACGTGATCGTCGCGATCTTGGTCCGGCGATCCTTTTCGTAGAGGATGATCTCCTCGGGCGATGGCCGCTCAGCCATGGACGGCCTCGCCGTACGCCGGCACCGTCGACAGTATCTCGGCGCCGTCGGCGGTGATCAACACCGCATCCCGGGTGAGAACGGCACCGACGCCCTGCTCCCAGACGTAGGCGGTCAGCGCCAGCACCATCCCCTGTTCGAGGACGTCGGTCTCGGCGGTGGTCCGCAACCCCGGCGAGACCACCGGCGGGTCGAATCCCAGACCCAGACCGTGGGCGACCGGCATCGCCGGAAGCTGCTCCCCCGCCTGCTGATAGGCGTCCAGTAAGACGCTCGTGGTCATGCCGGGTCGACACGCCGCGACCAACCTGTCCCACAACTCATCCCGGCGGCGGTAGAGCGCTCCGACGGCGTCTGACGGCTCTCCGACCACGAGCGTGCGGGCCACCTCGGCGACGTACCCGTCGGCCAAGACCCCGGCCGACAACACCACCAGATCACCGTCGCGGACCCGGCCGTCGCCCTCGGCGCGACGCCACGGATGCTGCTTCGACGTCACCCACGCGGCGTCCTGCGTCGCCGGGGTGCTGACCCCTCCGGCGGCCTCGGCCTCCAGTATCGCGCCCGCCAGGGTCTTCTCGCTGGTTCCGGCGCTGAGCGCGGCAACACCGGCGGCCAGCCCCTTCTCGGCGATCACGAGAGCGTTGCGCAGCGCCGCCACCTCCTCGGGCGTCTTGATGCGACGAGCCGCCTGCATGGCTTGCTCGGCATCGACCAGCTCCGCGTTCGGGAACGCCATCGGCAGCAACTGGGCGAACATCGGCGTCAGAGCGTCGGTGCCGACGCGCCGGAAAGTCTCGGCGCCCTTGATGTTCTGCAGGACCCCGACCAGCGTCATCGGATTCCACGCGAACCCGTAGAGGTTCTCGTGCGGGATCTCCGCCGGTATGCCCTCGTCCCACGTGCTGTTGAGGTGGATCTCTCCGGTTTCCCGGACGAACTCGCATATCGGACCGAACGGTCGGGTGCCCACCACCCACAGTTGTGGCGCGCCGGAGATGTAGCGGACGTTGGCTTGCCGACCGAGCACCAATACGTCGAGGTCATGAGCCTCCATCTGGGCCAGGGCTCGTTCGCGCCGGCTGAAACGCAGCGCTCGGCCGTCGGCCTCGATCTCAGTTCCCATCGGTCACCTCATACGGGTCGTACGGATACGCGGTCAGCGGCATCCAGCCGCCCTCGGTGACCACCACGATCTCTTCGCCGCGATAGCCCCCTGTGCCGTCCTCCCACACCAGCGGTTCCAGCACCAACAACATGCCGGCCGGGAAAACGAACTCGTCATCCCATTTCTGGCCGAGGTCCGTGCCGATCATGGGCATTTCGGCAGCACTGGTCCCGATACCGTGACCAAGATAGAAGTGCGGCAGCCACGGCTTCTCCCCGCCCGCCGCCGCGGTCGCGGCTCGGCCGAGGTCACCGCAGGTGGCACCGGCTCTGGTCACCGCGAGTACCTCGTCGACGATCTGTCTCCACCTGTCGAACTGCCCCTGCTGGGCGGGAGTCGGATCCTGGCCGACGATCCAGGTGCGCCCGTGGTCAGAGCAGTAGCCGTGGTAGGCGATGGACACGTCGGTCCACAGCACGTCGCCCTGCGCCAGTTCGCGCTCGGTCGTCAGCAGCGGAAGGGCCAGATCACCGGTGGTGGTCCAGGTTCCCTCGGCTTTCGAGGCGGGCATGACCTGCCAGATCGAGTCGAACATGTTGGTGGTCGCCCCGAGTTCGAAGGTGCGCCGAACGAACTCGGCGGACAGGTCGATCTGACGGGCGCCGGGCCTCAGGGACTTCTGGATCTCCCCGACCGCCACCTCGGTGATCTGGCAGGCGCGCCGGATACACGCGATCTGGTCGATGGTCTTGACCAGTTTGGCCGCCCCGATCACCGGGCCGGCATCCACCGGTGCGCTGGGGAACAACGCGCTGCCGGCGCGTCGCATCGCCCCGGTCAGCTCGTCCGTCGCAACGGTGGCGCTCACTGGGATCAGCTCGGCCAGGATGGTGGCGAACTGCGCGACACCTTCGTCGAATTCGAGGTAGACCGGCCCGTGCACGTGGTCGTCCGGCAGGCCCGACTCCATCACCGCGCCTTCTCGGAAGGGCAGGAACAGGTGCGGATGCTCGTCCCCGGCGAGAACCACGGCGACCGGACGCTCGACATGCGACAGCCCGGCGTCGGCCAGCGGCCAGCTGATCCCGGTGGCGTACATGACGTTGCCGTTGCCGAGCAGGACCACAGCGTCGACGCCTTGCTCGGCCATCGCCGCGCGCAGTCGTGCACCGACCTCTCTACGCATCCGCGCGAAATCGGGCTCCTGCGGAATGTCGAGCCAGCTGTACCCGGTCCGGGCGATCTGGGTCACGCCGGCATCAAGGGACGCGGTTCTCGACGCCGTCGCGGACGTGTTTCCGGAACCGGACATTGTCATAGTCCCAGGAACTTCTGCACATTGGTGCTGACGACCTTCACCGCCGCCTCAGGGCCGACCGTCTCGACGACGGAAGCCAGCGACTTCTCGGAATAGCCGAACGTGCTCTCGTTGTGTGGGTAGTCCGACGACCACATGACGTTGTCCACGCCGATGTGGTCGATCAACTGCAGCCCGAGCGGATCCACCATGAACGACGCGCTCATGTGGTGATCCCAGTAGTGGCGCACATCGTGCTCGAGCTGATGATTGAACATGTGCCGATATGACGCGAGCATGTGCTCGGCGTCCTGCAGCGCGGTGGGCACCCAAGCGATTCCGCCCTCAAACCACCCGATCTCGAGCGCGGGATGACGATCGAGGATCCCGGAGAACACGTACTTGGCGAACTGCTCGCGGAATGAGTCGACGTTGACCATCATGCCGACGACGACGCTGTTGTGCTGGCACGGCGTCTTGGGCGGGGTCTCGCCGATGTGGTGGCTCACCGGGACACCGGCTGCCTCGATCTCGTCCCACACCGCGTCCATGGCGGTACTGCCGTAGTCGTAGATGTTGCCGTCGTCGTCCTTACCCGGATTCAACGGCAGCAGGAACGTCCTGAGCCCCAACGCCTTCAGTTCCTCGAGCGTGCTGCGGGTGCCCTTGGGGTCCCACCAGTTGATCAGCCCCACCCCGTAGAAGTGACCGTTGGACCGCTCCTGCAGGTCGGCGATGTGTTCGTTGTAGATGCGGAAGACGCGTTCGCGCAGAGACTTGTCGGGGTAGTGGAACAATGCGAGCACAGCGTTGGGAAACGCCAGCTCCTTGTCGATGCCGTCCTCTTTCAGTTCGCGGATGCGCGCCTCGATGTTGTTGGACGCCGCACCGGCGAGGTCGTCGTACTGCATGAGGACGCGGCCGAAGTCACCACCGGTCCATGCCTTGCCCTTCATGCCGACCATGTAGGCGCCGTCCTCGTACCAGATGCGCGGCGCTGCGCCCTTGAGCTCCTCGGGAAAGCGTTCGTAGAAGATGTCGTCGGCGACCGAGATGTGGTTGTCCGCGGAGAAGATCGTGGTGTCGGCGGGCAGTCCGGGGATTCCGCCGCCGGAGTGGCCGTGACGGTTCTTGGGTGCGCCGAAACCCTCCGGCGGATACCAGGTCGGGGGGTGAGCGGGTGAAGGTGTGGCTGTCGGGGTCGACATCGTTGTTACTCCAATCGGGCTGTGGGACTGGTCTTGCGGTGGTTACCAGGCCACCGGGAGCTCGTAGACGCCGTAGGCGAGCCGGTCGTGCTTGAACGGCACTTCGCCGAACGGGATCGCCAGCTTCATCGTCGGCATACGGCGGAGCAGGGTGTGGAACACGATCTGCAGTTCCGCACGGGCCAGCTGCTGGCCCACGCACTGGTGCCTGCCGTAGCCGAACCCGAGCTGCTGGGCCGCGTCGCGGGTGAGGTCCAGCTTGTCGGGATGCGGGAAGGCGTGCGCGTCCCAATTGGCCGGCGCAAGGTCGAGGATGATGCCCTCACCGGCCCGAATGGTCTCGCCGCCGATCTCGATGTCCTCGATCGCCACCCGGCGCTGACCGTTCTGGATGATGGACAGGTAACGCATCAGCTCTTCGACGGCGTTGGCGATGAACTTCGGGTCGTTCGAATCCCGCAGTAGCGCAGCCTGTTCAGGGTTCTCCAGCAGCGCGAGGATACCGATGCCGATCATGTTGGCGGTGGTCTCGTGCCCGGCGATCAACAATCCGGTGCCGAGCTGCGCAGCCTCCTTGACGCTGATCTCGCCGGCGGTGACCCGCTCGGCCAGATCCGATACGGCGTCCTCGGCGGGATTGGCCTGCTTCTCCTCGACCAAATTGATCAGATACTGATGAAGACTCATCGCGCCTTTTTGCATCGCATCGGCCGCCGCATAGCGAGCCAGACCGGCGTTGGCGTGTTCCTGGAAGAACTCATGGTCCTCGTAGGGCACCCCGAGCATGTCGCTGATCACGCGGGTGGGTACCGGAAGGGCGAGTTCGGCGACCATGTCGGCGGGCTGAGGACCGGCGAGGATCTGGTCGATGCACTCGTCGGTGACCTCCTGGATCACCGACCGCAGGCCCTCGACACGCCGGAAGGTGAACGGTTTGGACAGCATCCGGCGGAAGCGGGTGTGCTCCTCGGCATCGGAGGTGAACACCGACCTGGGCCGCTTGTCGACGGTCGCCAACATGTGCTCGTTCCAGTGCGGGAAGCCCTCGCGGCGGTCGTCGACGCTGACACGCGAGTCCGCGAACAACGCCCGGGCCACCTCGTGCCCCGTCACCAGCCACGGTGTCGTTCCGTTCCAGATCCGCACCCGTGACAGCGGCGTGCTGTCGTTCATGTCGAGCATCTGTTGCGGCGGCGCGAACGGACACTGCGCATCCCGTTCCATCGGATACTCGGGGACGTCAGCGGAAACCTTGCCTTCGGCAAGCGTGTCGGTCATTTCGCCTCCTCGCGCAAGCGCTCGTCAGTCATTTCGCCTCTCCCCCTAGCCTTCGGCGGGGTTGTGCCCCCACGCGCAAGCGCTCGTCGGTCATGTCACTCCTCGATGTGGATGGCCAGGGCCGGACAGGCGGCCGCGGCCTTTCGGGTCTCCTCGGCGTGTTCGGGGCCGGGCTCGGCGATCAAGAGATCGACGACGCCGTCGTCGTCGCGTTGGTCGAAGACCTCGCCGGCGTTGAGGACGCACTGCCCCGACGACACGCACTTGTCCTGGTCGACAGTGACCCGCACGTCAGGGCACCTCCGTCACCGGCGCATGCCACAGTCCGATGATGGCGTCGATCAGGCCGGTGGCGGCGGCCTGCCAGGACGGCCGGGCCACCGCCGCGCCCTGCGCCAGCAGGCGTTCACGTTCAGCGCAGCTGTGCATCAACAGGTTCCGGCCCATGATGTTGCGTTCGACGCGTACGTCGACCGGCAGATCCGGCAGGCATCCGTTGATGCCGTCGAGCACGCGCACCAGCGACTCGGACGACAGGGCGTCCTTGACGATGATGTTGTGATAAGCCGGATCGGTCATCACCTGCGCGGCGAACCGGGCGTACCACGTCGGGTTGCCCAGCGCGGCAAGGTGATCGGTGAGCGGGCAGACCAGTGCGGCGACCCAGTCACGCATGTCGGTCGAGTCGCCGATGTCGGCGATGCGCTGTTGACGCAGCTCTTCGATCGGACCGCGATGCTTGTGCTCGATGGCGCGCACCAGATCCGCCTTGGTGCCGAAGTGATAGCCGACCGCAGCGTTGTTGCCCTGCCCGGCGGCCTCGCTGACCTGACGGTTGGACACGGCGAAGACCCCATGCTCGGCGTAGAGGCGTTCAGCCGCCTTCAAGATCGCTTCCTGGGTGGTGCTCGCCCGTTCTGCCCGCACACTTCTCGCCGTCGTCACCCCTTCAGTGAACCGCGTCACAACGGCTAAGTCAAGCGACTGCTTTAAAACGATCATCGCTCAGTCGCTCGCCCTGTCGGACTCACGGACGATGACCTTGCCCGCGACGGTTCCGCCGTCCACGGGCAGCACGGTGCCCGTGACGTAACGTGACCGGGCCGTCGCCAGGTACAGCGCCGCTTCGGCCACGTCCTCGGCGGTGCCCTCCCGCTTGAGCGGCCGATCGTTGCGCATCTGCTGACGGATCCGGGCCTCGAAACGCTCCAGCCGGTCGCGGTCCTCGTCGGTGGCCGACGTCGCAAGAATCGGCGTCGGGATGTTGCCGGGGGCCAGACAGTTGACGCGGACCTCGTAGTGCGCCAGCTCGATCGCAGCACCCTTGGTGAAATGGATGATGGCCGCCTTGGAGGCGCGGTAGACGGGCACCCCGCCGCCGGCCTGGATGCCCCCGATCGAGCCGAGATTGATGATCGAACCGCCGCCGTTGTCGGCCATGTGCCGGGCGGCCTCGCGGGTGCCGGCCATCACGCCGAGCAGATTGACCCGCATGACACGGTCGAACTCCTCGAAGTCCTCGGCGAACAGCCCTTTTCGCAGGGGGCTGGAGATGCCGGCGTTGTTGACCATCACATGCAGCCCGCCGAACGCGGACACCGCCGATGCCACCAGCTCGCTGACCTGCGCCTGGTCGCCGACGTCGGTTCGGCGGAATACGGTGGTGTACCCCTGGGCGTTCAGCTCGTCCGCCAGTTCGGCGCCCAGGTCGTCACGGACATCGGCGATGACCACGCCGGCACCCTCCGCGGCGAACCGCTCGGCGATACCGCGGCCGATCCCGGACGCGCCGCCGGTGACGATCGCGACCTTGCCCGCCAGCTCGTCCGTCATTCGTTCCCGATCCCTTCGAAGAAGTCCAACAGAAGCGCGTTGACCCTGTCGGGCTGCTCGATCTGCGGACAGTGCCCGGCACGATCGATCACGGCGCTGCGCCCGTGTTTGATCTGGCCGGCGATCTCGGCAGCCCACCCCTCGGGGAGCAGCTTGTCGGCGCCGCCCTCCACCACGAGGGCCGGCACGGTGACGCGCTCGTAGGCGCGCGAACTGCTCGGAGTAGTCGGTGGCTCCAGACCGGGACGGCGAAAACGCGCTGCTGCCAGTGATTCCCACGCTCCCGGCGCGATGCTCGAGTCATACCGCCGCCGCACATAGTTCTCGTCGGCCGGGTACGACACGTCATGGAACAAGGCTGCGACGATCCTGCGCATACCCTCGAGGGTGGCGTCGTAGTCATAGAGTGCGCTGACGTGCTCGTTGCGCTGGATCTCGCCGCCGCCGCAGATGGCCACGATGCTGCGGACCGGCAGGACAGGTGCCTCCGAGGTGGCGTCGACGAGGATGTTGATGGCGCCCATCGAGTTGCCGACGAAGTGCGCCGAGCCCACGCCCATCACCTCGCAGAAGCGGGCGAGGTGTCTGATACGCATGCCGCGACCGTCGGTGAAGTCGACGACCTTGGCCGACTCGCCGAAGCCGAGCATGTCGGGCGCGAGCACCCGGTATCGCTGAGCCAGCGCTTCGATGGTGTGTTCCCACCCGATCCGTGCGTTCGCTCCGAACTCCCCGCCGTGCAGCAACACCACCGGCTCGCCCTGTCCGGCTTCCAGATAGCCGGTGACCAGACCGTCGACCAGCACGCTGTGCTGGTCGATCACGCCGATACCTGTGTGGTCTGTGCGAACGCGAGCAGTTGAGAAGCCAACAGATCCAGCTGATTGGCCACCGCCCTGCCCTGTTCGGTGTCGGCGAGCTCACCCGAGGGCGCCCAGACGGCATCGGCGGAGTTGATGGCGACGCCCAGCGGCGTCGGCCAGGCGCGCAGCGCGTGACCGATGCTCCGCAGCTGCGTCAGCGTCCCGACCGCGGCCTGCCAGCCGTAAGCGCAGCTGATGCAACCCCACGGCGTGTTGTCGAGATAGACGCGAGGGTCTTCACGGAGATCCTCGATGTAGTCGAGGGCGTTCTTGACCAGACCGGAGACCGCGCCGTGGTAGCCGGGAGAGCCCACCACAACGGCGTCGGCGTCACGCAGCGCCTTCACCAACTCCAGCGCCCGCGGGGTCCGTTCGAGTTCGTGCGGCGCGTACATCGGAAGATCGAGTTCCTCGGCGGCGAACAACCTGGTCCGCCCGCCCTGTCGCTCCACCGCGGCCAGACAGTGGCGCAGCGCGCGCTCGGTCGACGAGTTGGCGCGCAGGGTTCCGCCGAGGCCGACGATGAACGGTTGAGATGTGGTTGTCACGTCATCACTCACTTGATCGCAATCGGGCTGACAGGTGCTCCCACCGCACCGACCACCTTCAGCGGCGATGCGACGAGCTGGAATTCGTACACGTGATCGGCGGCGCAGTCAGCCGCCAGAGGACCGAGGTCCCAGTACTCGCCGAGCATCAATCCCATGTCGCGCAGGCACAGCATGTGCATCGGCAGGAACGTTCCGTCGACACCGTTGCCCGGATCGGGGTCCTCGACCATCAGGTTGTCCGCGGCCACCGCCGCGACCTGATGCTCGTGCAGCCAGGCGGCGCACGTCCAGTGCAGGCCGGAGCCCGCCTCGGCACCGTCCCCGGTCGAGAGGAATCGCGTCCACCATCCCGTGTGCACGACGACGACGTCACCGGAACGGATCTCGACGTTCTGCGCGGCGACCACGTCGTCGAGTTCGGCCGGGGTGATGGGCGAACCTGGTTCGCAGAACACCTCGGCGCCGCGATGAGCCACCACATCAAGCAGCACGCCCCGCGACGTGATGCCCTTGGTGTCCACCTTGTCGATGCCGCAATGAAAGGCGCCGAAGCTGGTCACCGAGTCGGCCGGGAATCCGTTGTAGAGCTTGTCCTCGTAGTACACGTGTGACAGCGCGTCCCACTGTGTTGCCGCCTGCAACGGCATCACGATGAGGTCGTCGTTGAAGCGGAACGGGTTGTCGGCGAAGAAGGCGCTGACGTCCGAGGCCACGGCGTTGCGCAACCATTGCGGCCCGTATTCGACCAGTGTCGAGGCGTCTCCGCCGTCGACCGTCATGACGTGCTGCGGGTTCTGCCGGAACTTGAACGCACCCTGCGGTCCTCCGGCGCTGAAGTCACCCCCGAGCGAGATCACCTTGCCCTGCTTGACCGTGGCGGCCGCCTCGGCGACTTTGTCGGCGGTGATGAAGTTCAGCGTGCCGATCTCGTCGGCGTCACCCCAGCGACCCCAGTTGCGTACGTCGTCGGCCATCCGGCGGAAGTCGCTCATGCTGTCGGCCATGGTCGGATCCCTCAATTCCCCTGCGGCGCTTGCGCGGTCTCGGTGGCATCGTGCAATGTGTCCGCGAACCGCTGGGCGAGGATCCCACCGTCGGTCCACAGCACCTGACCGGAGATGTATCCGGCCGCCCTGCTGCCGAGGAACACCACAGCGGCGGCCTGCTCGCCGGCATTCGAGACGCGGCCCAGCGGGGCGGTGAACGAGTCGAGGAACTGCTGCCCGTAGGCCGATCGCAGTTGGTCGAGGATCGGGGTCTCGGTGACCCCGGGTGCCGTGCAGTTGATCCTGATGCCCCGGGCGCCGAAGTCGGCTACCCGGCTCACGCCGTAGAGAATGACCGCCTCCTTGGACAGCCGGTACCCGCCGTCCGCGAGGGCGCCGGGATTCTCAGCGCACCAACGCAACCCCTCGTCCACCGATCGGGTCCGCAGCAGTCCTGCGGTGACGTCCGCGTTCTCGCGGTAACCCGAGGCCGCCAGAGAGGACACGTTCGTGATCGCTGCGCCGACCGGCATGCGGTCGATCAGCGCCTCGGTGAACTGCCGCATACCCAGGAAGTTGATCCGGACCACCAGCAGCGGATCCCCGATACCCGAGGACACACCGGCAACATTGAACAGCGCATCGACGTCGCCCTCGATCGCGGCAGCGGCCGCCGCCACAGATTCGGGATCGGCCAGATCCATCGGGATGTACCGGCCGCCGGAACTGTCGGTCGTTGCCCGCAGGTCCAACTGCGTGACCCGGGCACCGAGTCGGGCGAGCTGGTGCGCCACCTGCGCTCCGATTCCGGATGCACATCCGGTGACGACGACATGCTTGCCGTCGTAGCGCACCAGCTCATCGAACGCCGTCACCGTCAGCCCGCGGCTTCCCGCGCCGCCTTCTCCTGCTGCGCGGCCTTGACGCGGCCCTCGTTGATCTCAGCCATCGCCTCGGGAATCTCACCGGCGGTGAACTTGTTGCGCCCGGTCGGCAACCCGCCGAAGGCGTAGGTCTCGTCGAACATCGGCGCCTCCGACGGCCGCCGGCGCGCCTCCACCTTCTCGATCACCGGCTCCAGCCGTTTGGCCTTGTCTGCTACGGCCTTCTCGTCGCGCTCGATGAACTCGGGCAGGATCTCGTTGCCCATGATCTCGATGGATTCCATGGTGCCCTCATGGCTGCGGGGGTTGAGCAGCAGGATGATCTCGTCCACGCCGCTGGCCTCGTAGCCGCGCAGGAACTCCCGGACCGTGTCGGGTGAGCCGATCGCACCGCGACCAGGGCCGTAGGCCAGCGTCGGATCCTCTTTGACCGCTTCCTGATAGCGCTCCCACACCTTGGTTCGCCCCGGCGTGTGCATACCCGTGAGGTAGTAGTGCATGATGCCGAACGAGAAGAACCCGCCGCCGGTGCCGAGCCGCTCGAGCGCCTCCTCGTCGCTCTTGGCCACCATCATCGACAGATCACCGCCGATAGCGAGGATGTTCGGGTTGATCGCCGGGGTGATCGGTGCGCCCTGCTCCTCGAAGTCACGGTAGTACCCGTCGACGCGCTCCTTGAGTGCCTCCGGACCGGTGTAGGCGAAGCTCAGCGCGCCGATGGCCTTCTGGGCAGCCATCTCGACCGACGACGGGCGGGTGCAGGCCACCCAGACCGGCGGATGTGGCTTCTGCAGCGGCTTGGGAACCACGTTGCGGGCCGGCATCTCGACGTGCTCGCCCTTGAACCCACTGAATGGTTCTTCGGTCATACACCGGATGGAGACCTCGAGCGCCTCCTCCCACTGTGCCCGCTTGTCGGCCGGGTCGACGTTGAAGCCGCCGAGCTCGGCCACCGAGGAGCCCTCGCCGGTGCCGTATTCCACCCGGCCGTTGGACAGGTGGTCGAGGGTGGCGACACGCTCGGCGATGCGTGCCGGCGGGTTGATGTTCGGCAGCAGATGCATGACCCCGAAACCCAGTCGGATGTTCTCGGTGCGCTGGCTGGCCGCGGCCAGGAACATCTCCGGCGCCGTCGAGTGGCAGTACTCCTCGAGGAAGTGGTGCTCGGTGAGCCACACCGTGGAGAACCCCGCCTTGTCGGCCGCCTCGACCTCGGTGAGGCCGTGCTGGAACAGCTGGTGTTCGTCGTCCTCCGACCATGGTCGGGGCAGCGGGAATTCGTAGAACAGGGAAATCTTCATTGTCGGTTACCTCCTTGAAGTTCCGGGTGAATCAATTGCTGAGTCGGGTTCGGCAGAGGTCGACCGGTCGGCCGCCTCCGGGGTGGTGTCGGCCATGTGCCGGGCGGCGACATAACCGAACGTCATGGCCGGGCCGATGGTCGCCCCCGCGCCGGCATAGCTGCGCCCCATCACCGCCGCGGATGCGTTACCGACGGCGTACAGGCCGGCGACCACGCTGTCGTCGGCGCGGAGCACCCGCGCGTACTCGTCGGTGCGGAGACCGCCCGACGTTCCGAGATCACCGAGGATGATCTGGAAGGCGTAGTAGGGCGGATCCCCCAGCGGGTGCAGATTCGGGTTCGGCAGGGTCGGGTCGCCGTAATAGTTGTCGTAGGCGCTGTCCCCGCGGTTGAAGTCGTCGTCGTGGCCCCGGCGGGCCAGTTCGTTGAATCGCTCGGCGGTCGCGCGCAACCGGTCGCCGGGCACCCCGATCGCGGCCGCGAGTGCCTCCCAGCTGGCACCCTGCTTGACCACACCGGAATCCAGCCAGGCCTGGGGCACTTTGCGTCCCGTCGGCACCGGCGCGAACGGCACCTTGGGGATCGGGAGATGTCCGCCCACCACATACCGGTGAAATGACCGGATGTCGGTGATCAGCCAGCACGGTATGTGGGTCACCCCCGAGCGCTGACCCTCGATCATGGCGTGGGCGAAATCCATGTATGGTGCCGCCTCGTTGATGAAGCGCACACCGTCACCGTTGACCACGAACTGCGCAGGCATCATCCGTTCGTTGAGCATGAACTGCAGGCGCCCGTCCGGCCAGCAGATGGCCGGGAACCACCAGGCCTCGTCGAGCAGTGCGGTGGCGCCGCCGGCCTTCTCGCCGGCCCGGATCCCGTCCCCCATGGCAGCCGGATTGCCGAAGCTCCAGTCCTTTGCCTCGCCGGGCATCTCCTCGATCCGCTTCAGTTCGGGGAGGTGCTGCAACCGCCAGTCCATGTCGTGATCGAAGCCTCCGCTGGCCAGCAACACGCCGCGCCTGGCTCGCACGCGGATCTGCCGGCCGTCCTTCTCGACGACCGCGCCGACCACGGCACCGTCGGCATCGGTGATCAGCTCGGTCATCGGCGCATCAAGCCACAGCGGCACGTTCTCCTGCTTCATCGCCAGTCGCAGCCTGGCGGCCAGCGACTGGCCGATCGCCGCCATCCGCTCGCCGAAAGCGCGCGCGCGGATCATGCGCCAGATCAGTTTCAGCAGAACGACTTTGCCTCGCCAGGATTGCCGAACCTGGTAGAACAGCCGCAGATCCTTCGGAGCGAACCAGATGCCCCTCGGCGCCAACGCAAGCGGCGTCAGCAGGTGCTGCTCCTCGTCCCCGAGTGCGCGCAGATCGATTTCGGGCACGTTGATCGTGCTACCCAGGGCCGAACCGCCGGGCAGTTCGGGATAGTAGTCGGCGTAGCCGGGCTTCCAGACGAATTCCAGCCAGGGACTGAGCTTTTCGAGGAACTCCATCATCTCCGGAGCAGCTTCGACGTACGTACGTAACCGCGCGTCGCTGACGTTGCCCTCGGTGATCGTCTTGAGGTAGGTGAACACCTGCTCCGGATCGGGCACGTGGCCCTCCCGGCGTTGCGACGGCGCGCCCGGTACCCAGATCCCGCCGCCGGACAACGCGGTGGAGCCACCGAAGCGGGATGCCTTCTCCACGACGAGCGTGTCGAGCCCGGCCGCGTGGGCGGTCAGCGCCGCCGTCATCCCACCGCCTCCCGAGCCGACCACCAGCACATCGGTGACGCGGTCGAAGGGCGGTTCCGTAGCCGTGGTCATGGTGTCGTCACCGCCGTTCTGATCGCGAAGCCGGCGATCAGCTCCGGCGCCGCCCGGTAGAAGTGGTCGGCCGTCCGATAGCTGCCCTGGGCTGCCAACGCCGCGAACGCGGCCACCCAGGTCCGCACCTCGTGCGCGGAATTGCCCGCCTGCTCGGCGATCCAGGTGTTGTCCCAGCCGTCGACCTCGGCCAGACGCTCGGTGTCGAGCAGGTCGAGGAAAGCGCGATCCCACGCAGGGTTGAGGGGCGCCAGCGCTCCTGCCCCGGAAGCGAACTCCCGAGCCGCCGCCACGACGGCGGTCTGGCGAGCCTGTCGTTGCTCGTCGGTCATCGGCACGCCGTGCACGATGCGCTGCAGGGCCGCCGGCGGGGCGGTGGCCAGGGTCGGCACCGGCGGATCGTGCGAGAGCCCGCCGGAACCGATGACGAGCACACGCCGGCCCAGGGTGGCCAGGTGGCGGCCGACGGCCGTGCCCAGGGCCCGCACCCGGCGCAGCGGCCCGAGCGGCGTGGCGACCGAGTTGATGAATATCGGGATCACCGGCTTGGCCGTCGCGTCGCCGAACAGCTTCTGCAGGGGCTGCACGGTGCCGTGATCGACATCCATCGCCGCGGAGATCGCGACGTCGACGTCGGCTTCGAGAACCCCTCGCGCACAGTCGGCGGCGAGATCGGCGGGAACGGCGAGGGGGCCTTTGTGGGTGCCGTAGTCGCCGACCCCTTCGGCCGAGGTGCCGATGCAGAACGGCGGCATCGCCCGGTAGAAGAATCCGTTGTAGTGGTCCGGGGAGAAGGTGACCACGAGGTCGGGGTCGAACTCGGCCACGAACGTGCGAGCGCCGTCGATGGCCGCCTCGATGTCATCGAGGAGTTCGCGTGACGGTCCCGGAAGATTCAGAAGCGGACTGTGCGACATGCAGCACAGCGCGATCTGACTTTCCGTCTGCGGTTGCGCCATCGGTACCGGAGCCTCCTCCCTGGGTCAGATGCAGCACACGGGTCAAGGCTTCGGACATCTCGGGCGCGCGTTGGGCGATGCAGGCGCCGGCGATGCAGCGATCCGGCCGTAGGAACAGCACCGAATCGGGGTAGACGTCGAACCAGGACTTCAGCGCACCGGTGCGGTCACCGACGATGACCACCTCGGGGTCGTCATGGCCCGTCCACGGCAGCTGAGTCATCGGTCTCGCCTCGACAAATCTCGCGCCCAACGCCTTCCAGCGTCCAAATGCCGGTTCGCCGAGCACGGCGCGCAGGTTGTTGCTCCAGCACAGCACGGCGAAACCGCTACCCAGGAGATCG
>CAXEZH010000336.1:0-9334 GCA_964000695.1 uncultured Mycolicibacterium sp. | reverse complement strand
TGACGACCGCGGCCAGGCCGTCGACGTGCAGACCGAAGTCGGCTCCCGCGACGAACGGCACCGACACCGCGGGGCGGGCGACCGCACACCCCAGCGAGAGTCCCAGCACCAGCGCGGAGACACCGGCGGAGACCACGCCCCACCCCCGGCCGGGTCGCGCACCCCACAACGGGCCCGACAGCAGCGCGGCGCCCGCGGCAGCGGGCAGCAGGACCAGCGCCCACAGCATGGCTTCGGTAGCGGTCATTGCGGCATCACCCGGACAGGTCGGTGGCCATGTCGGTCATGTCTGCCTGCCGGTCCCGGTGCAGCATCGTCGCGACCGCGAATCCCATGGCCATCTCGACGGTCATCGCCGCGATGACCACCAGTAGGAGCACCTGCCCGGTCGGATCGGGTGCCAGGAACCACCAGAACGCGGCGCCGGCCAGGATGACGGCGTTGATCATCAGTTCCAGTCCCATCATCACCATGACGACGACCTGCTGCGACAACGCACCATAGAGGCCGACGGAGAAGATCGCGGCCGCGACGATCAGCACGGTCTGCAGCGTCATCGCCCCACCCCACCCGGCTGGGGGTCACGGGCCGGGCGCTGAGCGAGATCGTCACCGAACCGGTCGTAGCGGGTGCGCCGGCTGGCCAGCACCACCCCGGCGATGATGGTGGCCACCATCACCGGGCTGACGACGATCATCACCAGCATCTTCGAGTCCATCAGCGCCTCCCCCAGGGCGGCCGTGACGTCGGGGGCCGGCACCCCGCGCCGGGCCGGCCAGTCCACCAGCAGCACACCGGCCGACAGCACCGCGAAGACCGCGATCGCGATTGCCAGCGACAGACGTTTGCCGTGCACCATGCTCATCGGCATCAGTGCGGGGTTCATCCCCATGAACATCACCATGTAGACCGCCATGACGGCCATCTCCATGACCATCATCAAGATCACGATGACCCCGATGTAGTTCTGCTGCATCAGCAGCACGACGACACCCACCGCCACGAACGACGCCGCCAACGCATAGGTGGCCCGGGCCATCGAGTTCACCCAGAACACCGCGGCACCGGCCGCGACGGCGATCACCGCCGTCAACCAGAAGACGATGTGTGTGATCATGATCAGCCCCTCCACACGGCGACGACAGCGACGACGAGGTCTTGCAGAACCACCGCGGGCAGCAGCACCAGCCACCCGAACTCCAGGAACTTGTCCGGCCGCACCGTCGGTATCCGCTGTTTGGCCCACACCAGGACGGTCAGAACGGCCACCGTCTTGACGATGGTCCACAACCAGTCCGGCAGCAACGGGCCGGCACCGCCGCCGAGGAACATCGGTACGGCGAAAGCGGCACCCGCAGCCAGCAACGCGTAGCGGCCTGCTTCGAAGAGCAGCCGGTCCGCCCCCGACAACTCGGCGGTCACCCCGCCGGCGATGTCGTCACCCCGCGCAACACGGAACGGTCCTGACACCGAGAAAGCCACCACGCCAATGCAATACACCACGAATGCGACCGGCATCCACACGACGAACCACAGGTCCTGCTGAGCGGCGGCGACGGTGCCGACCCGTAGGCTCTGCGCAGCGATGGCCGGTGCCACCAACGCGAACATCAGCGGCAGCTCGTAGCCGAGGGCATGGGCCAGAAACCGGTACCCACCGACCAGCGGGTGTACCGCATTCGGCCCCCACCCCGCCATCCATACCAGGGCCCACACCATGACGTCGACGGCGTTGAACCACACGACACCGACGTCGAGATCCAGCAGGGTCCACCCGCCCAGCGGAATGACGGTGACCATCAGCAGAGCCGCGGCGAGCATGCCGGTGACGCCGATGCGTCCCAGGATGCGGTCGGCGGCCACGGTGCCGCGGCGGGCCTGGCGCATCAACCGGGCCGCCTCCGACCACGGCGCGATCAGCGCGGTCCGGACGGGCGCGGACGCGTTCAGCCCGGCGGTGAGCCCGGCGGTGTACCACGCGAGTGCGGCCAGCAGCACCGCCGCGAGAGGTGTCCAGGCGGCGGACACCGGAATGATCGACGGTTCCGTCATCGTGTCCCGTGTCCCGCCGCCTCGATGCCCAGGCCGGCGATCACCACACGCGCAGCCGCGACGTCGAGCCCGGCCACGAGGTCGGGCAGCGACCCGAGGATGTCGGCGTCGATGACCTCCGGAGCGACGTTCTCTCGGGCATGGGTGATCCGCCGCAGCAGCCGGTCATGGGCATCGCCGACCCACGTCGCAGGTAGGCCGCGGCTTCGCAGATCCTCGGGGCTCAGGGTCGCCAACCCGCGCAGTGACCAGCGCAGCACGTGGGATCCACGCACTGCCAGTTCCAGGTCGTCCAGCAGCGCCGTCGTCTCGGCCGGATCGGTGTCGGCGAGCAGCGCGTCGCGCGCCCGGCGGGCGCGTTCCGCCGCACCCGGCCAGCCGGCGAGGTCCAGCACGTCGAGAATGTGGTCACACTGTCTGGCCGCCGACGCCTTGCCTCCGGTTGCGGCCGAATAGTGCCCGGCGTCCAGGCTTACGGCTTCGGCACCGGCGATGACGTCACCGTGCAACTCGCATCGCAACACGAAGCCACCCGGCCAGCGCGGCAGAATAGGACCCAATCTGACGTGCAGGACGTCCATCTCGAGCCCGTCGCGGTCCTCGGCCCCCTCGGCGAGCGGTATCCCGGCGGGGGCCATGTCCGAGTGGGACTCCATGTGCGACTCCCCCGAATCCTCGTCGCCTCGAGGAGGTCCGGGCTCACGCGGATCGTCGCGGTGGGTGTCGCGCAGCGCGGCGATGGCATCGTCGAGCGCGGGCCCGATGCCGTCACCGTCGGTCACCGGCGTTCGAACCCGGGGGCCGGGCATCTGATCCCACACCACGTCGACGGCCGAGGACAGCTGCGGACCCGGCTGACCGCACACGGCCAAGATGTCGGCGTCGGCCGGCGAGGATGCGACCGGCCAGTCCCTCACTGCCAGTTCGTGATCCAGCAGTGCGCGCAACCGCCACTGACCCGGCACCTCGACGGGAAGCACATGCGGCCGTCGCACCGCCCAGCGCACCACGAGATCCCTCACGCCCACCGCAGCGCCCCCTCCCGCCATGCCCACACGACGGCAACGAACAGAGCCGCGAGGAATGCGAACATCTCGACGATCGCCGAGACGCCGAGTTCGGCGACGACCACGGCCCACGGATACATGAACAACATCTCCACGTCGAAGGCCAGAAACACCAACGTGGCGGCGTACCAGCGCACGTGATACCGCGACAACGCATGCTCTTGGGGTAACCACCCGGACTGGAACGGCAGCCGGGTCAGGGAGGGTGATCCGGACACCACGCGGTTGGCGCTGTACACGACGGCGACGGTGATCGCCCAGATCGCCAGCACCCACGCCACGGTCTCGAACACGAACGCTTCCCCTGCCTCGACGCTTCGGTCACCCTACGTCGCATCCGTCATGCAGCGGCAGCACGACGCGGACAGTCGGGAGCCATATTGCCGCTGGAGCCGGCTCTAAACCCGCTTCAGACCGTGGCGGGTAGCGCTGAGCCGGTGGCCAGTTCTGCGTACTGACGCATCAGGCGTAGCGCGGTGGCCCGGTCCACCTGAGGGTCGCGCGCGACGATGCGGTAACCGAGGTAGTCCTCCATCGACATCAGCGTCATCGCGATATCTTTGGCAGGACTGTGTAATTCGAATACACCGGCGGCGGCCCCCCGCTTCAGCAATTCGGTGTAGAGACCGACCTGCCGGTGGTAGATGCCCTGCACGTCGCTCCGCCGATCCAGCTCGAAACCCGCAGCCAGGACGGCCCGCCAGATGGCACGCCATTCCGCGTCCTCCGGTCCGGCGGGGAGGCCGGCGGCGATCGTCATGGCGAGTTGCGCCGCGGGGTCATGGGTCTCGTCGCCCAGCCGCAGGCGTTCCTCGAAGAAGCGGACGTCGGAGCGCAACGCGAGCTCGGACAGCAACTGCGTCATGTCCTTGAAGTAGTACCGCACCGCGTTGGTGGTCAGGCCGAGTTCGGCCGCGACGTCGGAGAGCTTGAGGGTGGCCAGGTCGTGGCGCTCGATGAGGGCGATCGCGGCGTCCATGATGTCGCGGCGTCGCTCCGCCTGCCGGTTCGGTCGCCCCACCCCGCATCACCTCCCTTGCCCGCTGCGGTCCACCCAATTTTGCCCGTTCTGTTGCGCGCCGGGTCACACGGGCGCATAGTTCTTTTCCAAACATGAAAAAAACTAGCGGAGAACGAGCGGTAGCGATGCGGGCCAGAGACCTCGGCGTGGTCATCGGGGAACATCCCCCGGGACCGGACAACGCCATCACCGACGTCGCCGGCGTGCGCGTCGGACACACCACGCTGCAGGCGGACGAAGCCAGCGCCGTGCGCACCGGAGTGACGGTGGTCGTGCCGCACGACGACATCTGGACCGAGCCGGTGTTCGCGGGCTCGCACCGCCTCAACGGAAGCGGCGAGATGACGGGCCTGGACTGGGTCCGGGAGTCGGGTGAGCTGACCACCGCCATCGGGCTGACGAACACCCACAGTGTGGGGGTGGTCCGCGACGAGCTGGTGGCAGCCCAGGTTCGCGCGCGCGGTGAAGGAACGTACTGGTCACTGCCCGTCGTCGGCGAGACCTACGACGGATTGCTCAACGACATCAACGGCTTTCACGTGCGTCCCGACCATGTTCGGGCCGCGCTCGACCAGGCCACCGACGCGCCGCCGGCAGAGGGCAACGTAGGCGGCGGCACCGGGATGATCTGCCACGGATTCAAGGGCGGCATCGGCACCGCCTCGCGCGTGACGGATACCGCCACCGGCCGATACACCGTGGGCGTGCTGGTGCAGGCCAACCACGGTCGGCGCGAACGACTCCGGATCAACGGCGTTGCCGTCGGCGAGCTGATCACCGGGGACGACGTCCCCCTGCCCCAGCTGCCCGCCCGCTACGAACCCGGGTCCGGCTCGATCATCGTCGTCGTCGCCACCGACGCCCCGCTGCTCCCCCACCAGTGCACGCGGCTGGCGCAGCGGGCCGCACTCGCGGTGGGGCGGCTCGGGGGCACCGGCGAGCAGTACAGCGGCGACCTGATGCTCGCGTTCGCCACCGGCAACCGCGGCATCCCGCCGTATGCGTGGGACGAGGACACCGCGGTCGCCCGCCCCGAGGTACCGCTGCGCATGGTCGCCCCGCAGCTGATGACCCGGCTGTTCGACCTCACGATCGAAGCCACCGAGGAGGCCATCGTCAACGCGCTGGTCGCCGCCACCACCATGACCGGCCGCAACGGTTTCACCGTCCACGCACTCGACCACGACCTGCTGCGCCGAGCCCTGTCCATCCCGCCCCGTCCACCCCAGGAGACCCCGTGACCACCAACCCGTCCGCGACACCCTCCACGACCTCGTCCACATCGCAGGCGCGGCAACTGCGCGGCCACCTGGGCCCGGTCGGCATCGTCTTCATGGTCGTCGCGGCAGCCGCCCCGCTGACGGTCATCGGCGGCAACATGCCGCTGGCCATGGGACTCGGCAACGGGGCAGGCGCGCCGGTCGGATTCGCCATCGCCGCGCTGGTGCTGCTGGTCTTCAGCGTCGGATTCGTCACGATGACGCCGCACGTTCCCGAGGCCGGTGCCTTCTTCTCGTATGTCACCGTCGGCCTGGGCCAGCGCATGGGCAAGGGCATCGCGGTCGTCGCACTCATCGCCTACACCGCCATCCAGATCGGCATCTACGGCTACATCGGCTGGGCCATCTCCGACACCGTCGCCCACTACAACGGACCGGTGATTCCCTGGCCCGTCTACTCGTTCGCGGTCCTGGCGATCGTGGCGGTGCTGGGCTACCGCCACATCGAGTTGAGCGCCAAGGTTCTCGGCGTCGCGCTGACCCTCGAGATCGGCGTCGTGGTGCTGCTCGACGTGCTGATGGTCGCCGATCCCGGTCCCGCCGGCGTCACCTTCGCCTCGTTCGACCCGGCCGTGTTCAGCCAGGGCACCATCGGTATCGCCATCCTGTTCGCGCTGACGGGTTTCATCGGCTTCGAGGCGACAGCGGTGTTCCGCGACGAGGCGCGCGACCCGGAGCGCACCATCCCCCGCGCCACCTACGCCGCGGTGCTGATCATCGGAGCCTTCTACGCGATCACCGTGTGGGCCTTCGTCGTCGCGATCGGTCCGGACCAGGTCACCGGCGTCGCGCAGCAGACCCTCGACGGTGAGGGCAACATGCTGCTGGACACCACCGGTGCCACCATGGGGTCACTCGGGCGCGATGTCGTCAACGTCCTGCTGCTCACCAGCCTGTTCGCCTGCGTGTTGTCCTTTCACAACGTCATCGCGCGCTACCAGTTCGTGCTGGCCCGCAAGGGGCTGCTGCCTGCGCGGCTGGGCGCGGTGCACGACGACCACGATGCACCGTCCTTCTCCTCGGTCGTGCAGACCATCACGGCCACGGTGATCGTCGCCGTGCTCGCTGTGCTGGGTATCGATCCGCTGGTCGGTGTCTTCGGCTCGATGGCAGGCGTGGCCACCGTAGGCATGGTGACGCTCATGCTCACAACGTCGGTCGCGGTCCTGGTCTTCTTCCTGCGCCACCCTGACCGGGCCGCGGGCCGGGTGTTCAGGACGCGCATCGCACCGGCACTGGCGGTCCTGGGCCTGCTGGCCAGTCTGTGGCTGGTGCTGTCCAATTTCACGCTGGTCACGGGCGGCAGCGTGACGCTGAGCGCGATCCTGGCGGCGATCCCGTTCGTCGGCTTGGTCGTCGGGTTCCTGGCCTGGCGCCCGTCGCAGCCCCTGTCAGCGTCGGGCCCCGACACCGCGCGCGTCGAGGATCATCAGCGCGACGTGCAATGACGTCATCGACTCACCGTCGTCGAGATCAACTCCGAGTGCGGTGCGGATGGCCGCGAGACGTTTGTAGAGCGCAGGCCTGCTCATGTGCAGGCGCTCGGCGAGTGCCGCCTTGTTCCCGGCCAACCGCAGGTACTCGCGCAGCACGGTGAGCTGGTCGGGCGTCGCCTCGGTGTCGTTGTCCAACAAGGCTTTCAGCTCGGTTTCAGCGAAGCGCTGCAGCCGATCGTCCTCACGCAACAGCGTCACCAGCCCACGCAGCCGGACGTCGGAGGCACGGAAGTACGCCCGTCCGCCGGTCGGCATCGCCAGCGCGACCTCGGCAACGTGAGCGGACTCGGCGAGCGCAGCGACAGCGTCGGTGACCTGCTCGGCGGGCGATCCCACCGCCAGCACGGACTCGGATCCGTCGACGCGACGCACCTCCTCACGCAGCGTGACGCCGAGCGCTGCGAGCGCCTTCTCCGCGCCGTTTCCGCGGGAATCCTTCAGCGCGAGAACCGCTCCCACTTCGCCGTCGCCCTGCAGGGAGAACAGGGCCGAATGGCCACCGGCGTTCACCGTATGCGCGACCGTGTCGAGCAGCGCGATGTTCCGTCGATGGTCGGCGACCGGATCGGTCGGGATGTGGGGTCGAACCGCTCGGACCGTCACGGGCACATAGCTGGCCGCCCGGCGCAGACCGAGCGCCTGGGCACGAGCCGCGACATCCCGCTCGTCGGTGATCCGGCCGCGCATGACGTCATCGATCAGCCCGCTCTGGGCCTGATGCTGCAATCCCGTCCTGTCCTGCTCGATCATCCGGTGCATGGCCAGCGCGGCGGCGGCGCGTTCGAGCACCATCCGCGCCCGCGTCGGTTCGCTCGGCGCCCGGGGCACGACGAGACGGCCCCATTCCTGCGATCGCGGACCCACACCGGTGACCGCCCAGGGTTCGGCATGTGCGCCTGCCGGGCTGCGCCGCGACCGGCGCTCCCAGTCGTCGAGCAGGTCGGCGGGGATCGTCGCCGACGCCGCGATCGCTTGATGCGAGAGGTCTTCGAGCACCACCGGCTCGGCGAGCATGCGCGCCGCGGCGTCGACGATGCCGTTGATCGATGCCCGTTTCATGCTCAGCTCGGTGAACGTCTCGTGCACCCGACGGTCGAAGGCGACCTCGTCGTACTGCTCGGCCACGAGCTTGCGGTGCACGGCCTCGGTGACCTCGACGAACCTGACCCGCCGATGCAGCACGACCAGCGCAAGCCCGAGTTCCTCGGCGGTGGCGCCGGTCTGGCTGGGCAGTGTGGAGACCTCCGTGCCGACCTCCACGATCACCCCGACGGCACCGGCTTCGGCCAGTCCACTCAGGTAGAGCCGTGGCGAGCGGGCGAGTGCGGCGCCGGTGGTCAGCACGAGCTCGCCGCCCTGTAGGAGCGTGGACAGATCGGCCAGGTCGCTGACGTGCACCCAGCGGATCGGGTGGTGCCAGCGGCATCGGCTCAGCACCTCGGGGTTGCCGCGTTGCACGACCGGCAGCGCGACGACCTCGGCCACAGTCAACGGCATTGACACAGTGTAAATGTTCAGCCCAAATTCGAAGCGATCTGTCACCATCGTCGCCGATCGGCAGGCGTCACGATTGAAGCAAAGTCCGAGTAGACGACAGGAAGGCGTGCGCCGTGGCTCCCCAGGTGATTTCCCATTGGGTCGACAACGAGGTTTTCACCGGGTCGTCGGGTGGCACCGCGCCGGTGACGAACCCGGCCACCGGGGAGGTGAGCGGGCAGGTGGCGCTGGCCAGCGTCGAGGATGCGCGTGCGGTCATCGACGCTGCCGCCGCGGCGTTCCCGGATTGGCGCGACACCTCGCTGGCCAAGCGCACCGCGGTGCTGTTCCGCTTCCGCGAACTGCTCAACGAGCGCAAAGACGAGCTCGCCGCGATCATCACCGCCGAACACGGCAAGGTGCTTTCCGACGCCCTCGGCGAGGTGTCGCGCGGCCAGGAAGTCGTCGAGTTCGCCTGCGGCATCCCGCACCTGCTCAAAGGCGGCTACACCGAAAACGCCTCCACCAACATCGACGTGCACTCCATCCGCCAACCCCTGGGCGTGGTCGGGATCATCTCCCCGTTCAACTTCCCGGCCATGGTGCCGATGTGGTTCTTCCCCCTGGCCATCGCCTGCGGCAACACCGTCGTGCTCAAGCCCTCGGAGAAGGACCCGTCGGCGGCGTTGTGGCTGGCCGAGCTGTGGAAGGAAGCCGGGCTGCCCGCCGGGGTGTTCAACGTCCTGCAGGGCGACAAGACCGCCGTCGACGAACTGCTGACCAATCCGGCGGTCAAGTCGGTGTCGTTCGTCGGCTCCACGCCGATCGCCCAGTACGTGTACGCCACCGGCACCGCGGCGGGCAAGCGCGTCCAGGCCCTCGGCGGAGCCAAGAACCACGCGGTGATCCTGCCTGACGCCGACCTCAATCTGGCCGCTGATG
>CAXEZH010000335.1:0-11148 GCA_964000695.1 uncultured Mycolicibacterium sp. | reverse complement strand
ACCCGATCGAACATGTGCGGCCACATGTACTTGGCGTCGTCGCCTTCGTGATCGGTCCACGCCGCCGCGCCCAGGATCGTCGTCGCGTCGTCACCGGGGACGGTCTTCTCCAGTTCGATCCCGACGACCAGAGCGGTCCGGCAGGCGCCCGAGCGCAACTCGCTCAGTGCCGCCAGGGTCGCGACGCTGCCTGAGGCGCAGGCCGCCTCGTGGCGCGACGCCGGCGTGCCCCACAGCCCTTCGTCGACGCTGGCGGGCATGGCGCCGAGATGGCCCTGACGGGCGAACATCTCACCGAAGGCGTTTGCGACGTGCACGGTTTCGATGTCCTGTGCGCCGATGGCGGCGGACTCGAGTGTGCCGTGCACGATCTCGTCTGTCAGATCGGCGAAGTCGCACCCCTCACGGTGGAGGTTGCGCGCGAAATCGCTCTGATACCCGCCGAGCACCCAGACATCCGGCCACGCCACAGCCGAACAGTACTACAACTAACAGAGTGACTAAAGGGAAGCGGCTCCGTCGGCTGCGTGTCTGAACCGACGGAACCTGAGCAGAAGCAACGGTCGACCGCTGCCTCCGCCTCGACCGTGCATTGCCCGCGGCGGCCTCCGGCAAACCCGACCCCGTGTACCTTGCTCACCGGAGGGAATGTTTTTCATGACTGATGCCAACCAGCACGAGCTGGCTCAGCGGATGGCCGAGTTGGCCCGAACCGTCGCGGGGCCGCGCAGCGTCGATGAGGTGCTGACCGAAGTCAGCGCCGAGGCCAAGGACCTGATTCCCGGGGTCGACGCCGCGGGCGTCCTGCTGATCGGCAAAGGTGGTCGTTTCCGATCGGTCGGGGGTACCTCGGACCTGCCGCAGCGGCTCGATGAGCTGCAGATGAGATATCACGAAGGCCCCTGTGTGGAGGCCGCGGTCGACGAGCTGATCGTGCGCAGCGACGACCTGCGCACCGAGCGGCGCTGGCCGATGTACTCGGCGGCGGCCGCAGCGCTGGGAGTGCGCAGCGCGTTGTCGTTCAAGCTGTACACCAGCTCGCAGACGGCCGGCGCCCTGAACCTGTTCGCGCTCGAGCCCGGCGCGTTCGATGCCGAGGCCGAGACGATCGGCGCGGTGCTCGCCGCCCATGCCGCTGCCGCGATCATCGCCAGCCGGCAGAGCGAACAGCTGGAGTCGGCGCTGTCGACGCGGGACCGGATCGGCCAGGCCAAGGGCATCATCATGGAGCGCTACAACATCGACGACGTCGCAGCGTTCGACATGCTGCGCCGACTCTCGCAGGACGGCAACACCAAGCTGACCGAGATCGCCGAGCAGGTGATCCAGACCCGGGGCACGTAGCGCTGACGGCGTTCTGGGACTCGCAGGCTAACTGGCTTGCAGGTGTCGGTGCGGCTCGGGATGATCGGCCAGCCACTGCCGTTCCACCCGCTTGACCCTCTGGTGTTCGAGTGTGATCAGCAATGCCCCGGCGGTGACCAATGCGCCGGCGATCAGACCGAGCACGATGGACGCGTCCCGTTCGCCGTATGCGGTGGCGGCGACGGTGCCGGCGATCAGCACGGTGCCGATCCCGATGAGGATCAGTCCCGGAAGCCAGAGAGTGTCGATGAAGGACTCGCCGGCGTGCGGTTGCGTGGTGCGGGCGTGGTCCACCGGGTCGCGATGCGCGCCTTTCATGGCATCTCCTTTCTTCTGAAGAGATGCTTCCAGCGTACGCTTGCTGTGAGCTGGATCACATAGTCATGACGTCTTGGTCATCATCCACGAGATCATCCGATCGGCCAGCTCGGGTCCGCAGTCCTCCTGCACGAAGTGGGAACCGTGGAGCCGCGCGTGTGGCTGACCGGCAGCACCAGGGATGTGCCGGATGAGCGGGGCGTCGGCGCGCCCGAGGATGGGGTCCTTGCTGCCGAACAGGGCCAGGAACGGCTTGTCCCAGCGACCGAGCGCCTCCCAGGCGGCCCGGTTCGCCGGGATGGCCGGGTTGTCCGGTGAGGTCGGCACCAGTTGCGGGAACGCGCGCGCTCCGGCCTGGTAGCGCTTGTCGGGGAACGGTGCGTCGTAGGCGGCGCGCACGGGTGCGGGCACCTTGCTCGTGGTCCCGACCGCGACCAAGCGCCCCGACGGAAGGATGGGGGAGTACTTGGCGAAGGCGCGCCAGACCTGGAACGCCGGCGGGGTGGGGCGGTCGGCGGTCGGCAGGAAACCGTTGCCGACGACGAGGCGGGAGAACCGCTGGCCCTGCTCGCCGGCGATGCGCAGGCCGATCAGCGAACCCCAGTCCTGTACGAACGCGGTGATTCCGGTCAGGTCCAGCGTCTCGATCCAGGACGTCACCCACTGCACGTGCCGCAGATAGGTGTAGTCCTCGAAGCGGGTCGGTTTGTCGGAGCGGCCGAACCCGATCAGATCGGGCGCCAACACCCGGTATCCGGCGGCTGCCAGCGGCGGAATCATCGTCCGGTACAGGTAGCTCCATGTCGGCTCGCCGTGCAGCAGCACGACCGGGTCGCCGTCGCGGGGCCCTTCGTCGACATAGTGCATCCGCACCGGCGTCGTGTCCGCTGCCGAGACGTCGACGTAGTGCGGCGCGAACGGGTAGCCGGGCAGGTTCGCGAACCGGGATTCGGGGGTGCGCAGGATCTCCATGGTCACCTGACGGTAGTCCGGGGGGACCGTTGACGGAATCGGGCGGGGCCGTGACGAGCGTTCAGTTCGGTCATTCGGGCTCAAGTAGGCAGGCCAATGAATGAGTCAAGTCATGTTCTGGTGTATCCCTCGTCGTGCTGGTGCCGAATGTCGGGTCCGCGGTGGCCGGCGTGGGTGTGACGGCGCCGCTGTGGGTCGGCCTTCTGGTCGGGATCGCGTTCGGCATCCCCGCGTCGTTGTGGGGGATCGGTAATCCCGAGACCGTCATCCGCACGGGCAGGTTGGTCGACCGATTGCTGATCGGTTGTTTCGCCAGTGTCACCGCCTTCGGCGCGGTGCTGCTCTACGGCCTGCACGCAGTGGG
Source organism: uncultured Mycolicibacterium sp. (assembly GCA_964000695.1). Taxonomy (GTDB): domain Bacteria; phylum Actinomycetota; class Actinomycetes; order Mycobacteriales; family Mycobacteriaceae; genus Mycobacterium. The sequence goes on along the minus strand of CAXEZH010000335.1, from coordinate 8,129 downwards.
CTTGCCGATGCACTTCGATCCCAAGCCGCTCTATGTATATAGCGGAGCAATCGGTGGCGTGAATTTCGGGATCGGCGCTGCCATCGGCGGGTACTTTCCGGGCACGGAGTGGATTGCTCTGGGTGAAGGGCGCCGCGATGCGCTCTATGCAATCCCGGGCGGGCTTATGGGTGCGGCCGCCTGGACGTTGATCTACCAGACGACCGTGGGTCAATTGTTGGTCAGCTCCGCGAACGTCGGCGAAATGGTGGTGACCGGGCACGTTGCCGACACTCGACCGTGGACGATGCTGGCTGTCGCCGTGGGCTATGCCGCCGTGGTGCTCACCCTTCTGTACTTTTTGCCGCGGTACAAAGGCGGAGCACACAGCTGCCGTCGTCATCTCGGCACCGGCTGCGTCGACGACCACGACCGCGCCTTCATCCGCGACACGACGGCGTTCCTGACAGAAGGCGCCGTCGACGTCGCACAACGCAGAGTCCGCCGACTGCAACAGTGGGTGAACGCCGAGGCTGTGCCCTTCACCAACTACTACGCGCGGACGATCCTTGGCGTCGCCTCGACCGTGGCGTTGATCGTCGTCGGTTCGATACTCCTGCGCCAGGTGTTCGGCCAATCGACGACGTACTCATGGCTGATCGGCACGCTGCTGTTGCAGAACTTCGACTACACCGCGGTGGTGGTCCACGGGATCGGGTGGGAGCCACTGTCCGACGTCGGTGTCATGGTTGGCGCGATGATCACGTCGGTGTTCATCAGTGGGCGTTTCACCGCCTTCCGCCCCGTCGTACCGCCGTCATGGCGTAACCGGTTCGGAACCAGCCCTATTCGACGCGGATTCGCGGCCTTCACCGGCTCTTTCCTGGTGCTCTTCGGTGCTCGAATGGCCGGTGGATGCACCAGCGGCCACACTCTCAGCGGCGGTGTGCAGCTGTCCCTGAGCGCGTGGGTGTTTACGGCGGCGGTCGTGCTGTCGATGGTGTTCACCGCGCGGCTGGTGTACCGGGACACGACGTGGCTGACGGTGCCCCCGCAAGGGACCGGCGCTCCGGAGGCGATCCCGGGTGGCGGTCGATGAACGGGCGGTTTGCCTTGCTGCTGGGCATATTCGGTGCCGCTCCCGCCGCCATCGTCACCACCGCGGTGGAGTTGACCGCAACAGCACCTCAAGGGCGGCTCACGTTGGTCGCATTCGGGGCTCCGGCGGGGATCGCCCTTCTGGTGCTGGGGATCGTCACCGCTTTGGCTCGCACCAGTTCTGGTGATGGCCGTGGCCATGACACGAGGTCGTGACGCGCGTTGTTTGTTCGCGGGAGCGCTCGTCGGCCGCAGAAGTCAGCTATATGCCTGGCTGATTCGGCTCAGGCATCGACCCGGTGTAGCGGTGTGTCGCCGCGGAGCATCGGGATACGGCCATCTGCCAGGTGCCACGAGTGTGCGACTGTCACTCGCGACTCCGCCAGGGCCTACCACCCCACCGGCAGCCCCAACGGCCCCAAACGGGAAAACCGCGGACCTGAAGTAGGTCCGCGGCTATTCCGATGTCTTGCGACATCACAGTCTTGCGACATCACAGTCTTGCGAAATCGCAGAGTGCCCCCGGCAGGATTCGAACCTGCGACACCGGCTTTAGGAGAGCCGTGCTCTATCCCCTGAGCTACGAGGGCATGACCGCTGGGAGCTTACCCGGCCGACGCGGTGCGCCCGCAACGGCCGATCACGAGTTATGGCAAAAGTGTCAAAACTTGTAGCTCCGGCGGTAGCCTGCCAGCCGTGGAGCTGACACTGCAGCGAATCGGCGCGTGGGCCGGCACGATCATGATTCTTCTGTACGGCGCCAGCTTCTCCGGCATTGCGCAGCTGTTCCCGCCCCTGTCGCCGGTTTCCTCGGCCGACGAGATCGCCACGTTCTTCACCGACCACAAGCTCTGGGTGCGCTTCGGAGTGTCCGGCGCGCTGCTCTCCGCCGCGCTGGCCCTGCCGTTCCTGGCGACGATCGTGCTGCGTATCCGTCGTGCCGAGGGCCGCTTCGGCATGCTGTCGATGACCCAGCTGATGGCCGCGACGGTGTTCGTCCCGGCGTTGATCTTCCCGCAGTTCTTCCTGGGAGTGGCCGCCTACCGGCCCGAGCAGCGCTCGGCCGAGCTGACCCAGGCCCTCAACGACGTCTTCTGGCTGTGGTTCATCGGCATCGTCGGCACCATCATCGTCCAGAACGTCACGCTGGCCATCGCCGCGTTCGTCGACCAGGGGGACCCGCCGACCTTCCCGCGGTGGTACGGCTACCTCAACCTGTGGGTCGCCATCCTGTCGCTGCCCGGCTGCGTCGTCGTGGTGTTCAACGACGGTCCGCTGGCCTGGAACGGCGTGTTCGCCTTCTACATCCCCGGCCTGGTGCTGGTGATCTGGCTGTTCTCCACCACCGCGGTGATGCTGAAGTCGATCAAGACCGAACAGGCAGCACTGGCAGCGGCGTGACACCGCACACCATCACCGCATCTTATCCCGCCCGCCGGATCCCCGGCGAAAGCGGCACCTGGGTGTTCCTGTTCGGCGACATGCTCGTGTTCGGCGCATTCTTCGTCACCTTCCTGGTCGAGCGCGCGAAAGCGCCCGACGTGTTCGACGCCGCGCGCACCACCCTGCACCTCGGTGTGGGCGTGCTCAACACGCTGGTGCTGCTGACCAGTTCGTTGTTCGTCGTGCTCGCGCTGGCAGCGACGCGCACCGGTGCGCGAATCCTCGCCACCCGCGCCGTCGTCGCGGCCATGGGGTGCGGGCTGGTGTTCATCGCACTGAAGGTGTTCGAGTACGTCTCGCTGGCCGGCGCCGGTCACGGTCCCGGCGCCAACCATTTCTATCTCTATTACTTCATCCTCACCGGGCTGCACCTGTTCCATGTCTGCCTGGGGCTCGGCGCGCTGGCCTTCATGGCCACCCAGACCCGCCGGGCCGACCTCAGCGCCACCCGCACCGCATTGGTCGAAGGTGCGGCCTGCTTCTGGCATCTGGTCGACCTGTTGTGGATCTTCCTGTTCGCGCTGCTGTACCTGGTGAGCTGAATGACCGCGCTGAAGCTGTTGAGCAACCGCGCCGGGGTCACCTGGCTGATCCTGGTTGCCGCGACGATCGTGTCGTGGGCCGTCGGCGCCGAACACGGCACCGGGTCGGCGGTGGCGGTGCTGGTGCTGGCCATCGCCGCGGTCAAGGTTCGGCTGGTCGGGCTGGACTTCATGGAACTGCGCCATGCGCCGATCCCGCTGCGCGCCGCGTTCGAGCTGTACTGCGTGGGGATGTGGGCGCTGCTGTCGGGGCTCTACCTGTGGCTCTGACCACTTCAAAAGCGCGGACTACTTCAAAAGAGCGGACTACTTCAAAAGCGCGGACTACTTCAAAAGAGCGATGACCTTGCCGAACGCCTCGACGTGGCGCGCCTGCACGATGACATAGCTGATGCCGTAGGTGTCGCGGTAGCCGCGCAGACGCTCAGCGATCTCGTCGGTGCTGCCCGACAGCACACCGGGGTGGCGCAGCAGTTGCTCATCGGACAGGCCGGGCAGCGACCGGCGGGCGATGGCCAGATCGGGCGCGCCGGAGTCGTCCAGCGGCATCGCGGTGATGGCGACGTTGAGCTCCAACTCGTCGAACCGTTCACCGGCGGCGTCCCGGACGAACCCGATGCGCTCGGCCAGCGGGTCGTCGTCGGGCTCGGCGGGCCGGTCACCCCCGGTCAAGCCGATGATGTCGGCCTGGCGCGCGGCGATGCGCAGCACCCGGTCACCGTTGCCGGCGATCATGATCGGCACGTCGGGCAGGTGTTCGGCCATGTACTCGCAGGTGTCGCGCAGGTGGTCGACCCGTTCACCCGCGCTGGGATACCGCAGGCCGGCAGCGTCGAATTCCTCTTTGACGTACCCCGTACCGAGCCCCAGCTCGAAGCGGCCCTCGGACAGCTCGTGCAGCGCGCCGACATCGCGGGCCAGCAGTGCCGGCCGGTAGAACGCCGAGTTGACGACGAATGTCCCGACCCGTAGCGCCGGAGCTGTCAGCGCGATGGCCGTCATGACCGGGAACGGCGCCGGGCCACCGAGGTGGTCGGGCACGTGCATCACGTCGAACCCGAGATCCTCGGCGCGGCGCGCCGCCTCCCGCAGCGACTCCAGCGAGCGCACCCGCGTGACACCGACCCCGAACCGGAAACCCTTGGCCACGAAATCGATCGTAGGACCTGAGGTTTGAGTCCGATGCGCTGCGGGCATTAATCCCTTCGACTTTTTCACGATGATCCGGCCCGTTGTGCACACTCCGACGGGCCGGATCAAATCTCTTCAGGGAGTTTCGGTGGCGTCTTCGACGGGGTCGACACCCACCCTCGGCGTCGAAGAGGAGTTCCTGCTCGTCGACCCGTCGACGGGCGCCCCTGTCGCGCTCAACCGCGCGGTGGCCGAACGGGCCGCGCGCGGCGGCGTCGAGCTGCAACTCGAACTGACCAGTTGCCAGGTCGAAACGACGAGCTCCGTCGTGGAGGACACATCCGACCTGCGCGACGAGCTGCTGCGGTTGCGCACGGTGGCGGCCGGAGCCGCCGAGGCCGCGGGTGCGCAGTTGCTGGCGGTCGGCCTGCCGCCCACCCTGCCGTCGCAGTTCCCGGTCACCGACACTCCGCGCTACCGCGACATCGGGGAGCGATTCGGAATGATCGCCCACGAGCAGGGCATCTGCGGCTGCCACGTGCACGTCGCGGTGCCGGACCGGGATGCGGCCATCGGTGTCAGCAACCGGCTGCGGCCCTGGCTGCCGCTACTGCTCGCGCTGACCGCGAACTCGGCGATCTACCGCAACGCCGACACCGGCCACGCCAGCTGGCGCAGTGTCCTGTGGGCGCGCTGGCCCAGTGCCGGCCCGCCGCCGCAGTTCGCCTCGGCCGACGAGTACGACGCCGCGGTCGAGATGCTGTGTCACTCCGGGGTGATCCGCGACGACGGCATGGTCTATTGGGATGTGCGGCCCTCCCGCAACTTCCCCACCATCGAGGTCAGGGTCGCCGACGTGCCCGCCACGGTCGCCGAGTCGGTCACGTTCGCCGCGCTGGTCCGCGGCTGCGTGATGACCGCACTCGAGGAGCACCGACGCAGCGAACCGGTGCAACCGTTGGCGGCGTTCGCGCTCAAGGCCGCCTACTGGAAGGCCGCCCGCGACGGTCTCGTCGGCGACAGTCTCGACCTGCAGGAGCATGCCCCCGCTCCCACCCGGCAGCTGTTGGAGCAACTGGTCGAGCGGGTCCGTCCCGCGCTCGAACAGGTTGGTGACTACGAGCTGGTCTCTTCCGGCTTGGCCGGAGTGGCTGAACGGGGCAACGGCGCGATGCGTCAGCAGGCGGCGTGGCGGCGCGGCCACCAGGTCGCCGACGTGCTGGCCGAGGCTGCCGCGGCGACGCTGGAGAGTCCTAGCTGAGCGGTAACTCGGCGAACACCGGGCTGGTCGGTTCGGTCGATCCGCCGGGTGGTTCGACGGTGAACGCGAGTGCCCGCGAGGACCCCAGGTCCGGGATCACCGCGGTGGTCGACGGCGCGACCGAGTCCGGGCCCATGGTGCCGGCCGAGTGCGGCCCTTGCCCGTCGACCAGCCACATCTGATAGACGGTTCCCGGCTGCGGGGGCGGCACGTTGTTCATCACCAGCACCCCGGAGCCCTGTTCCCGAGAGAACACCACCGTGGCGGTACCGCCCCCGGGGATTTCTCCGGACACCGTGCGCACGTCCGGCGCGGCGAACACCTGATCCGCGGTGGACGGGACAGTGGGCGGGCGCAGCGCCAAGCCGACACCCAGAGCGCCCAGACCGACCACCGCGACCGCGGCGGCGGCCAGCACCATGCGGGGCCAGCGCCGCTGCTGCGAAGGACGACGCAGCGGCACGGGTTCCTCGGCGATGCGGCTCAGCAGCTGGTCGCGGAGCTCCGGCGGCGGTTCCACCGCGGTGGCCGACGCCAGCGCGGACATCGTTTCGCGCACCGCCTGCACCTCGGTGTGGAAGGCGTCGGCGACGTCGGGCGGCGCGTCGTCGAGCAGCCGCTCGACGTCGGCGGCTTCGGCATCGCTGAGGGCGTGCAACGCGTACGGCGTCGCCAGCGACAACAGCTCAGCTGCATGTGGTCCGGTCATGCGGCCCCCAAGCATCGACGCAGGCCACGGATGGCATCACGCATCCGGGACTTGATGGTGGCGAGGTTCGCCGACAGGCGCTCGGACACCTGCGCGTAGGTCAGCCCGTCGTAGTACGCGAGTTGAATGCATTCGCGTTGGGTGTCGGTCAGCGACGCGAGGCATTCGGTGACCTGGCGACGTTCGTCGCTGAGGATGACCGTGTCGGCGACGTGGTCGGAGGGCGGCTCCACGCTGGCGGCGCCGTAGCGCGACTCCCGGGTGCTGGCGGCCTGCTCCGAGCGCACCCGGTCCACGGCGCGGCGGTGGGCCAGCGTCATCAGCCAGGCCAGCGGGCTTCCCGCGGCGGGGTCGTAGTTCTCGGCGGTGCGCCACACCTGCAGGTAGATGTCCTGCGTGCATTCCTCGCTGTATCCGGGGTCCCGCAAAACGCGGGTGACCAGGCCGAACACCCGGGAACGGGTCTGGTCATAGAACGCCGCGAAGGCGTCGACATCCCGACGGGCCACCTGGCGCAGCAATGCGTCGAGTTCGGCGGTCACGAGCGGTAGCCTAGCCACCTGCGTCAACGTCGTCACGTCAATCCCCGCTTCCGCCAAGCCGTGGTGAAAGGGAATGTGCGCAAACAGTATTCATGGAAACTCGGCCGACGGGCACCAGCGACTCGACTTTTTCGGGTTTCTCCGCGCCCCGTGAGGCCAGCGGCACCCCACGCAGCCGCAGCGTGATCGCCTGCACCCGCATGCCGATCGAGTTCATCAGCGGAGCGCACGGCGCCACCAGTTGCAGAGCCAGAATCTGGCCGATGCCCGCGCGTCGGCGCGCGCCGCGCATGGTGGCGACGAAGGCCGGGTGGTCGTCGCGGTGCAGCGAAATCCTGACGTCGAGCGTGTCCTCCGGTTGGGGTGCGTGGACCAGGTAGTGGCCGCTGACATCGGTGAACGGGGACGTGTGGAACTTCTTGGCCACCATTGCGGGCCGGTCGCCGGACGGGGGCAGAAGGTAGGCGTGGCGCTCGCCGCGGAGGTTCTGGACCTCGGCGACGACGTGCCTCAGCACTCCGCGAACGTCGTGGCACCAATACAGGCTCAGGGGGTTGAAGACATAGCCCAGCACCCGTGGCTGGAACAGCGCTGTGATCCGGCCCCCGGGCAGGTCCACGCCTTTGTCGGTCAGGAATGATTCGACTCGGGTGCGCAACGTGTCCTCATCGGAACCCCACAGATGGTCGCGGGGGTCGAACGTCGCAAACGGACGCAGCCACCCGGGAAGCCGGGGCAACGCGTCGACGTCGACGAACCAGCTGTAGCTGCGGTGCTCGAAGTAGTGATGCACCGGCGCCCGGCGCAGGTGGGTGATCCGGGTGCGGTAGAGGGCCGTCGTCACGTCGGCACCGCCCCGGCATCCGGCGGGTTCCAGGGCGCTGACCTCGTCGTCATCGGGATCGGTCGCTGCCCTGCGTAGATGGGTTCCACATACCGGCATTCGGAGCGGCGCGCCCCGCGGATGGGTGGTCGAGCGCAGTGATTCGGGGGCTAGCGCCCCTGCCAGGAGCGTGCCGCCGCGGCCAGACCCTGCACCAGCGCCGACGTCGCCGGTGTCAGGCCGTCGTCGCTGGGCAAACCGCTGCGGGGGCTGACCCCGCGCACCCGCGCCGACAGTTCCAGCTGCGTTCCGCCGTCGCGGGGCCGGTTCACGGGGTTGCCCGGGTACAGCCCGCGCAGCTCGCGCGGGATGGCCTCGAGGTCGGTGACGACCTCATAGCCCGGGATCGTGATGTGGTGGTCGAGGTGTTCGGCGAGCGCGCGATGGCGGCCGCCGGCCAGGATCTGGGTGCTGCGGCCCGCGCGGCCATAACCGTGCAGTGAGACTGCGACGTCGACGTGGTCGAGAAACTCGGCCAGCCGCTGGGATTCCGCCGGGTCGTAGCGAGCCGAAGGCAGATGGTGCGGGTAGTGGTCGGGGT
>CAXEZH010000334.1:0-8476 GCA_964000695.1 uncultured Mycolicibacterium sp. | reverse complement strand
TTCGCCACCACCTGGCCGAGGGCGAGGATGATCACTCCGACCGCGGCCGTGGTCGCGGCCGTGACGAGACCCGTCCACCACGGCACGGACCCGGTCACCGCCAGCGCAGTGGTCGAACACAGCATGGCGAGGCCCAGATAGAGCACCGCGGTGGGCCACGCCACGAAAAACGCGGCGCAGCCGACGAACACGTACAGCGTCGCGAAGGACACCGCCGCAGCGCCGGTCGCGAACGTGACCGACAGTGTGATCTGCAGGATCGCGGTGACCACCAGGAGATGGAATTGGACCAGCGTGACCCGCCGCCCGGTGAGCAGGACCGCGATCCCGATCGCCATGGCCGCCGTGGCGTTGGCGTACTGCAGGACGGCGTGATCGGAGGGGGTCGGGGTCAGCGCGGTGATGAGCGCCACCAGCACGCCGCCGAACACGAAACTGGACCCGGCGGTGCGCGCCCACAGAGCCGGCTGGGCAATGCCCGGCCACTTCTGTGCGCGCGTGATCGCGGCCCGAACGGCCGACACCCTCCCCACCTCGAACATGTTAGCTGCGGAGCCGACGCGTGATGGGTTCTACCCGCGTTTCGGTCGGCTGTCGGTCAGATCAAGCGAGTTGCGCTCAGCTCAGTTGTTCCCGCAGCTGACGCTTGAGCACTTTGCCGTAGCTGTTCTTGGGCAGTTCGTCGACGAACGCGTAGCGTTTCGGACGCTTGAACCGGGCTATTCGCTGCAACAGCAGCGCGTCCAGGTCCTCGGGTGTGGCGTCGCCGACGATGAACGCGACCACGACTTCGCCCCACTCCTCATCCGGCGCGCCGACCACGCCCGCCTCGACCACGCCGGGGTGTTCGAGCAGCACCTCCTCGATCTCGCGCGGGTAGATGTTGCTGCCACCGCTGATCACCACGTCCTTGGACCGGTCCCGAAGCGTCAGCAACCCGTCGGCGTCGAAGGAGCCCAGGTCACCGGTGTGCAGCCACCCGTCGCGCAATGTCGCCAACGTCGCGGCCGGATTGTTCCAGTAGCCGGACATCACCACGTCTCCGCGGCAGACGATCTCGCCGATCTCACCGACTCCTGCCGGCGTCCCGCCCGGCTCCAGCACCGCGACGTCGACGCCGGAACGGGCGTACCCGACCGAGCCGAGCACCTCGTCGGGGGCCCACCCGGCGCCGTCGGCCCGGTCGGCGACGTGGTCGGCGCGTCGCAGGCCGGTGATCGTCATCGGGGCCTCACCCTGACCGTAGAGCTGCACGAAGATCGGGCCGAACGCGGCCAGCGCCTTCTTCAGGCTGTCGACATACATCGGTCCGCCCCCGTAGACGATCGTCTCGAGGTTGGCCGGCCGGTCCCGACCCGTCTGGACGAGCCGGGACACCATCGTGGGCGCCAGGAAAGCGCTGCAACGAGGATGCAGGTCGCACAGGTCGAGAAACTCGTCCGGGTCGAACGCCCCGGATGCCGGCACCACCTGTCGTGCGCCGCGCAGGACGTAGGGCGGCACGTAGAGGCCCGAGCCGTGCGACATCGGGGCCCCGTGGATCAGGCTGGAATTCTTGTCGGGGGAGTCGAAGTCGGCCAGGTGCGACAGCGTCATCGCCAGCAGGTTGCGATGGGACAGCATCGCGCCCTTCGAGCGACCCGTGGTCCCGCTGGTGTAGAACAGCCAGGCCAGGTCCGCCGGATCGGTGACGCGGGGGACGGCTGCCATCTCTGCGGTGCAACGCTTTTGGTACTCGATCGCCCCGATGGTCTCCACCGGTGCCGGCGTGGCACCCGACAGCGCGACGCCGATCTTCGCCGACGCGAACACCTGTGCGGCGCCGGCATCGTCGAGGATCTGGCCCATCTCACGTGGATGCAGCTTGTAGTTGAGCGGGACGAACACACACTCGGCCGCCCAGATCGCGAACATCAGCTCCACGATCTGTGGGCTGTTCTCGCTGGCCACCGCGATCCGGGCACCCGGTCCGAACTTCTGCAGTGATCCGGCCAACCGCAACGCTCGCTCCCGCAGCGCAGCCCAGGTGTGGACCTGCTGATCACCGTGGTACACCGCGCCGCGGTCACCGTGGCGCGCGGCGGCCTGGTCGAGCAGCGTGAACAGGTTCACCGGGCGGACTCCCGGGGGACCCACTCGGAGGTGAGGGCGAAGTCGGACAGGTACTTCGTCGAGCTCCACCCACCGTCGACGACGATCGTCTGGCCGTTGATGAAACTGCCACCCTCCGAACACAGGAACGCCACGGTCGAGGCGATGTCCTCGACGCGGCCGAGGCGCTGGTGCGGGGTCATCTCGGTGTTGATCTTGCGGAACCGCTCGTCTTCCAGCCGGTGGGCCACCATCGGAGTGAGGGTCACGCCGGGAGCCACGGCGTTGCAGCGGATTCCGAGCGGGCCGTACTGGCAGGCGATGTGGGTGGTCAGCGCGGTCAGCCCGCCCTTGGCCGCAGAGTAGGCGCCGCCGCGCAGCCCGCCGACGACTGCGAACGTCGACGTGACGTTGATGATCGCCGAGCCGGGCTGCATGTGCCCGATGACGTCGCGGGCCAGCCGGAACGGTGCCCGCAGCATGATGCCGAGAAACTGGTCGAGCGTCTCGTCGTCGGTCTCGTGCAGCGGTTTCGGGCTGCCGATGCCGGCGTTGTTGACCAGGAAGTCGATGCGGCCCCAGCGGTCCAGCGCCGCCGTCACGATGCGTTGCGGTGCGTCATCGGCGGCCAGGTCGACCGACAGCGTCGCGATCTCGCCGGGCACGGGGTCCGCGTTCTCGAGCTCGGCCAATCGGCCGGCGTCCCGGCCGGTCCCCAACACGGCCATCCCTTGCCCGGCCAGCGTTGTCGCGCAGCCGAACCCGATGCCGCTGCTGGCGCCGGTGACGATCGCTACCTGCATGTCATGACTCCTTGATCAGATCGGCCTTGAGGACGTGCTTGAGCACCTTGCCCGCGTCGTTCTTCGGCAGCGCGTCGACGATCCGCACCTGTTCGGGCACCTTGAACGTTGCAACGCCCCGGGCCGCTAGGAAGCTCTTGAGTTCGGACACGTCGGGGCCGGGCGGTTCGGCGGGGACGACCGTCGCACAGGCCCGCTCTCCGGTGCGGGGGTCCGGGATCCCGACGATCGCGATCTCGGCGATGCCAGGATGAGTGACGAGGATGTCCTCGACCTCCTTAGGGGAGATGTTCTCGCCGTTGCGGATGATGATGTCCTTGGCCCGGCCCGTCACCACCAGATGGCCGTCGCCGGTGAACCGGCCCAGGTCGCCGGTGCGGAAATAGCCTGCCTCGTCGAATGAGTCGCGGTTGTCGTCTGGATGCAGGTAGCCGGTCAGCATCTGCGGGCCCCGAGCGCGGATCTCACCGTCGACGAGGACGACGTCGGCGATGCCTGGCCGTCCGTCGGTGTCGGCGGCGCGATCCACGTCGTCCAGGGATCCGACCGTGGTCACCGGGACCTCTGTCGACCCGTACACGCGGCTCACCGCGGACTTGTCCAGGTAATCCGAAGCGCGCCTGATCAACGTCGGCGGCACTGATGCGCCGCCGCAGATGAACACCTTCAGGTCGGGCAGGCGGGTCCCGGCGCGTTGCGCAGCGGACAACAGACCGTCCAGAAACGGTGTCGCGCCCGCCATGTGGGTGCATCGGTGTTCGAGCATCAGCCTCACCGCCACGTCAGCATCCCACCGTTGCATCAACACCGCCTGCGTGCCGAGCAACAGGGGGCATTCGAACGCGTAGATCGATCCGCCGATGTGTGCGATCGGGGAAGGTACCAGAAACGTGTCACCGGGGTCGACGCGCCAGTGGTGGCCGATCTGCTCGATCAGCGCCCGCAATGAGTCGTGGCTGTGCAGCACACCTTTGGGCCGCCCGGTCGTCCCTGAGGTGTAGAGGATCATCCGGGTGTCGGCCGGGCTCAGCTCGGGCAATGTGCCTGAGCCGGGTTCGGTGAGCAGATCGCCGAACGCGATGTGGCCGGCTGCGTCCCCGCGCACCGCGACGATCTCGGGCGGGTCGGGCAGCCCGGAGGCGACGCGGGCTAGCATGGCGGCGTAATCGTGACCGCCGAAGCTCTGCGGGATGAAAATCGCCCGACTGTTGGCGTCGGTCAGGATGAACGCCAGTTCCCGGTCACGCAGCGACGGCAGGATCGGATTGACGACCATGCCGGCCAGCGTGGTGCCGAGATAGATGACCGCGGCCTCGTGCCAGTTGGGTACCGTGAACGACACGACGCTGCCGACCGGCATCCTGCGCAGCAACGCGTGCGCCAGCGTGGTTGCCCGGTCCAGCAGCTCCGCGCAGGTCAGTGTTCCGTCGTCGTCACGCACGAGCACGCGGTCCGGCGCCTCGCGCGCGGCGTCCCGCAGCGCATCGGCCAGTGTGGCGTTCACCCGTTGTCCCGGACCCGGCGCATGGTCATCGAATGCCGGAAGCGCGACGACGGGTGGGTGTTGACGGTGACCTGGGCGACCTCGCCGTCGGACGTGGTGTAGGTGCGCCGCATCTGCAGCGCGGCAGTCCCGTGCCCGGCCTGCAGGTGCTCGGCGAGTTCCGCGTCCAACACGACGGCCGAGATCTCCTGGTGCACTTCGCTGATGCTGACCCCGAAGAGGTCCTCGACCAACGGGAAGATCGGCCCGCTGTGACGCTGGAGAAGCCGTCCGACGGCCGCGAAGTTGCGGTTGATGTAGTACTCGGTGCGGCATACCGGCGGGGTGTGCTCGTCGACGCGCCGATATCCGGCGACCCCCAGCCATTCCGTGCCGGGCGCGAGGCCGATGCGTTCGGCCAACGCCGCGTCCACCGTGACCATGGCGTTGGAGTCGATGGCGAACCGCGCACCCTGGGCGAAAGCGAGCAGGTCCTCGATCGAGACGACGTCCTGGGCGTAGGAGTTGTTCGACGGCCGGGGGACCACCAGCGTGCCCGCGCGAGGTTTCGAGGTGACCAGGTTGTCGTCGCGCAGCCGCCGCAGCGCCTCACGAACGGTGTAGCGGCTGACGGCGAACCGCTCGCACAGCTCGTGTTCGGTGGGCAGTTGGGAGCCGACCGGGTAGACGCCGTCGACGATCTCCTTGCGCAGCGTGCGCGCAACCTGGAGGTAGCGATGATCGCCGGCGGTCGTCGTCATCGCCGGCCGATCGCCAGGACGCTGCCGTCGGAGTCTGCGGACACATAGAGGGTGCCGTCCCGCGCGGAGGTGACCCCGGCGAAGGGCCCCTGCGGGCCCGAGAACGGCGGCATGCCTTTCAGCGGTTTCGGCTCGACACCGGGCGGAGCGCCGACCGGCAGCCCGCGGGCGATCGTGGTGCGCGCCTTGCTGCCCAGGTCGAACTCGATGAGTTCCTTGGCACCTGCGTCGGCGATGTAGAGCCGTCCGTCTCGGACATGGATGCCCTGCGGGCGCTGCAGTCCGTCCACCACGGTGTCCGGACCCGTCGATCCGAGCCGAACAACCCGCCCGGCACCAGATTCGGCCACCAGCGCCGCGCCGTCATCGTCGAATGCGACGCCGACTGGCTCGTGCAGATCCGAGCAGATCGTCTCGACCCGCCCCGACTGCAGGCAGTGCACCTTTCCGGTTCCGAGCTCGGCGAACACGATCACACCGTGGGCGGCGGCGACACCGTAGAGCTGATCGAAGTCGGTTGCCAGGAAATCGGTTTCGCCGGCGCGCGGTCGGTAGCGCGCCACCTGGCCACCCGACGTCGTGACGACGAACTCGTCGGCACCGACCGCGTCGACACCGCGCAGAAAGCCCGGATAACCCGGGGAGAAGAGCATGCCCACCGTCTCGAGGGTGCCGTTCGCGCCGACTCGGTAGAAGTACGTGCCGTCGGCGATGTGGAGCGTTCCGCCGGCGATGGTGAGGTCCAAGGGCCAGTTCAGACCGCCAGGCAGCACCGTCGACATCTGCCCGTCGGAGCCGATCTCGGTGATCTCGCCGGTGAAGTTCGACGTGAGCAACCGGTCGCCGACAAAGGTGAGGTTGTCCAGTCCCGGATTCAACTGTGCCAGCACCGTTTTGTCGCCCGACCGGGGATCGATGCGCAGCACCTGGCCGCTGGCCACCTGTGTCGAGACCAGGTATCCGGCCGAGTCGAACTTGACCGCGTCGGGCACACCGAGCTCGGTGGCGACGCGCTGCGGCTCGCCGCCGTTCGGGTCGATACGCCAGATCTCGTTGGCGGTCATCAACGGGTAGTACAGCAACCCGTCGGGGCCCACTTCCATGGCGTTCGGAGAGGGCAGATTCTCGAGCAGGACGCGCGGCTCGCCGCCGTCGAGGGGTAGCTCCATGAGCCGTCCGCCGTCACGGCACTCCCCGACGAACAGGCGCCCGTCGTGCACGGTGATGCCGTTGGCGCACGGCAGCTCGTCGCGCAGCACCCGGGTGTGCCCCGCGGTGTCGCGGGCGCTGACCCGTCCGTCCATCACTTCGGTCGCATAGAGGGTGCCGTCGGTGCCGAACGCGACGTCGTCGGGAGCGATGATGTCGCCGCCCTTCGGGCTGACGACCTCCAGTGTCCCGGCGTCGAGGTCGAGCGCGCTGATCTGACTGCCCGTCACCTGGGCGACATAGACGCGACCGTCCGGGCCGGTGCGAAGTCCGTTCGCGCCGAACAGCCGGCTCGGACCGGTCACCGTCTGCAGCTGCCAACCCTCGGCGGTGACGGGATTCGGCGCGGCGTACCGGGGCTTCATGTATCCGGACGTTAGCAAGCCACAGTTGGTCCAGACAATAGGACGGATACTGAGCAGCCAAGCCTTGACGGCCGCATAACCGCTGCGGAATAGTGTTCTTCGTTATGCAGAGTACCGTTTTTTGTCCGGACAAGTGACGTGGTTTCCGAAGCGTCGCTGAGGCTGGACGACCGCATCGTGGTTGTCTCCGGCGCAGGTGGCGGCGGCATCGGAACGACGGTGACGCGGATGGCCGCCGAGGCCGGCGCCACCGTCGTCGCGGTCAGTCGCTCGAAGGCCAACCTCGACGAACACGTCGGGCCGTTGGCCGCGCGGGGGTTGTCCGTCGTCTCCGTGTCCGCCGACGCGTCCACCGACGACGGCGTCGCCGCCGTGCTCGATCAGGTGCGCACCGTTGCCTCGAAGACCGGTGCCCGGCTCTACGGTCTGGTCAATGTCGCGGGCGGCGCCGCGCCGGCCACCTGGATGCCGTCCACCCGGGTCACCCGCGAGGACTGGCGGGCGCTGTTCGCGGCAAACCTGGAGACGGCCTTCTTCATGAGCCAGGCGGTCGCGGCCGAGATCCGGAACAACGGCGACCCCGGTTCCCTCGTGTCGATTTCGTCGATCAGCGGTATGAACACCGCGCCGTACCACATCGCGTACGGCACGGCCAAGGCCGCCGTGGTCGCCATGACCCGCACCATGGCGGTGGAACTCGCGCTCGACGGCATCAGGGTCAACGCCGTCGCACCCGGCGTCACCGCGACCGCCGCCTCGGCGACCTACGTCGACACCGACCCCGAACGCGACCGCACCGCCATCGCGATGGGCCGCCGGGGCACCCCGGCTGAGCAGGCCGGCGCGATCCTGTTCCTGCTGTCCGATCTGTCGGGCTACATCACGGGGCAGACCCTGCTGGTCGACGGCGGCCTGAACCTGAAGTGGACCCACCTCGGCGCGGACAACACGTCGCTGTTCCTCAAGGACGAGTCTTTCCGCAGCTCCATCAGCCGGTTCTGAAAGGAAGATGACGTGACGCACACCGAATCCGACCTCGACGCCGCCATCGAAAGCGAAGCGCCCGCGGACGATTCGACGGGTCAGATCGCGGAGGACCTGTCCGAGGCGACCACGATCTCCGTCGACGCCTACATCTCGGAAGACTATGCGCGTGCCGAGCGCGACAGGTTGTGGCGCAAGGTGTGGCAGCAGGTCGGGCGGGTCGAGGAGATCCCCGAGGTCGGCAGTTACCTGACCTACGACATCCTCGACGACTCGATCATCGTCGTCCGGACGGGCCCCGACGAGTTCGCGGCACACCACAACGTGTGCATGCACCGCGGCCGCAAACTGGTCGACACCCCCGACGGTGCGAAGAACGCCGTCGGACGGGCACGCAAGTCGTTCGTCTGCGGATTCCACGGCTGGACCTACGGGCTCGACGGAGCCTGCACCCACATCCGTGAGCAGGACGACTGGGCCGGAAAGCTGACGCGCGAGAACACCCACCTCGCCCCGGTGCAGGTCGACACCTGGGGCGGCTGGTTGTTCGTCAACATGGACCCCGAGTGTGAATCGCTGGCCGACTACCTGTTCCCGGCCAACAAGATCCTCGACCCGTTCGGCCTGGAAAACATGCGCTACAAGTGGCGCAAATGGCTCTATTTCGACTGCAACTGGAAAGTCGCGATGGAGGCGTTCAACGAGACCTACCACGTGTTCACCACCCACCCGGAGTTCAACAAGTTCGGTGAGTTCAAGGGCTGGGCCAAGGCCCAGGGC
>CAXEZH010000333.1:0-1722 GCA_964000695.1 uncultured Mycolicibacterium sp. | reverse complement strand
GCCCACGTCACTCATGTATCGAACATTAGTTCGATGCTCCGACAGGTCCGGCCGTCGCTGTGACCATTGAAACCACAGTGACAAAAGAGATTTCAGAGGCGTGCGTCACTCGAGTTTCTGAACCGCGCGTCGGCATTCAGCGCCCAACGCCTGCTCGCGGCCGTACAGCAGACCGAATGTGAAGCCGTTCTCACCGTCTGTGTTCCCGGCCGCGACTCCGATTCGCCGCAGCCACTCCATCGCCACCACGGTGTCCTGGTGGTCGCCCAGCACACTCTGAATGTGCTTGAAGTGCTTGCGCTCTCGCTTGGCAGCCGGGGGATCGATCGGCTGCATCAACTCGGCGGCGTAACGGGCCCGCTTGGCTGCCTTACGCGCCCGGTGCAGCAGCTCCGCGTCGTCGGCCTCCAGTGCGTTGGCGAGACGCCGCCGTGCCTTGCGCTGGGCTTTGTTCGCGAGCCTGCGCACCGCCGCCGCCTCGATCCAGTGGTGAAACGGCGCGCGGCGGCGCCAGACCTGGAGGTGCGACATCATCTTTGCGTACCGCGGTGACCTCATAGCCTCGTCGACCGCCTCGCGGGCGGGCAGTTCCACGGCCTTGAGATCGTTGCGGAGTCGCGCGCGGACCGGGCCGAGGATCAGCTCCTCGGGTAGTTCGTCGAGGGCGGCTCCGAGCCGGTCCTGCTGCACCTGACAGTCACGCACTTCACCGAGCACCCCGGCGAACCACTTGAGGTCGGCTTCGACGTCTGCGACGTCGTCTTCGGCGAAGACGTCGACGAGTTCGTCGAAGACTCGGATCGTGCTGCGTAACCGACGGATCGCCACGCGGGTGTCGTGGATCGGATCATGCCCGCACCGCAGCTCGATGTCGCCTCGCACGATCTCGTCGACCTGCGCCGCCACATAGCGGTCGAGAGCCTGCGCACCGGCTGCCACAGCAACGGTGTCGGGCCCGGCGTCACCGGCCAGCAAGCGGATCAGCCGTGACGGCTCGGTCGCCCGGCGCGCGCCCGCTTCCGATAGCCGCTCCCGCAACCCCGCCGGGGCAGGGCCGGCGTGCACCTCCCGCCAGGCCAGCAGCCGGTCCCCTAGCGAAGCGCGCAGGTTGTCGTCGTGAATCTCAAGTCGCGGCCCGCCGTCGGCGTCGCTGACCGAGTAGCTGTCGCGCAGCGTGCGGATCGTGGCGATGTGCTCCAGGCCCCGTCTTCCGGTGACTCCGTGGGTGATCGTGGCCAGTTCCTCGGGCACCGACGTCGAATCCGCGAAGCGCAGCGTCGCGCTGCTACCGGGCATGGTCAACACCCATTCGGCGTCGTCGACCACCCGCCGGGTCACGGTCATGCCGAAGGCGTGTAGGTCGCGCTCGGCAGTGTCGAAGTAGGCCGTCTCGACGTCGTCGGTGTCGTGCTCGACCCGGCCGTCGGTGACCAGGTCTCCGAAATGCGGAAGGGTGAACTCGCGGTCGACTTCCCAGTGGTCTCTCTGGTCGAGTGTGTCCGCCATGCCCTACATCTAGCCGTTTTTGCCCGCCATCAATCGGGCGACGACCTGCTTCTTGTCCACCTTCCCGACCGCGGTGGTCGGCAATGCGGGCATCGCGACGAGGGCGTCGGGGCGTGCGTGCGCTGACACGCCCCGCTCGTCGAGGAAGGCGTTCAGTTCGGCCAGCGTGATCGGCCGTCCGCGAAAAACGACCGCCGCGCAGATCTTCTCGCCGAG
>CAXEZH010000332.1:0-6877 GCA_964000695.1 uncultured Mycolicibacterium sp. | reverse complement strand
TCAGCGCGGGCACCTCGTCGAGGACCGCGCGCGCCGCGTCGAGCGCGGCGGAGGCCCCCTGCGCCGCCGAGTACATGCCGGCCAGCAGTGCCGCCGACAGCGCGCCCGCCTGCTCGCGCTGCACCGGGTCGAGATAGCGGTTGCGCGAGGACATCGCCAGCCCGTCGGCCTCCCGCACGATCGGCACGCCCTGAACCTCGACGCCCAGGTCGAGGTCGGCGACCATCTGCCTGATCAGCGTCAGCTGCTGGTAGTCCTTCTCGCCGAAATAGGCGCGGTCGGGTCGCACCGTGTTGAACAACTTGAGCACGACGGTCAGTACCCCGGCGAAATGCGTTGGCCGCGAGGCGCCCTCCAACTCGGCGCCCAACTGTCCGGGGACCACGGTGGTGCGGGTGCCGTGCGGATACATGTCGTCGGCGGTCGGAGTGAATGCGATCTCCACACCCTCGGCCCGCAGCGCGTCGAGGTCGTCGTCGAGCGTGCGCGGGTACGCGTCGAGGTCCTCGCCCGCCCCGAACTGCAACGGGTTGACGAAGATCGACACCACGACGACGGCACCCGGCACCCGGCGGGCGGCGCGGATCAGCGTCAGATGTCCGTCGTGCAGGGCGCCCATCGTGGGCACCAGCACGATACGGCGTCCGGTCGCGCGCAGAGCCGTCGTGACGCCCGCGACGTCGCGGGGACGTGCGTAGATGTTGAGTTCCCCCGCAGCGAATTTCGGGGTTCTACCGATGTTCATCGCTGTCCTGCTTCCGCCAGGGCCTCGAAGACGTCCTCCGGGGCGTGTGCGCGCTGAGCCGTCCGCAACGAGTTCGTGCGATACGCCTCGGCCAGATCGGGATCCACCTCGGCCAGCGCCCGCAGATGGCCGGCGACCGCGCCGGCGTCACCCCGCGCGACGGGCCCGGTGAGCGCGGCCTGGCCCCGCTGCAGCGCGTTCTCCAGAGAGGCGCGGGCCAGCGGGGCGATGATCCGCTCGGTGAGTCCGCCGGGAGCGTCGCCGACGGCGTCCTGCCCCAGCAGTTCCTGCCCCGACAGCGCGGCGCGTAACGCCTCCACCGCGTCCAGCAGCACCGTCACCACGTGGTTGCTCGAGTGGGCGAGCGCGGCGTGGTAGAGGGTGCGGGCGTCCTCCCGGACGCGGAACGGCTCCCCACCGACCTCCAGCACCAGCGACTGCGCGATGGCATAGCCGATCTCGTCGGCCGCGGTGACCCCGAAGCAGGTCCCGCGCAACCGGTCGACGTCTTCGTCGGTGCCGGCGAACGTCATCGCGGGGTGGATGGCCAGCGTGATGCAACCCTGCTCGGCCAGCGGGGACAGTACCGCGATCCCGTTGGCGCCCGAGGTGTGCGCCACGATCGTGTTCGGACGGACCGCGCCCGTGGCGGCCAGCCCGGCCACCAAAGCGGGCAACTCGGCGTCGGGAACAGCCAGCAACAGCAGCTCAGCTCGACCGGCGACCTGGTCGACGGGCAGCACAGCGGTGTCCGGCAGCCAGCGGGCGACGCGCCGGCGTGACTCCTTCGACACCGCGCTGCACGCGACGACGAGATGCTCGGCACGTTCGAGAGCCACCCCGAGGGCGGTACCGACGCGGCCTGCCGAGATCACGCCGACCGTGAGCCGGGCAGGGCGGAGTCCGCCCCGGTCAGCCGGGTGGGGTGTACCCCCGCCGGCAGGGGACTGCAGCATCGCAGAGGACCTCGCAGATTTCCTGGGCGTCATCGCTGAACACCAGCGTTCCGGTCCCGCGCTGCGGGTACCGGACGGTCGCCACGAGCCTAGCTCAATCCTCGCGGCGTCTGCGCCGGCCACCTCCCGAGGGCGTGACCTGCAGCCGGGCCATCAGGTCGGCGACGGACTGGCCACCGGTGTGGGCGCCGTCCTGCGGCTCTTCTGCCTCCTGGTCGTCCGCCGGCTCCTCGGTGACCGGTTCGGGTTCTGCTGCGTCGCCACCGGCGTAGTGGCGGCCGCGCGGACCCTGTCCGGAGTCCTCCTGCGGTTCCGCGGCGCGGCGGCGGCCCACATACGCATCCGGCTCGGCCGGCTCGGGCTCGGCTGACTTGGGCTCGGCCGCCCAGTGACTGCCCGGCTCTCCGGCAGGCCGCCACTGCCCCTCGGCCGGGGCCGGCTGCCACTGCTGGGCGGCCGGAGCCACGGGGCGGTCGGTGCGCGGAGCAGCGGGCGGCGGCAACCACGGGTACTGCGGCGCCGGCCCGGGCGCAGCCGTCGGGGGCGGTGCGGCCGTCGGGGGCGGGGTGGCCGGAGGCGGTGCGGCCGCCGGGGGCGGCGTTGGTCCCGCAGGGCGGGACGGGGCCTGCGGGGCCCACTGCGACCGGACGTCCTGATCCGTGCGGTGCCGCCGCGAACCGTCGCGGCCCGACCGTCGGTGCGACCCGCGCGGTTCGGTAGCCGACGGGGGTCGCTCTGATTCCGGCGGATGCGGCTCGGCCGGCACGTCGATGATCGGGCTCTCCTCGGTGTGCGGATCGACCTCCTCGACCTCGGCGTAGCCCTCGTCCGCGGTGTCCTCGGTGTCGATGCGGCTGCTGCTGACCCGGCCGGCGGTGTCGCTGCGGTGCGTCCACGGTTCTGCGTCCGGGCGGCGGTCGGCCTCGATGGCATGCCGGTGCGACAGGTCGGCGTCGAACAGGAACTCCAGATTGGCCCGCAGCGCGGCCAACTCGGTGCGCAGCGCCGAAACCTCGTCGGACTGCTGGGCACGCAGTTCGGCGACCAGCTCACGGCGCAGCTGCGCCTCCACCGACAGCTCGTACTCCCGACGCGCCGAGATCTCCCGGTCCAGCTGCAGGTCGTACACGAGTTTCAGATCACGCACCTTGGCCTGATCACTGTCGCTCTGACGGCGATAGATCACCGAGACGAAGGCGGCGACCACCGCGGCCCACAGCGCGAGAATCACTGCGAGCTTGAGCAGTTCGACCCGGTTGGTGAAAACCAGCGCCGAACTCGCCGCGATGGCCAGCACCAGCAACACTGTCATCAGGATCCAACCGGGCCGGCGTCCGCCGCGCCGGAGCCGGGCGCCGCGGGTCGGATCGGTCATGGGGCGACTGTACCCGCCACAGGTCGTCTCGCGTGTCGACCCGGACGGCGATTCGGCCCGCGCACTGACGGATTCGCTCAGTTCGGCTCCGGCTCGGCGTCTTCGGCGGGATCGTCGGGAGAGCGGCAGCAATGCTGCAGCCACAACCCCGCCACGATCAGCGCCAGCGCGCACAACGCTGCCACCACCGCCCCCGGGGTGTCCTCAGCGGCCACCCGCAGCTCGGATCGCCGCGGCAGCAGGTAGACCACGACGGCCAGCCACCAGCCCAGCACGACGCTGCCCATCCACGCCGACGCCTTGGCGATCACCACCGAGCGGGCCACCGCCAGCGGATGCAACCGGCCGCCCCCGACGCCGATCTCGCCGTCCCGGATCCGGGCGCGCACCAGGAAGCCCCACCCCGCGATGACGGCAGCCAGCCCCAGCAGCGACACCCCGGTCCACAGCGTCAGCGGTGGGAAGTACCGGTACACCGCCCGCACCAGCAGGTAACCGAGCAGCCCGGTGACGACCACGGCGAGGGTCAGATCGCGCTTGCGGGTCAGCCCCATCAACGTCCCGTCCGCAGCACATGCCCGGTGCGGCGCACACCGGCCCGCTCCTGCTCGTCGAGCGCATCCAGCAGCTCGGCGACCGGCCTCGGCTCACCCGCGACACTCAGCGTCGCCGTCGGGTCCACGTCGAGCCAGGGCACCAACACGAACGCGCGAACATGCGCGTACGGGTGCGGCAACGTGAGCTCGGCGTCGGCGCTGATGATCTCGCCGTCCGGTCCGTGACAACTGACCAGGTCGACATCGAGGGTGCGCGGTCCCCAACGCTGGTCACGGACCCGCTCTGCGGCGTCCTCGAGTTCGTGTGCGCGGCGCAGCCAACCGGGACCGTCCAGGCCGGGATCCTCGGCGAGCACGACGGCGTTGAGGAACGCGCCCTGCTCGACGCCGCCCCACGCGTCGGTCTCGTAGACCGGCGACACGGCCCCGACCGCGCCGTCCAGACCGTCGAGTACCGACTGCAGACGGGCCAACCGATCACCCAGATTCGACCCGATGGACAACACCACGGAGCTCACGATGACCTCACCCGCCACCCCGGCCGCCCCGGCGGGACCGTCGTGCGACCACCGCCACGTCGGCGAACTCGAGCGGGATGGGTGCGCCGGGTTTGTGCACCACGACCTCGGCCGCATGCACGCGTTCGTCGACCATGACGCCATCGGCGATCTCGCCGGCCACGGTCTCGATCAGCTGACGGGGTGGACCGGCGACGATGTCGGCGGCGCGCTGCGCGAGAACCCCGTAGTCGAGGGTGTCGGCCAGATCGTCGCTGGCCGCCGCCACATCCAGGTCGAGCCATACGGTGATGTCGATGACGAAATCCTGGCCGTCCCGACGCTCATGGTCGAAGACGCCGTGGTGGCCGCGAACCCGCAGACCGCGCAGCTCTATCCGATCCGTCAACGCCCCTGCTCCCCCGCCTGTTGCCACGCGCCGACCACGGCCAGCGCATCGACCGAGGCGCGCACGTCGTGCACCCGTACCCCCCACACGTGGTGCCAGCCGGCCAGTGCCGAGACCACCGCGGTGGCGGTCTCCCTGCCATCCGGTGGACGCGGCTGACCGTCGGGACCGGCCAGCAGCGTGCCGAGGAACCGTTTGCGCGAGGCGCCCACCAACACCGGGATCCCGGTCTCGACCAACTCGGGCAGCGCCGCGAGCAGCGCCCAATTGTGTTGTGCCGTCTTGGCGAAACCCAGACCCGGATCGATGATCAGGTTGGCCGCGTCGACGCCGCCGCGCACCGCGGCGTCCACGCCTGCGAGAAGTTCGTCACGCACCTCGACGACGACGTCGGCGTAACGCGGAACCTCGTGCGGGCGTGCGGCGCCGACGGAACGCCAGTGCATCAGCACCCAGGGCACGCCGGCTTCGGCGACCACCCGGACCATGTCCGGATCGGCCCGGCCGCCCGAGACGTCGTTGACGATGTGCGCGCCGTTCTCCAGCGCGGCGCGCGCCACCCCGGCGTTCATCGTGTCGATGCTGACGGTGATCCCCTGCTGGGCAAGCTGTTCGACGACGGGTAGCACCCGTGCGGTTTCCACGTCGGGGTCGATCCGGGTGGCGCCGGGGCGGGTCGACTCGCCACCGACGTCGACGATGGCCGCACCCTGGGCGACCAGTTCGACACCGTGGCTGACCGCCCGGTCCCGATCGAGGAACAACCCCCCGTCGGAGAAGGAATCGTCGGTGACGTTGACGACCCCCATCACCTGCACGGGCCCGGGCGTGGTGGGGGAAAGGCTGGCCGGGGTCACTTTCTCAAGATCAGATCCAGGGCTTCGGCGCGCGACGCGTTGTCGGTCTTGAACTGCCCGCGCACGGCCGACGTCGTGGTCACCGCGCCGGGCTTGCGGATTCCTCGCATCGCCATGCACAGATGCTCGGCCTCGACCACCACGATGGCCCCGCGGGGGTCCAGTTTGCGCATCAACGCGTCGGCGATCTGGCCGGTCAACCGCTCCTGCACCTGGGGGCGTTTGGCGTAGAGGTCGACCACCCGAGCCAGTTTCGACAAGCCGGTCACCCGGCCGTCGACGCCCGGGATGTAGCCGACATGCGCCACACCGTGGAACGAGACCAGGTGGTGTTCACATGTGGAGTACATCGGGATGTCTTTGACCAGCACCAACTCGTCGTGCTGCTCGTCGAAGGTGGTGTTGAGCACCTCGTCGGGGTCGACGTAGAGCCCGGCGAAGATCTCGCGGTAGGCCCGCGCCACCCGCGCGGGCGTGTCCACCAGGCCGTGCCGGTCGGGGTCCTCACCAACGGCGATCAGCAGTTCGCGCACCGCGGCCTCGGCGCGCGCCTGGTCGAAGGCCGGAGGGGTGAGCGTGGCCGAGTTGTTCTGCGACTGCGTCATCGGAGTCTCCGTTCAGTGATCAGCCTGGTGCGTCGCGGGTCAGCCGCGGTCCGCCGGGCCCTCGTGGCCCCCGCTGCCGTCCTGCCCCTGGTCCTGGGAGGGACCCGGAGCCGACCCGCCGTGCTGGGGCTGCCCGTGCTGGGGATGGTGCTGATACGGCGGGTATCCCGGATACGGCGGGGGTGGGCCCTGCTGCCATCCGGGCGGCGGCGGATACCAGTAACCCTGGGGTTGCTGCTGGGGTGCGCCTTCGTGCTGTCCGGTGTCGCGGGGCGGCCAGCCCGGCGCGTGCCAACCGGCCGGTGCGCCGTAGTCGGGCTGCTTGGCCCCGTTGGCCGGCGCACCCTGCGAGCCGGAGGACCCGTTGGGGCCTGCACCGTTACCGCCGTTGCGGTGTGCCGCCTCGGCGGCCGCGCGCGACGCCTGAGCGATCGCCGTCTTGAAGGCCGGCTCCGGTGCCGGTTTGGGCCACGGCTCGCCCCGCTCGATGGCCAGCTCCCCCGGAGTCTTGATCGGCGGCTTGTCCGACGGCACGCGACCACCGAAGTCGTCGAACATCGTCAGCCTGGGCCGCTTCTTGACGTCGGAGAAGATGGCTTCGAGTTCGACGCGGTGCAGCGTCTCCTTCTCCAGCAGCTCGCCGGCCAGGGTGTCGAGCACGTCGCGGTACTCGGTCAGGATCTCCCACGCTTCGGTGTGGGCGGCCTCGATCAGCTTGCGGATCTCGTCGTCGATGTCGCGGGCCACCTCGTGGCTGTAGTCCGCCTGGGTGCCCATCGTGCGGCCCAGGAACGGGTCACCGTGCTCGGAGCCGTAGCGCACCGCGCCGAGCTTGGAGCTCATGCCGTACTCGGTGACCATCGCGCGGGCGATCTT
>CAXEZH010000331.1:0-14721 GCA_964000695.1 uncultured Mycolicibacterium sp. | reverse complement strand
GGGTAACGCGGTGCGTACCTCTTTGGTGGTGGTGGTCTCGGTGACGCTGCTGGTGTCGCTGTCGATCTACGGCTCCAACGGCAACTTCAACCTGTCGGGCTAGGGGAGGTGAGATGAGCGGTGGGCGTGCTCGGCTGATCGCCGGCCTGACGACGATGGTTGTCATCGTATCGGCGATCGTTCTGACGGTCGCCATGTTCCGGGGTGACTTCACCCGGACAGCACCGGTGACAGTGATCTCCGACCGGGCCGGGTTGGTGATGAACCCCGACGCCAAGGTCAAGATGCGCGGGGTCCAGATCGGTTCTGTCACGTCGATCGAATACCGGCCGGACGGCACCGCGGCGCTGAACTTGGCGATCTACCGCGACGAGATGCCCAACGTTCCCGACAACGTGCTGGTGGACATCGCGTCGACCACCGTGTTCGGCGCGAAATCGGTGCAATTCAAGCCACCCCCCGATCCGTCTGCCGGGTCCCTGCGTCCCGGGCAGGAATTGGTCGGACAACGCGTCACCGTCGAAACCAACACGATCTTCCAACAGCTCACCCAAATTCTGCGCGAACTCGAACCCACGAAGGTGAATGCGATCCTCGGGGCATTGTCGCGAGCATTCAGTGGCCGCGGCGAGAAGCTGGGTCAAACGGTCAGCGACCTGAACGAATTTCTGACCGAATTCGCCCCGAAGCTGCCTGATCTGAGTCGTGATCTCGAGCTGCTCCCCCCGGTGCTGGACGCCTACGCAGATGCAGCCCCCGATCTGTTGGCGACAGTTCGCAACGTCACGGTGACCAGCCGAACTCTGGTCGACCGGCAAGTCGAGCTCGATGCATTTCTGGTCTCGGCCATCGGTCTGGCCAATACGGGAACCGACGTCATCGGTGCCAACAGCGAGGCGCTGAAAGGCCTTGTCCACCTGCTTGTCCCGACCACCGACATGCTCAATCGCAACCATGAACTGCTGTCGTGCACGGCGAACGGGTTGGTGCCGCTGACCAAGAACCCACCGCTGCCCGAACCGGGCGTCTATACGCTCGCGGGTCTCAAACCGGGCATCGAACGCTACCGCTACCCATCACACCTACCGAAGGTCAACGCAACAGGCAGTCCGCAGTTGTGTCAGATGCTCGGCCTCCCCGAACTCGAACCCGGGGAGGTGCCGCCGTTCGTGGTCACCGACATCGGCGCCAACCCCTGGGAGTACGGCAACCAAGGCATCATCCTCAACTCCGACGGGATCAAGAGGTGGCTGTTCGGAGACATCGACGGCCCACCCCGGAACAGTGCGCAGATCGGAATGCCCGGATGAGGCTCGGCGCCCCGCTCAAGTTCATGGTCTTCGCCGTGATCATGACCGTGCTCACCGGGTTCCTGATCATGGTCTTCGGAAATTTCCGGGGTGGGTCCACCGGCGAGTACTCCGCGGTCTTCGCTGACACTTCGCGGCTGAAAGCGGGGGACAGTGTCCGGGTCGCGGGGGTCGTGGTCGGCACAGTCGACGACGTTGCGTTGCAGCAGGACCACAAGGTCGTGGTCAGCTTCGCGATCGATCGCAGTGTCGTTCTCACCGAAGGAACTCAAGCGGCGGTGCGCTACCTCAACCTGGTTGGCGACCGATACCTCGAGCTGCGTGACGCTCCCGGGCCTGCGCGCCTGCTGGCCGCCGGCGCCCAGATCCCGGTCGAACGAACCGAGCCGGCCCTCGACCTCGATCTCCTGCTGGGGGGGCTCAAGCCGGTGCTGCGCAGCCTGAACGCCGCCGACGTGGACGCATTCAGCTTCGCCCTGGTGCAGATCCTGCAGGGCCAGGGTGGCACACTCGAATCGCTGTTCTCGCGGACCTCGTCGTTCTCGGCGGCGGTCGCCGACAACAGTGCCGTGGTGGCACAGGCCATCGAGAAGCTCAACGTCGTGACGAACACACTCGCCGACAACGGGCAACAGTTCTCCGACTCGGTCGATCGATTGCAGCGCCTGGTCACCGGGCTGGCGGCGGAACGCGATCCGATCGGTACCGCCATCGAGCAACTCAGCGCGGGCACCGCATCCGTGGCAGACCTCCTCGCTGACGGCCGAGCGCCGCTGGCCGGAACCGTCGACCAGCTGGCGCGCCTGGCGCCGCTGCTCGACCAGGACAAGGAGCGCATCGACGTCGCATTGCAGAAGGCGCCCGAAAACTACCGCAAGCTGGTGCGCATCGGTTCTTACGGCAGTTTCATCAACTACTACTTCTGCGCTGCGACGATCCGGCTCAGCGATCTCCAGGGCCGGACCGTGGTGGCGCCGTGGATCCGCAATCCAGGCGGAAGATGTGGTGAACCCTGATGCTCAAGTACCGCGGGTCACATCTGATCCGGCCCGGGCTGATCGGCGTGGTGGTCGTCGTCTTGATCATCACCGTCGGCCTGAATCCGGAGCGTCTCGAGGCCTGGGCGAGTTCGGTCCGCTACCAGGCGATGTTCGTCGAGGCGGGTGGACTGTCCGAAGGCGCCGACGTCACGCTCTCGGGAACAACCGTCGGCACGGTCAGCCGGGTAACGCTGACCCGAGGGGTAGCCGAGGTCACCATGAATGTCGATGCGACGGTGCAGATGGGCGACCAGACCACCGCTCACATCCGCACCGGAACGCTGCTGGGTGAGCGGGTGGTCACCCTGGAGTCAGAGGGCGCCCAGGCACTGCGGCCGAACGCGGTCATCCCAGCGTCCCGGACATCATCGCCGTACTCGCTGACAGCTGCGGTCGACCAGTTCACCGCGAACACCGCTGCGACGGACACCGAGCAGGTGAACCAGGCGCTCGACACGCTCGCGACCACCCTCGACGACATCGCGCCACAGGTCGGGCCGACGATGGACGGCCTGACCCGGCTGTCGCGTTCGCTGAACCAGCAAGACGAGGACCTCCGTCAGTTGCTCAGGGCCGCGGGCGAGGTCACCGGCGTGCTCGCCGAGCGAAGCCAGCAGGTGAATCTGCTCATCCTCAACGCCAACGACCTGCTCGCCGTGCTGACCGAGCGTCGACAGCAGATCGTCACCCTGCTGGCGAGCACGTCGGCGGTGTCGCAACAGCTGCGCGGGCTGGTCGCCGACAACGAGCAGGAACTCGCGCCTGCGCTGGAACGGCTCAACTCCGTGGCCGCGATGCTGGAAAAGAACCGCGACAACATCGCCAAGGCGATTCCCGGTCTGGCGAAATTCCAGCTCACTCAGGGCGAGACGGTGTCGAACGGGTTCTACTACACGGCGAACATTCCCAACCTCCTGCCCGGGCAGCTTCTGCAGCCCTTCCTGGATTACGCGTTCGGCTTCCGGCGCGGGGTGAACGCGGGGCAGCCGCCGGACAACGCCGGCCCGCGAGCGGAACTACCGTTCCCGGTCAACGGCATCCCCGGAGGCTCCCGATGACGCGGCGACTACTGACCTCGATCACGGCGGCTGCGCTGGTGTTGTCGGCTTTCGGCGCAGGACTGCTACTGGTACACAACGCCTTCTTCGGCCCCACCACGATCACCGCGAACTTCTCCAGCGCGACCGGTATCTATCCCGGTGATGAGGTGCGCGTCGCAGGCGTGAAAGTCGGTACCATCGACCGGATTCGGGGTGAGGCCGAGCAGGTGTCGATGACATTGTCGATCGATCGTGGAGTGTCCGTCCCCGCCGAGGCGCACGCGGTGATCGTGCCCCAGAACCTGATCTCTGCCCGGTACGTCCAGCTCACGCCGGCCTATGTCGACAGCGGCCCCGTACTGAGGGACGGCGCAGTGATTCCCGTCGAACGAACGGCTGTCCCACTGGAATGGGATGAGGTCAAAGAGCAGCTCATGCGTCTGGTGACCGACCTGGGGCCCGAGGACGACCTGTCCGGCAGCGCGATAGGCAGACTCATCGACAGCGCGGCCGACGCGATGGGCGGCAACGGCGACAAGTTGCGCGACACTCTGGCCGAACTGTCCCGGGCGGCGAGAATATTCGCCGAGGGCAGCGGCAACATCGTCGACGTGATCACCAACCTCGACGAGGTGGTAGGGGCCCTTCGAGATTCGAACACCCAGATCGTCCAGTTCCAGAACCGTCTCGCCACGCTGACCGAGGTGGTCAACGGCAGCAGATCCGACCTCGACGCCGCCCTGCGCGACATCGCCGCGGCAGTCGACGACGTGAAGCGATTCGTCGCCGGGAGCCGCAACCAGACATCCGAGCAGATTCACCGCCTCGCGAACGTGACCCAGACGCTCGTCGACCACCGGACGGACCTCGAGAACTTGTTGCACGGCGCACCAACGGCGTTCGCGAACTTCTACAACATGTACAACCCGGACTCGGGAACAGTCTCGGGTGCCTTCGCGCTGCACAACTTCGCCAACCCGCTGCAGTTCATCTGTTCGGCGATCGGCTCGGTCGAGAACGCCACGGCACCGGAAACCGCCAAACTGTGTGCGCAGTATCTCGGACCCGCGCTCAACGCGATCGACTTCAACTATCTGCCGTTCGCCGTGAACCCGTTTCTCGCTCCGTCCGCATCACCGGAACACATCGTGTACTCGCCGTCGCAGCTGGATCCGGCGACCGGGGAGTCGCCCCGAGTTTTCGAAGCCCCTCCGGCGGTGTCGGCCTATACCGGCGCCGGTGACGTGCCCCCGCCCCCGGGGTACGTTCCATCACCCGGTGGCGAGGCTAATCCGGGAGTCGGGGACCTGCTTCTGCCCGTGACCGGTCCGCCGGCAGAGGAGACAACACCGCCGCCAGACCCTGCGGCTCGGCCGCCGCTGTCCGCGGAGGCGCCGGTACCGGGAGCACCTGGGCCATGATGCGACACCGAATCCACACCTCCGTCTTCTGCATCGCGCTGGCAATCGCCGTCGTCGCGACGGGCTGCTCGTTCCGTGGATTGAACTCGATTCCCCTACCCGGCGCTGTCGGGCGTGGCCCCGAGGCACAGACTTTCCACGTTGAGCTGGCCAATGTCGGTACGCTCGAACCGAACTCGCCGGTGCTGATCGATGACGTCGTGGTCGGTAGCGTCGGCGCGATGAGCACGCGCGACTGGCACGCCGACGTCGAGATCTCGGTGCGCGAAGGCGTCGTGGTACCCGCGAACGCCGTCGCCACCGTGGGACAGACCAGCTTGCTGGGGTCGATGCACCTGGCGCTGGACCCGCCCCCGGGTCGCGCTCCACAAGGCCGGCTGCCCTCCGGTGCGACGATCGATCTGAACACCTCCACGACCTATCCTTCGACCGAAGAGACCCTGTCCACGTTGTCGGCCCTGGTCAACGGCGGTGGATTGGGCCAGATCGGTGATGTCATCCGCAACACCGGTGTCGCGCTCGCCGGGCGGACCGATGAAACGCGCGAGTTGTTGGAGCGACTCAACGAGGTCGCCGGCGTGCTCGCCGACAACCGGACCAACGTCGTCGAGTCCATCCGGAATCTCGATCGGCTGGCGGGAACGTTCGCCGAGCAACGCGATGATCTCGACCGAGCCCTGAAAGAGATACCGCCGGCACTCGACGTACTGGTTCGCCAGCGTTCCAACATCACCGAGGCGCTACGAACTCTCGGGACGTTCAGCGGAGTGCTCACCGATGTGGTCACCGATGTCCACGACGACCTGATCACCAACCTCGAGAACCTCGAGCCTGTGCTACGTGTGCTCGCCGACGTGGGTCCCGACCTCGATGCTGTGCTTGCCTACCTGACGACTTATCCGCTCAGCCAGGACATCATCGACCGGGGTGTGCGCGGCGACTACATGAATCTGTTCGCGGTGATCGATCTGACCGTGCCGCGGCTGCGCCGAACGTCCTTGCTGGGTACGAGGTTCGGTGTTCCGCAGAACCCCCTCGTGCCGGCTCCCGGCGATCCGTGGTACCGGAACTACACGTACGATCCGCTCGCCGTGCCCGTCGCGCCGGCCCCGCCTGCCCCCGGCGACGGCGTGGCTGCGGTTCCCCCTCCCGAGTTGTTCGCCGAGAATGCGCCGTCGATGGCGGTCAATCCGCCGCCGCTGCTCCCACCGACACAGTTGGGCGGCCCGCAGGCACCCGTTTTCGCGGGCCCCTACGGTGCCCCGGCGGCCACCGGCGAAGGAGGAACCTGATGCTCACCCGTTTCGTCCGCATCCAACTCGTCCTGTTCGCGGTCGCATCCGTTGTCGGTGTCATCACGATGGGTCTCGTCTACCTCCAGGTGCCCACGTTGCTCGGAATCGGCCGCACGACGGTCACCGTCGAGCTACCGGTCAGCGGCGGCCTGTACCGTTTCAGCAACGTGACGCTGCGGGGTGTGCAGGTCGGGAAGGTCACCGCTGTCGATCTGGAGCCGACAAAAGTGGTGGCAACGGTCTCGCTGAACGCCGACGCCCGGATCCCGACGGATACTCTGGCGAATGTCCGCAGCATGTCGGCGGTCGGGGAGCAGTACATCGATCTCGTGCCACGAAGTGCCGACGGACCTTATCTAGCGGACGGTTCGGTGATCCCGGTGAGCAAGGTATC
Source organism: uncultured Mycolicibacterium sp. (assembly GCA_964000695.1). GTDB lineage: Bacteria > Actinomycetota > Actinomycetes > Mycobacteriales > Mycobacteriaceae > Mycobacterium. The sequence goes on along the minus strand of CAXEZH010000331.1, from coordinate 8,221 downwards.
CGTGCCTGAGCAGATCGGTCCGGTGCTCGACCAGGCCAGTGCCTTGCTGGCCACCATCCCGAGGGACCGCCTGGGCAATCTCGTCGACGAAACCTACCGTGGGCTGGCAGGCGCGGGGTACGACCTAGGCTCGCTGCTGGACTCCGGTGCCCAGATCAGCGGTGACGTCAACAGCGCCGCCGACAGCGCACGGCAGTTGACCGCGAATGCCGTCCCGTTGCTCGACGGTCAATACCAGAGTGCCGATGCCATTCGCTCATGGGCACGCAACCTGGCCGGTGTGACCGATCAGATTCAGCAGAACGATTCGGATATCCGCACCCTGCTCGACCGCGGACCTGGTTTCGCTCAGGAGGTCGGGGGACTTCTCGATCAGGTCAAGCCGACTCTGCCCGTGCTTCTGGCCAATCTCACCTCGCTCGGCCAGGTGACGGTCACCTATCGTCCCGGGATCGAACAGCTTCTCGTGCTGCTTCCACTGACGGCGTCCGGCATCCAGTCCTACGCGATGCCGACCAACAACCCAACTGGGATCGCGTTGTCGGACTTCGGGATCAGTATCGCCGATCCGCCCGTCTGCACCGTGGGTTTCCTCCCGCCCTCGCAGTGGCGCTCACCGGCGGACGAAACGGTGATCGACACACCGGACGGGTTGTACTGCAAGCTGCCCCAGGACTCGCCGATCAGCGTCCGTGGTGCCCGAAACGCGCCGTGCATGGAACATCCGGGCAAGCGAGCGCCGACTGTCGAGATCTGCAACAGCGACAAGGAGTACCAGCCGTTGGCGATGCGCCAGCACGCCACCGGGCCGTACCCCTTCGACCCGAATCTGGTCGCTCAAGGTATTCCGGTGGACAGCAGGGTCGATGAGGGAGAACGCCTTTACGCGCCGATCGAGGGCACGCCGCCGCCGAACGTGGTGCCCCCGGCGGAACCCGAACCTGCGCTGCCGAGGGATGCGGGCACACCACCTGCAGCGCCGGCGGCCTTCCCGTCCTCGGCCACGCCGGGTCCGTCGGTCGCAGTTGCCCCGTATAACGTCGTGACAGGCCAGTACACCTCCCCGCACGGCGCGATAGGGTCGCAAACCGATCTGGTCGGCCCCGCGGATACCTGGCAGGAACTGATGCCCCGCTAGGGCCCCGGGGATGGTCAGGACAGTTTGGTCAGCCGGAACGGGATCCGAATCTCGACCGGGTATCCCCGTCCGCAAGCACCCGGCACCCCGCTGGTGATGTCCTCACCGACCAGCACCGCCGAGCTGATGTCGAATTCGCTTCCCGCGTAGGGATAGAAGATGAAGAGCTGGTGGCCTGAGCTGGCGGTTCCGTCCGGGCACCGCTGCCAGTCGGGAATGGTTCGGCGCACTCGCCATGACTGCGTCTGAAAATACATGTCGGCGCTCCAGCCCTGGTCGCTGGTGATTCGACCCGTGCACGACTGGTAGTTGGCGCAGACGGACTCGATGGACCACGTGGAGATCACGGTCAGTTGGTCACGATAGACACCGTCGGTCTTGGCCCAGTCGCCATTGGTCACGGCCTGATAGGTGCCGTTGAGCGCTGGACCGTCCGGCATTGCCCACGCCGGCGGCGCGACCATTCCGAGTGCGATCGACAGGCACCCGCCCAGCGTCGTGATCGACCGTGCACCCATGGTCTCCCCTTACGTCAGGCGTCCACCATCGCGGCGATGGTGTCGACCACGCAGGCCGGCCGATCGGAGCCTTCGACCTCGACGGTGACCCGCACCGTCGCGCGACCGCCCTTGTCGTTGCGGTCCACTTTGATGAGTTCGGCACCCGCTCGGATGCGGGAGTCGACGGGCACCGGAGCCGGGAACCGAAGCTTGTCCACGCCGTAGTTCACCTGCATCGACAACCCTGTCACCCGGTAGATCTGCTGCACCAGTATCGGTACCAGCGACAACGTCAGGTATCCGTGTGCGATCGTCTTGCCGTAGGGCCCGGTGGCGGCTTTCTCCGGGTCGACGTGGATCCACTGATGGTCGCCCGTGGCCTCGGCGAACAGGTCGATCTCCTGCTGGGTGACCTGCCGCCAGTCGCTGTACCCCAGGTGCTCGCCGACATGGGCCTCGAAGCCGGCGATCCCCTCGTACGTCGTCGGCGTCGGGGGTGCCTGTGTCATACCTTGACCTTGAGCCTCAGCTGCTCGATGGCGTTGCCGCCCATGATCTTCGCCTTGGCCTCGTCGGAGATGCCGTCGAGGCGGTCGACGAAGCTGAGCGGATCGCCGATGCCCTCGGGATGCGGGAAGTCCGATCCGAACATGACGTGGTCCTCACCCATGATCTCGACGATGGACGCTACGTCGTCCTCGAGGAACGGATGGATGTAGACGTTGCGCTTGAACACCTCGACGGGATGCTCGTCGAACTCCTTGGGCATCACCCGGTAGGCCTTGTCCAACTGGCGGAGCAGGTTCTTCACCCAGCCGCTGCCGTTCTCCACCACGAGCACCCGCAGATCGGGGAACCGGGAGAGCGCGCCGTGGCAGATCAACGCGGCCAGCGTGTCCTCCATGGCCCGAAAGCCCATGACGACCTCGCGCAGCGCGCTCGGCTTGAACGACAGGTACTCGTCTCCGCCCTCCCACTCCATCAGGTGCTTCTGGTACCCGCTGTCGGAGGCGTGGAAGGTGACCGGAATGTCGGCCTTGACGACCTCGGCCCAGAACGGATCGAACTCCGGCAGACCCATGGAACGGGAGCCGCCGAAACGGCTCGGCACCGGCGCGGGCCGGACGAGGAAGGTCTTCATGCCGCGCTCGAGGGCCCAGTGGAACTCCTTGATCGCTTCGTCCACCAGGGGCAGGCAGATGACGGGAGTGGCGAAGATCCTGTCCTCGTAGTTGAAGGTCCAGTGCTCGTGCATCCATTCGTTGAGGGCGTGGATGATCGCGTGGGTGAGCACGACGTCATCGGTGGTGCGCTCCTCGATGAGGCTGGCGAGCGTCGGATACATCACGCACTGGTCGATGCCCAGCTCGTCCATCAACTCGAGCCGGGGGGCAGGGGACTGGTAGGCCGGGATCACATCCATTGCGTCGCCGATGAACTCGCGAAAATTGAGGCCCTCGGGATTGTTGCCGAGGAAGTAATCCTCGGCGCTGCCCGGGCGCGCCACCCGCTCGAAGGTGGGATTCGGGATCATGTGGCTGATGTGGTCCTTGACGACCAACTTGGGCCGACCGTTGACCTCGACGTAGCCCACCTTGCCCTTGTGTTGCTTCGGCAGGTACTTCAGCAAGGCGTCCGTCGTCTCGTACATGTGGTTGTCGATGTCGAAGATCGGGTACGGAAGTCTGCGGGTCATCTGGATGATTCCTCCTCAGAGCAGCGAATATGATCATTTACGCTAGGTGAGAACGACGTTATCACTTAGGCGCGACAACCTCCATATCGGGGGTCAAGATGGCACGAATCGTGCCCATGCCTGCGTGATCGCGTCGGTGGTCGTGACGGTCGCCAACAGCGCCAGAGTGTTGTCGATGACCGCCTGGGCATACTCGCGGGGGACGCCGGCGACCGCGTCCCGGGGCAGGACGAACTGATAGCCACGGTTGACCGCATCCATGACGAAGTTCGTGATGGCGATATTGACCGAAACGCCCACCCCGACAAGCGTCCTGATGCCCATATTGCGCAGCACCGAATCGAGATCCGTGCCCGTCATCGGCCCGACCCCGTGGGTGCGGGTCAAGACCAGATCGCTGGGCTGCTGCCCGAGCTCGGGGATCAGTGACGCGCCCGGTCCGCCCGGGGTGAGATCGGCGGTGAAGGACTTTCCTGCCGCGAACAGCCTGGCGTTGGTGTTGGACCCGCGTCCGTCCGGACGCCGTTGGATCAGGCAGTGCACCACCGTCACACCTGCCGCCCTGGCTGCGGAAAGCAGCGCGGCGATGTTGGCGACAGCTTCACGATGGGCTTCTTCGGCGAGCATCGGTAGGCCGGCCTGGGCGCCGATGACGCCCCCCTGGCACTCCTGGGTGACCAGAGCGGTGCTGGCGGGATCGAGCAGTTCGGCGAGCTGCGGCGCAGGCATGAGAACACACGTTATCGTGTGCTGGAGACGAAGTTCCAGAGGAGTGGTCATGCAGATGTGGGAGCTGGAGGTTCGCGAGTCGGTGCGCCAGACGCTGGCCGACTACACCGCGGCCACCGACCGGTTCGATCTGGGTGCGCTGGCCGCGTGTTTCGGTGTCGAGGGTGTCCTCGAATTCACCGGGGGGCAGGAACCGCTCATCGGCCCCGAGGCGATCGAGGCCGGGCTCGGCGCGGCGATGGGTGGACCGCGCGATGCCGGTCGACCTGCGCCCACCTTCGTCCGACACCATGTGGCGAGCGTGCGGTTCGGCTGGGTCGCCGCCGACCGGGTGGAGGCCAGCAGTTACTTCGCGGTGTACACCGACATCGGGTTGGACCATTGGGGCCGTTACCGCGATGTGCTGGTGCCGGTGGGGGAGCGCTGGCTGTTCGCGTCCCGCCGGATCAGCGTCGATGCGTTCGCCAAGGACAGTCTGATGGCGCAGTGACCGCGCTCAGCCGGTGACGATGAACTCTTTGGCGAACGCCTGTGCGTGTTCGATGACCTCGCCGCGATCACGTCCGCCCGGCGCGATCGGCAGCCACGTCACCCCCGCTGAGGTCAGACGCTCGAGGATGCCGTGGCGCTCGTCGGTGGACTTGTCGTCATCGAGCAGGTTTCCGGCAGAAAAGCAGATGTCCAGCGGTTCGGTGCGGCCGACCTCGGCGGCGTAGGACTTCGCCCACGTGATCGCCGACTCCAGTTCCTCGATGGTCGAGATCTCGGCGGTGCGCGATGCCGTCGCATAGCCGAAGGTGTTGAACGGGGCCCAGCCCTGGCCGCGGGATATCGCCCGCCGGACCGCGGGCTTGCTGTTTCCGCCGATCCAGATCGGGGGCGGCGACGGCGGGACCGGGCGCAGGCGTACGCCGCGGGTCTGGAAGGTCGAGCCTTCGTAGGCGACGTCCTCCCCGGACAGGACCTTGCCTAGCACGTCGAGCGCTTCGTCGAGTAGCGCGCCTCGATTGTCGAAATCGACGCCGAGAGAGCGGAACTCGGGCTTGAGGTAACCCGCGGCAGTGCCGATGATCAGCCGCCCGCCGGAGAGGACCTGCAGACTCTGGATCGATTTCGCGCCCAGTAGCGGATTGCGGTAGGCGGCGATGTAGACGTTGGTGAGCAGCTTGACGCTCGACGTGGCCGCGGCGGCGAACGACAGCGCGACGAACGGGTCCAGTGCGTGGTGGCCACCGTGGTCGAGCCACTTGGTGTCGGGCGCGGGATGATCGGTGACGTGCACCGCCGAGTACCCGGCGGCCTCGGCGGCCTGTGCCACCTCGGTGACCGCGGCTGCGGAGACGAACTCCGCCGGATCCTCCACCCGCTGGGTGGGGAGTTCGAGCGAGAACGACAGGGTCACAGTTTTCCTTCCGGCTGGTGACGTGACGATGAGACGAGGTCGGCCAGGCGCGCGAGATGATGATCGGGACTGCCGAACATCAGCTCGGTGGCCTTGGCCCGGCGAACGTAGAGGTGGGCGTCGTGTTCCCAGGTGAACCCGATGCCCCCGTGAATGCGCATGTTGTCGAAGGAAACCTGCAGCAGTGCCTCGGAGCAGGCCACTTTCGCCACCGACGCGGCTACCGCGCGTTCGCGGTCATCGGTGGCCTGGGCGGCATGGAACACCGCTGACCGGGCACCCTCGACAAGCACCAGCATGTCGGCACACCTGTGCTTGATGGCTTGGAAGCTGCCGATGGCGCGGCCGAACTGGATACGCTCTTTCGCGTAGCCCACTGCGGCGTCGAGGCAGCGTTGCGCGGCGCCCAGTTGTTCGGAGGCGAGCGCCACCAGGGCAAGGTCGCAGGTGCGTGCCAGGCCTGCGGCGGCTTGACCGTCGGCACCGATCAACCGCGCGGCGACGCCGTCGAAGCGCAGTCGCGCGACCTTGCGGGTGCGGTCGAGCGTGCTCAGTGGCTCGCGGGTTAGCCCGGACGCGGTGCCCGGCACGGCGAACAACGACGTGCCCTTCGCCGTGTTGGCCGCCACCAGAACCAGGTCTGCGGTGTGACCGTCGAGCACCAGGTCGGCGTCGCCGAACAGCCGATAATCCGCGTCATCTCGCTGCCCGGTGATCGTCACTGCGGTGGGATCCCATGATCCGAGCGTGCCGTTGAGCACCAGAGTTGCCACCTGGCTGCCGTCGAGGAGTGGGGGGGCGAACTCGTCGATGGCGGACTCGTCGCCGCTGTCCAGCAGTGCCTGCAGTGCCAGCGCGACGGTCGCGAAGAACGGCGAACACAACAGCGCCGCGCCCATCTCCTCGAAGACGACCGCCAGTTCCGGCATGCCCGCGCCGGCACCGCCCCATTGCTCCGGCGCGGCGATGCCGTGCAACCCGAGCTCATTGGCCATCTGGCGCCACACCGCTTCGTCGTAGCCCTGTTCGGTGTCCATCAGTGTCCGCACCGCCGGACTGGACGAGGCCTGCTCCAGGTAATCGCGAACCGCTGTTCGGAACGAATCCAGTTCACTCATGCCTGGGACTCGTCCGATGGTTCAGCCTGGGGCGTTGGTGGTGTCATATCTCCCTCGAGTGCACAGAAGCGCCGGCGCGTCGCAGTGACCACAGGTGAACGAACGCCTGACCGACCCCGGGATGGGCATTTGCGTACCAGGATAGTATGTTTTCTGAAATTGGAGAATAATCATTCTCGCCCGGAAGGAATGCGCCGTGACGACCAAACTCGACTACGGGATCTTCGACTGCGACACCCACTGCTATGAGACGCGGGATGCGTTTACCCGCTATCTGCCCAAGGAGTTTCAGGACAGGGCGATTGCGCCGGTGCGCGCGGCCGACGGCAAGGAAGTGATCCTGGCCGGGCATCGGGTGGCCACCTTCAACAGCGAAGCGGGCCTCGGCTTCGATCTGGCTTACCGTCCCGGTTCGCTCAAGGAGATGCTCAAGCAGATGGGCTCGGGCAACCCTGACGAAACCTACGAGCCGCAGCCCATGCAGCCCGAGTGGCTCGAACGCGAGCCCCGGCTGAAGGTGATGGCCGAACAGAATGTCGAGCGCGCGGTCATATTCCCGGCGGGCATGGCGCTGGCCGCCGAACACTACGTCGACGACACCGAGGCGCTCTATGCCAACCTGCGGTCGTTCAACAGGTGGTTCGACGACACATGGGGTTTCAACTACCAGGACAGGATCTACGCCACGGCGCTGTTGTCGCTGCGCGACCTGGAGTCGTCGATCGCCGAGGTCGAAGCCATCATCGAGCAGGGGGCCAAGATGGTGCTGTTGCCCACCGGGCCTGCTCACGGCCGCTCGCCGGGTGACCCCTACTTCGACCCGATCTACGCACGGCTCCAAGAAGCCGGGTGCACCCTGGTCTTCCACATCCAGCCGTTCTGGTACTTCGACGCGATCTCTCCGGCGTGGGGCCACAACCCGGACCCGGCCGCCTGGCACATGTCGGCCTGGCAGTGGATGAACATCTACGGTCAGCGCCCGATCGAGGACACCCTGTCGGCACTGATCTTCGACAACCTCTTCGGCCGCTTCCCGGATCTGAAGGTGCTGGTGGCCGAGCACGGCGCAGAATGGGTGCCGCAGTTCGTCATTCACATGGACAAGAGCCGCGGGATGGGGCGCAACGGCCCGTGGATCGGCGGAAAGCTGACCGAGAAACCCTCGGAGATATTCCGCAGGCACGTCGGCGTGGTGCCCTACCCCGAAGACGACATACCCAAGATCGTGGACCGGCTCGGCTACGACGAATGCTTGTTGATGGGTTCGGACTACCCGCATGCCGAGGGTTTGGCAGAGCCGGTCGACTTCGTCAAACTGCTCGACCCGCTCGACGACGCGACCAAGAAGCGCATCATGGTGGGCAACGCCGACCAGTTGCTGCGCCGGAGCTAGCAGTCGGTGGCCCCGGACGATGCGGCCGACGTCGACCTGGACCTGTTGAGGTCCTCGGCGCGGGATTTTCTGGCCGATCGCGGTGAGAAGGATTCGGTCGAGGACCTGGCGCAGCTGGACTGGACTTCTCTGCTGGTCGATGAGCAGTACGGAGGCGCGGGCTGGCTGCCCGTTGAGACCGTCGTCATCGCCGAGGAGCTCGGCCGAGCCGGTGACCGGTCGCCGTGGTTGGGCACGACGATGGC
>CAXEZH010000330.1:0-17610 GCA_964000695.1 uncultured Mycolicibacterium sp. | reverse complement strand
GCGATGGAGGCGTTCAACGAGACCTACCACGTGTTCACCACCCACCCGGAGTTCAACAAGTTCGGTGAGTTCAAGGGCTGGGCCAAGGCCCAGGGCCGGCACAGCAACATCGGCTACGACGCACCGAAAGGCATGGACGAGACGAAGTCGAAGATCCGCCTCGGCACCGGCGATCCGCGTATCTCGACCGCCGAGATGCAGGTGTACACGATGGAGGAGACCAACGCGACCACCACGCAGACGCTGGTGAACGCCGCCAAGCGGCTGGTCGACGAATTGCCTGAAGGGACCCCCGCCGATCAGGTACTGCAACACTGGCTGGCCTCGGCGCGCCGCGATGACGAAGCCCGCGGGGTGATCTGGCCGACGATCCCGCCCGACATCCTCGGGCAGAGCGGCACCGCCTGGCAGATCTTCCCGAACTTCCAGGTGGGCCAGGGACTGACCAGCGCGCTGTGCTACAGCGCGCGCCCTGATCCGAGCTACAACCCGAACAAGTGCATCTTCGAGGTCGCGGTGTTCGAGCTGTATCCGAAAGGCGGAGAGCCGCAGACCGAGTGGGTCTACACCCCGAAGGACTCCCCGAACTGGTTGTCGGTGCTGCCGCAGGACTTCTCCAACATGGCCGCCGTGCAGCAGGGAATGAAGTCGGCCGGCTTCCCGGGCACGATGCCGAACCCCTACCGGGAGCGCAGCACGGTGAACCTGCACTACCAACTGTCGAAGTACATGGGCGTCGGCGAGCCCCGCGAGCTTTAGCGAATCCGGCGCGCTGAAGCACCCTCAGCGTCGCATTGCGCGCCGAATTCGCCCCGAGAAGGAGACACATGACCGAGACATGCGGGCCGACCGACACCCCGGCCGACATCGACATCGACGCGCTGCGCGAGAAGTACGCACAGGAGCGGGCCAAGCGGCTACGGCCGGAAGGGGCCGACCAGTATCTGGAACTCGAGGGCGAGTTCGCCGAGTTCTACGAGATCGATCCCTACACCACGGTGACCGCGCGCGACCCGATCGTCGAGAACGCCGAGGTCGTCATCCTCGGCGGCGGGTTCGCCGGTCTGCTCGCCGGGGCCTACCTGAAGAAGGCCGGGGTGCAGGGCATCCGCGTCATCGAGATGGCCGGCGACTTCGGCGGCGTCTGGTACTGGAACCGGTTTCCCGGCATCCAGTGCGACAACGACGCCTACTGCTACATCCCGATGCTCGAAGAGCTCGGCTTCATGCCGTCGAAGAAGTTCGCCGACGGCGCCGAGATCTTTCAGCACTGCCGCAACATGGGCAAGCACTTCGGCCTGTACGACGGTGCGCTGTTCTCCACACAGGTTCGTGAGCTGCACTGGGACGACTCGGCGAAGCGCTGGCGCATCAGCACCGACCGCGGCGACGAGATCGGGGCCCGGTTCGTGGTGATGGCGCAGGGCTCCTACAACCGGCCGAAGCTGCCCGGTATCCCCGGCATCAAGGAGTTCCGGGATGCCGGCGGCCACGTGTTCCACTCCGCGCGCTGGGATTACGACTACACCGGCGGTGACGCCGACGGCGGGCTGGAGAAACTCGCCGACAAGCGGGTCGCCCTCGTGGGCACCGGTGCGACCGGCATCCAACTGGTGCCGCACCTGGGCCGCGACGCCAAGGAGCTGTTCGTGTTCCAGCGCACGCCGTCCTCGGTGGACGAACGGGCGAACACCCCCACCGACCCGGACTGGGCTGCCGCGCTGCAACCGGGCTGGCAGGAGGAACGCAAGCGCAACTTCCACAACTGGTCACCGTTCGTCGGCGTGGTCTTCGGCGAGCCGGACCTGGTGTGCGACTTCTGGACCGAGCTGGGCCGCAACCTGACCGCCCGTATCGCGGGCAGTGCGGATCCCACCGCGGTGACCATCGAGCAGATCATGGCCTTCCGCGAAGAGGAGGACTACAAGATCATGGAGCGGCTGCGCCGCCGCATCGAGGCCATCGTCGACGATCCCGACACTGCCGAGTCGCTCAAGCCCTACTACCGGTTCATGTGCAAGCGTCCTTGTTCGAGCGAGCAGTACCTGGCCACGTTCAACCGACCCAACGTGACACTGGTCGACGTGGCGGAATCCAAAGGCGTAGAACGACTGACATCCAGAGGCATCGTCGCCAACGGCATCGAGTACGACGTCGACTGCGTGATCTTCGCCAGTGGCTTCGAGATCTCCACCGAGATCAGCCGCCGGTACGCGATCGACCGCATCGTCGGCCGCGACGGGTTGTCACTGTTCGAGTACTGGAAGGACAGGTATCAGACGCTGCACGGGATGACGAGCCGCGGATTCCCGAATCAGTTCTTCATGGGTTTCATCCAGGGCGGTGTATCGGCCAACACCACAGCGATGTTCGAACAGCAGGCGCAACACATCGCCTATATCGTCGCCGAGGCGCAGAACCGGGGCGCCACCATGGTCGAACCCAGCAAGGACGGTCAGGACGCCTGGGTGGCGACGGTGCGCGAACTGGCGATCGACAACTCCGCCTTCGAACTCTCCTGCACCCCGGGCTATTACAACAACGAGGGACGCGGCGGCGCCGTGGGTAACGGATCCTTCCTCGGCGACTTCTACTCGCCGGGCTTCTACGCCTTCGACGAGCTGATCGCGCAGTGGCGCGCCAAGGGTGACCTGGACGGCTTGGAGCTGGCACCGTGACCACCTCGACGGCGTTGACCACCTGCGAGATCAGCCCGCGCATCGGCACCGAGATCCGCGCCGACAAGGCCGATCTGCTGTCCGGCTACCACGCCGGCGCCCTGCGCGAACTACTCGAACAGCGCGGCGTGCTGGTGTTCCCGCAGATCGGCTTCACCGACGACGAACAGATCGCCTTCACCGAGACGCTCGGCACGCTGGCCACGGAACGCAAGGGCGAAAAGGTCTACAACGTCACGCTCGACACCACCGTCAACAAGCACGCCGACTATCTGAAGGGCTCGCTGTACTGGCACCTCGACGGCACGATGAACGAGGTACCGATCCTGGCGTCGCTGTTGTCGAGCAAGGTGCTGCCCAGCGACGGCGGCGGAGACACCGAGTTCTGCAACACCTACGCCGCCTACGACGATCTGTCCGACGAGGACAAGGCCGCGATCGAGGATCTGCGGGTCGTGCATTCGACATGGACGACGCTGATGTACTACGAGCCCGAGCCGGATCTGAAGACGCTGCAGGCGATGATGGCCATCGGGGAACGCGAACTGCCGCTGGTGTGGCGGCACCGCTCGGGGCGCAAGTCACTGGTGCTGGGCTGCACCGCCGGCCACGTCGTCGGGATGGACCGTCGGGCCGGGACCGAATTGCTGGTCCGGTTGCGGGAGCACTGCACCCAGCCCCAGTTCGTCTACCGCCATCAGTGGTCGGTCGGCGACCTGGTGATCTGGGACAACACCGGGACCCTGCACCGTGCGCGGCCCTACAACCCGAACTCCGGCCGGTTGCTGAACCGCACGAAGCTCCAGGGCGAGGAGCCGTTCGCTTGAGCGAGGAGGATCTGCGCTTCGACGGCCGGGTGGCCGTAATCACCGGTGCCGGTCGCGGCCTCGGCCGCGCGTACGCGACGATGTTGGCTGCTCTCGGCGCCAAGGTCGTGGTCAACGACCCCGGTGGCTCCCTCGACGGGGCAGGCGGTGACGCCGGGCCCGCGCACGACGTGGTGCGCGAGATCCTCGACGCCGGGGGACAAGCCGTCGTCAGCACCGACTCGGTGAGCACACCGGACGGCGGTCGGGCGATCATCGACACCGCGCAGCAGAATTTCGGCGGCGTCGACATCGTCGTGCACAACGCGGGCATCGTGCGCCGGGCGTCGCTGCGGGAGATGACCTACGACGACTTCGACGCGGTCCTCGACGTGCACCTGCGCGGCGCCTTCCACGTTGTGCGGCCGGCGTTCCCGGTGATGTGTGCGGCCGGTTACGGGCGCATCGTGCTCACCTCGTCGATCGGCGGGCTGTATGGCAACCACGACGTGGCCAACTACGCCGTCGCCAAGGCCGGCGTCATCGGGCTGTCCAACGTCGCGGCGCTGGAGGGCGCGGCGCACGGCGTGAAGAGCAACGTCATCGTCCCCGCAGCGGTGACCCGCATGGCCGAGGGCATCGACACCTCGGCGTACCCGCCCATGGGCCCGGACCTGGTCGCGCCCGTGGTGGCCTACCTCGCCCACGAAAGCTGCGCTGTGACAGGGGAGATGTTCATCGCGCTGGCCGGGAGGGTGGCGACGGCCACGGTAGCCGAGTCCCCGGGCGTGTACCGCCCGTCCTGGACGATCGCCGAGGTCGCCGAGCACCTGGGCGCGATCCGGGATCGGAGCGAGCCCCTGACTTTCCCGATCGTGCCGGACGGTCACAACGACCACATCCGGTACAGCTTCGCGATGGCGGCACGAACCCAGGGAGCGGCCCATGCCTGACACCGGACCGCTGGCCGGGATCCGCGTCGTCGACCTCACCGCGATGGTGATGGGCCCCTACTGCACCCAGATCATGGCCGACATGGGCGCCGACGTCGTCAAAGTCGAACCCCCCGAGGGGGACAACACCCGATTCATCTCGGTGGGCCCGGTGTCGGGGATGAGCGGGGTGTTCGTCAACGTCAACCGCGGCAAGCGCAGCGTGGTGCTGGATCTGCGCTCCGAGAACGGCAGGGCCGCGATGCGTGCGTTGATCGAGGGGGCCGACGTGTTCATCCACTCCATGCGGTCCAAGGCGATCGCCAAGCTGGGGTTCGGCTACGACGATGTCGCGGCGATCAATCCGTCGATCGTCTACACCAACTGTTACGGGTACGGCAGGCGCGGCCCCGATCGCGACCGGCCGGCGTACGACGACACCATCCAGGCCGAATGCGGGTTGCCCGCGGTGCAGAAGCAGCTGACCGGCGAGGCCGACTACGTCGGCACCATCATGGCCGACAAGGTCGCGGGCCTCACTGCGCTGTACGCCACGACGATGGCGCTCTTCCACCGCGAACGTACCGGCGAGGGGCAGGAGGTCGAGGTGGCGATGTTCGAGACCATGGCCTCTTTCATGCTGGTCGAGCATGCCAACGGCGCCATGTTCGACCCCCCGCTCGGTCCGGCCGTCTACCCGCGGACCGTCGCGCCCAACCGCCGCCCGTACCAGACGAAGGACGGGTACATCGCCGCGCTGATCTACAACGACAAACACTGGAGCGCGTTCATCGACGCCGTCGCACCACCGTGGGCCACCGACCTGTATGCCACGCTGGAATCGCGGGCCAACGAGATCGACACCGTCTACGGCTTGGTGGCGCAGACATTGGCCGAGCGCACCACCGACGAATGGCTGAAACTGTTCCGGGAGCTGGAGATTCCGGCGGCGCCGTTGAACACCCCGGACGCCTTGTTCCACGACGAACACCTCAACGCCGTCGGCCTTTTCGAAACCGTGGACACGCCGCACGGCCCCGTGCGCTTTCCGGGTGTGCCGACGTGGTTCTCCCGCACCCCCGGCAAGGTACGCGGACCCGCACCGGAACTGGGCGCCGACACCGCCGCCGTCCTCGACGAGCTGGGTCTGGGCACGCCCGACGCGGTCGGCTCGGGATAGGACAGCGCGATGGATTTCGACATGGGTAAGCGCGCCGGAGACCTGCGCCGCGAGCTGCGCGAGTTGGTGGCCGAGCATGTGCCGGAACACTTTCTGGGCGCCTTCACGCACGACCCGGCCGATCTCGAGACGGCGCAACGCTTCTGCCGCACACTGGCCGAGCGGCACCTGCTGTGTCTGGCGTGGCCGCAGGAGTTCGGCGGCGGTGACGCATCGGTGTGGGAGCAGACCGTCGTACGCGAAGAGATGTGGGCGGCCCACGAGCCGCGAGGCGCGCAGTACATGGGCGTCAACTGGGTCGGGCCGATCATCATGCGCCACGGCAGCGCCGAGCAACAGCGCAGGCATCTGCCGCCGATCGCCGCGGGCGAGGTGATTTGGTGTCAGGGGTTCTCCGAGCCCGAGGCCGGCTCGGATCTGGCGTCGCTGCGCACCTTCGCCCGCCCGGACGGAGACGGCTGGCTGGTCAGCGGTCAGAAGATCTGGACCTCCTACGCGACGATGGCGCAGTGGTGTTTCCTGCTGGCCCGCACCTCCCGGATCGGAGAAGGCGCCACCACGAAGAAGCAACAGGGTCTGACGATCTTCCTCGTCCCGATGGACGATCCCGCCATCACGGTTCGCCCCATCGGCACCATGCTGGGGCCACATCACCTCAACGAGGTGTTCTTCGACGACCTGCGCGTGACCGAGGCCGACGTGCTCGGCACGGTCGATGCGGGCTGGTCGATCGTGCAGGACGTGATGTCGTTCGAACGGGTCGGCATCGCCCGCTACGCGCGCTGCGAACGGCTGTTGGCGGCCGCGCCCGCAGTGCTGGGTGAGCGGTGGGACGAGCTGTCGGACGAGCTGCGGGGGCGGTGGATACGGATGTTGATGCACTGCCGCCGGGCCCGGCTGCTGGCCTACCGGGTGGTCGCGCTGCAGGACAGCGGCCGGGTCACCCCGGGTGACGCCGCCGCCTACCGCATCGCGGTGACGAAGCTCGACCAGGACAGCGCCGAGGTGTTGATGGACATCGCCGCGGAGGTCCGCCACACCGATGCCCGGGCGGGGTGGTTCCTCGGCGAAGTCGAGGACCACTGGCGCTACTCGCAGGCGTCCACCGTGTCGTCGGGAAGCATCGAGATGCAGCGGATCCTGTTGTCCCGGGCGATGTTGGCAGGGCGGACATGATCCTCGATCTCAGCGATGACGCACTGGAATACGGTCGGCAGGTTCGGAATGCCTTCGACGCCGCCGGCGGCGACGAGCTCGTTCTCCAGGCCGAAAAGGCGCCGAGCGGGCGAGAATCCCTGGTGGGCCCCGTGCTCGCCGGCCTCGGCGCCTGGGAACTCGACCCCCGTTCGGATGCCGACGGACTCGAGGCCGCTGCGGCGCTGTGTCGCGCCGCCGGATACTGGGCCGTGCCGTACCCGCTGGCCGAACGCCTGGCCGCACCGACCGACCTCGACGCCGACGGTGTGATCGTCGTCGGCGGGGAACGCCCCGCGGCCGCGGTGGCCGGACTCGATCTGCGGTGGGCGACGGTCGACGTGGCCGGACATCGGGCCATGGTGAGCGGGCACGGTGAGATCCAGCCGGGCTTCGTCACCCAGCTGGAGCTGTCGCCGATCGACGACGCCGGCTCCGGTGACATAGCCCTTGCCCTCACGTTGCCGTGCTGGACGTTGCTCGGCATGCTCGACCGCGCGATCGAGCTCACCGTCGCGCACGTCACGCTGCGCAAGCAGTTCGCCCAGCCGCTTGCATCGTTCCAGGGCGTGCAGTTCCAGCTCACCGACGCCGAGGTGGAGCGCAGCGGCCTGGACATCCTGGCCAAGCACGCGCTCTGGAGCGCCACCACCGGCCGTCCCGACGCCGTCGCGGACGCGCTGGCGCTTCGACTCGCAGCGATCGAAGCCGCCGACGTCGTGTTCCGGGTGTGCCACCAGCTGCACGGCGCCGTCGGCTTCTGCGACGAGACCACGCTGTCGTGGCTGTCGCGCCACAGCCAACCGCTGCGGCGACTGCCGTTCGGGTGCTCCGCGACGCGCGAGGAGCTGACGAATGCCGCCGGCCGCCGAGGATTGGCGGGGGTGTTCGCATGAGCCTCGAACAATCCGAACCAGCCGAATCCGAGGGAATGCACGACAACCCGCCGGAACCACCGCACCAGGCCGAATTTCGGCGCGAGGTCCGCCAGTGGTGCCGCGACCACATCCCGCGTGACTGGCGGGTGACCCAATCCGGGGTCGACGAAACAGAATTCGTCCGGTTCCAGAAGGCGTGGTTCGCCGAACTGCACAGCGCCGGGTACGCGGTGCCGCACTGGCCGGCGGAGTGGGGCGGCGGGCCGCCCACGCGAGGAGCCGATCCGGTGATGTCGGTGGCGGACCAGGTGGTGCTCTACCAGGAACTCGCGGCACACGACGCCCCGCGGTTGGTGCTGGCGTTCGTCGGCATCCACCACGCAGCCTCGACACTGCTGGTGGCCGGCACCGAGAAGCAGCGCCGGCGGCATCTACCGGCGATCCTCGACGGGGAGCTCTGGGTCCAGGGCTTCTCCGAGCCCGAAGCCGGCTCCGACCTCGCCTCGCTGCGCACCACCGCCCGCCGGACCGGCGACAGCTTCGTCGTCAACGGCCAGAAGCTCTGGGCCAGCGGCGCTCGGCACGCCGACTGGTGCCTGCTGCTGGCCCGCACCGACCCCGACGCCCCCAAGCGGAAGGGGATCTCGTACTTCCTGATGGACATGTCGACACCGGGCGTCGACGTGCGGCCCATCCGCAACGCGATCGGTGACTCCCACTTCTGTGAGATCTTCCTCGACGACGTCGTGATCCCCGCCGACAACCTGATCGGCGCCGAGAACGCCGGCTGGCAGGTGGCGCAGGCGACGCTGGGCGCCGAGCGGGGGATGACGATGCTGGAACTGGCCGAGCGTCTCGCCCACGCCGGGTTCCGCCGGCTGGTGGAGGCCGCGCCCGTCGACGACCCGGTCGTCGCAGACCGGCTGGCGCAGTTCGAGATCGAGATCACGGGGCTGCGCGGGATGTGCCGGCGCATCGTCGAAGGCGTCGCCGGGGGACCAGCTGACGCGTCGATCGTCAAGCTGTACTACAGCGAGCTGCTGCAGCGCCTCACCGACTTCGCCGTCGAGATCAGCGGCCCGCAGGCACATACCGCGTTGACCAAGCCGATGTCCAGTGGCTGGGAATCCGGTTCCTGGGTACTCGATTTCGTCGGTTCGTGGGAGTGGACGATTCCGGGTGGGGCCAGCGAGATCCAGCGCAGCATCATCGCCGAACGCGGTCTGGGGTTGCCGCGGGAGCCGAGTGTGGCGTGATGGCAGACGACTTCGCCGAATTCCATGACGAGCTGCGCGCCGTGGCCTGCGACCTACTGGCCAAAGACCGCGAGCCGGGGTGGCAGGAGCTGGTCGACGCCGGCTGGGTCGGCATCGAGGTACCCGATGACCTCGGAGGTGCCGGGGCCTCCTTCGCCGAAACCGCGATACTGCTCGACCAGATCGGCCGCGCCGCCGGTGTCACGGGCTACCTGGGTAACGGGGTGCTGACGGTCGGTGCGTTGGCAGCCACGGCGGGCCCAGACAGCGAGGCTCTGCTCGGCCAGGTGGCCCGTGGCGAGCTCCGGATGGCGGTGGCCCTCGGCGAGTTCGCGCTCGACGGGAGCCGACTGTCCGGACACGCCGAGTTCGTCCCGGATGCCGTCGGCACCGACCACCTGCTCGTCGTCACCGGCAGCGCCACCGGCACCGGCCTGGCCCTCGTGCCCAGTAGGGAGCTGACCGTCGAGGTGCAACCGGTGCTCGACGAGACACGGCGCCTGGCCACCGTCACCGCCGACGCCGCGCCGGTGGCCACCGTGCTGGGCTTCGCCCACGATCGGGGGGTCGCCGCGCTGCTGGACCGCGCCGCCGTCGCGATCGCCTGCGACAGCCTCGGCGTTGCCGAGCAGATGCTCACCGCCACGGTCGATTACGTGCGGGTGCGCCATCAGTTCGGCCGCCCGATCGGCTCTTTCCAGGCCGTCAAACACGCCTGTGCCGACATGCTCGTCCACATCGAGGTGTCGCGCCGGCTCGTCGCCGACGCGGTGGCCCTGGTGGCCGCCGGTGGAGACACCGAGATCGCGGCGGCCATGGCCAAGGCGCATGCCACGTCGACGGCCGTCACCGTGGCCGGCAAGGCGATGCAGCTGCACGGCGGCATCGGCTACACCTGGGAGAGCGGCATCCACGCCTATCTCAAACGCGCCGCTCTGAACCGTTCTCTGTTCGGTTCCCCTGCAGCGCACCGCAAGAAGCTCGCTCAGCGCTACTCGACCCGATGAAAAGGAAATGACGATGGGTGTACCTGTCTACAAGCGCATTCTCGACCTGTTCGAGGCAGAGGGCGTGAACACGTTGTTCGGCATTCCGGACCCGAACTTCGTGCACATGTTCTCCGAGGCGCATGCGCGTGGCTGGTCCGTGGTCGCGCCGCACCACGAGCTCAGTGCCGGGTTCATGGCCGAGGCGGCCTCCCGGATGACGGGCAGGCCCGGTCTGTGCATCGGGACCCTGGGACCGGGTGTGGCCAACATCGCCGGGGCCATGATGTGCGCGTTGGTGGAGAACTCGCCGGTGATCTTCCTCGGCGGGCAGCGGGCCCGGGTCACCGAACGCCGGGTCCGCCGCGGCCGGATCCAGTTCGTTCAGCAGGAAGGCCTGTTCGCGCCGTCGGTCAAGTACAGCAGTTCCATCGAGTACGCCGACCAGACCGACGAGATCATCCACGAGGCGATTCGCCGGTCGATGTCCGGTACCCCCGGTCCGTCGTATGTGGAGTTCCCCTCGCACGTGATCCTCGAGGAACTCAGTGTCGGGGAGGCACCCGAGCCCCCGGCCTACCGGCTGGTGAACCAGGGCGCGGGCGCCCGCGAGGTGGCCGAGGCGGTGGAGCTGATTCGCGCGGCCAAGAGCCCCGTGCTGTTGGTCGGCCACGGTGTGCACACCTCTCGCACCCAGCAGCAGGTCAAGGAACTGGCCGAGCTGATGGCCTGCCCGGTGATCCAGACCTCGGGCGGAACGTCGTTCATCCCCGGTCTGCAGGACCGCACCTTTCCCTACCTGTTCTCGCCGGCCGCCAACCAGGCGGTGGAGGAATCCGATCTGTGTGTCGCGTTGGGTACCGAACTCGGTGAACCCATGCACTACGGGCGTACCCAGCATTGGGCAGACAACGACGCGAATCGCAGATGGGTGCTCGTCGAGCAGGACCCGACGGCCATCGGTGTCAACCGCCGGATCGACGTCCCGCTGGTGGGTGACCTGCGCGGCGTCGTCCCCCAGCTCGTCGAGGCCTTGAAAGACAGCCCGCGTTCTCCGTCGGACAGCCTCGACACTTTGGTCAAGGCGAACGACGCGGAGCTGGCGCGGGTCGCCGACGAGGCGCCGAGCGGACGCACGCCGGTACATCCGGCGCGCTTCGTCGTGGAGGCCACCAAGGCGTTCGACGAGTTCGCCGAGGACGGCATCATGGTGCGCGACGGGGGCGCCACGGTGATCTTCCAGTGGACCTACTCGCAGACCAAGCCCCGCGACGTGATCTGGAATCAGAACTTCGGTCACCTCGGAACCGGCCTGCCCTACGCGGTCGGCGCGTCGGTGGCCGAGGGGCGCAGCAGGCCGGTCATGTTGCTCACCAGCGACTCGGCTTTCCTGTTCCACGTCGCCGAGCTGGAAACCGCGGTTCGGGAGAAGCTTCCGTTGGTGTGCGTGGTGGGGGTGGACCATCAGTGGGGGCTGGAGGTGGGCGTGTACAAACGCACCTTCGAGCAACCGTCACCGCAGCCCGGTGTGCACTGGAGCAAGGACGTCCGGATGGACAAGATCGGTGAGGGCTTCGGCTGCCACGGTGAATACGTCGAGAAGGAAGACGAGATCGGTCCCGCCATCCAGCGGGCCTACGCCAGCGGCAAGCCGGCCGTCGTGCACGTCTGCATCGACCCGAAGGCGAACTCCGAAGAGATGCCGAAATACGACCGCTTCCGAACCTGGTATGCAGAAGGCACCCAGTAACGGTTCCGACTGAGGGAGAGTGGAGTCATGCGCGAATACCTGAAGTTCTACATCGACGGCACCTGGGTCGATCCCGTGCGGCCCAACACCCTCGAGGTCGACAACCCCACCACCGAGCAGGTCTCCGGCGTCATCGCGATCGGCTCGGCCGCCGACGTCGACGTCGCGGTGCAGGCGGCCCGCAGGGCGTTCGCCTCGTGGTCGCAGACCACCCGCGAGGAGCGCCTCGACGTGCTGCAGGCGATCCAGGCCGAGTACCAGAAACGGTCGGGCGACCTCGCAGACGCGGTCAGCGAGGAGATGGGCGCTCCGCCGTCGCTGGCGGCCGGACCTCAGGTGGCGATGGGAGCCGGTCACCTCATGACCGCCATCGACGTCCTGAAGAACTTCTCGTTCGAAGAGCAGCTCGGCAACACCCTGGTGGTCAAGGAGCCGATCGGGGTCTGCGGACTGATCACGCCGTGGAACTGGCCGATCAACCAGATCGCGTGCAAGGTGTTCCCGGCGTTGGCGACCGGGTGCACGATGGTGCTCAAGCCTTCGGAGGTCGCTCCGTACTCGGCGCAGATCTTCACCGAGATCATCGACGCCGCAGGTGTTCCCGCCGGGGTCTACAACCTGGTCTACGGTGACGGGCCGGGTGTGGGCGTGGCGCTGTCCAGCCACCCCGACGTCGACATGGTGTCGTTCACCGGATCGACTCGAGCCGGGGTGGAGGTCGCCCGTAACGCGGCGCCCACCGTCAAACGGGTCACGCAGGAGCTGGGCGGCAAGAGCCCCAACATCGTGCTCGACGACGACGCCTTCGCCGAGAGCGTGACCGCCGGGGTCTCCACGATGATGCTCAACAGCGGACAGAGCTGCAACGCGCCCTCGCGGATGCTGGTGCCCAACTCGCGGATGGAGGAGGCCAAGGAGATCGCCCGCACCGTCATCGAGGGCGTCAAGGTCGGCGACCCCTCCGACAAGAAGTCCATCGGTCCCGTGGCGTCGCAGGCGCAGTTCGAGAAGATCCAGGGGTTGCTCCAGAAGGGCATCGACGACGGCGCCACGGTCGTGGCCGGGGGCACCGGCCGGCCGGAGGGCCTGGAGACCGGCTACTATGTCAAACCGACGGTGTTCGCCGATGTCAGCAACGACATGACGATCGCGCGCGAGGAGATCTTCGGGCCGGTGCTGTGCATTCTCGGCTACGACGATCTCGACCAGGCCGTCGAGATCGCCAACGACACGGAGTACGGCCTCGCCGGCTACATCTCGGGAGCTGATCTGGACGCGGCCCGGGCGGTGGCGCGGCGCATCCGTGCCGGTTCGGTCGCGATCAACCACGGCTTCGACCTGAACGCCCCCTTCGGTGGCTACAAGCGCAGCGGTAACGGCCGCGAGTGGAGCAGCTTCGGCTTCGACGAGTACCTGGAGACGAAAGCCACTCTGGGTTACGCGCCGGCGTAGCCCACGATTGCGGCGGCCCCGGGGTGGAAACCGCGACCGGGGCACCGCAATCCTTCGACGGGTCGATGAGTTTTCCGGTCGGCGACGGTCAGCACGGGTGTCGTGATCCCTGACCTTCGAGGAGCTGTCATGCCCGTCCGCGAATCCGCCCCGCTCGGCGCACCGATCTGGATCGACCTCACCACCTCCGACCTCGACACCGCGCAGGAGTTCTACGGCGCCGTCTTCGGCTGGACGTTCGAGTCCTACGGTCCCGGATACCACGGCTACCTCAACGCCCTGTGCGATGGCCGGCCGGTCGCCGGGATGATGGCCAACGATCCGCAGTGGAACATGCCGGACGGCTGGACCGTCTACCTGCACACCGCCGATATTCGTGCCACCCTCGCGCAAGCCGCGACGGCCGGTGCGGTGCTGTGCGCCGAGGGCGGCGCTGAGCCGATGGAGATCAAGGACAAGGGCTGGATGTCGGTGTTCGTCGATCCCGCCGGTGCGCTGGTCGGGCTGTGGCAACCCGGTGGGCACCGTGGCTTCGAGGTGGTCGAGGAAGCGGGGGCGCCCGCCTACCACCAGCTGACCGCCCGTGACTACGGCGCGGCACTGCAGTTCTATCGCGACGTGTTCGGCTGGCAGACCGAGACCGTCTCCGACACCGACGAATTCCGCTACAGCACCGCCCTGTTCGACGGTGAGGCGCTGCTGGGTGTGATGGATGGGTCGGTGCTGCCCGAGCAAACCACATCGGAGTGGTCGGTGTTCCTCGCCACCGACGACGTCGACAAGACCGTCGACCTGATCGTCGAGCGGGGTGGCAGCGTTCTGCGCGCCGCGGAGGACACCCCGTACGGGCGGTTGGCGGCCGTGGCCGATCCGACCGGCGCCGGGTTCAACCTGACTTCGCTCGCCGACCGATGACGTGGCTCGCTTACGCTCGAGGTCGCACGTTGGCGAATGAGGTCGTTCGTTGACGGATGAGTAAGGCTTGACGTGGCGGGTAACCCCTGCGCCAAGATAGGCAGGGGGTGACGAAGTCATGACGAATGCGACAAAACGGAAGCTGCCCGACGTCGTGGTCACCGGCGTCGCGATGACGACCGCGCTGGGCACCGACGTCGACACGACCTGGCAGGCGCTGCTGGACGGCCGAAGCGGGATCCGGCTGCTCGAGGACGAGTCCATCACGCGCTACGACCTGCCCGTTCGGATCGGCGGACACCTGCTGGAGACGTTCGACGACCAGCTGACCGAGCACGAGGTCGAACACCTGTCCTATGTGCAACGGATGGCCATGGTGTTGTCGCGAAGGGTCTGGCGCGACGCCGGCGAACCCGATGTCGACACCCGTCGCCTCGCGGTGTCGATCGGCACCGGTGCCGGCGGGGTCGAGCGCCTCGTGTTCGCCTACGACGACCTGCGCGCCGGCGGTGTCGAGGCGGTGGCGCCCGACACGGTGCCGATGTATGTGCCCAGCGGCCCCTCCACCGCGGTCGCGGTGGAACGGCACGCGGGGGCCGGCGTCTTCACGCCGGTGTCGGCGTGCGCGTCGGGGTCGGAGGGCATCGCGGCGGCCTGGCGGCAAATCGTGCTCGGTGAGGCCGATATCGCGATCTGCGGCGGCGTGGAGTCGCGGATCGAAGCGGTGTCGATCGCCGGATTCGCCAAGATGCGGATCGTGCTGTCGCGCAACAACGAGGATCCCGCGGGTGCCTGCCGGCCGTTCGACCGGGATCGCGACGGTTTCGTGTTCGGTGAGGGCGGCGCCCTGCTGGTCATCGAAACCGAGGAGCACGCCCGTGCTCGCGGCGCCCGGATACTGGGCCGGCTGATGGGCGCCAGTGTGACGTCCGACGGGTTCCACATGGTGGCCCCCGATCCCAACGGCAGAAGGGCCGGGTACGCGATGACCCGGGCGATGCAGCTGGCCGGTCTGCAGCCCAGCGACATCGACCACGTCAACGCCCACGCCACCGGCACCACGGTCGGCGACGTGGCCGAGTCGGTGGCGATCAACAACGCGATGGGCGAGCACCGCCCGGCAGTGTTCGCACCCAAGGCCGCTCTCGGGCATTCCGTAGGCGCGGTCGGTGCGGTGGAGGCGGTGCTGACGCTGCAGGCGCTGCAGCACGGGGTGGTGCCGGCGACACGCAATCTGAAGAACCTCGACCCCGACGTGCACCTGGACGTCGTCGCCGGTTCGCCGCGCCCGGGCAACTACCGCTATGCGCTGAGCAATTCGTTCGGCTTCGGTGGCCACAACGTGTGTTTGGCGTTCGGCCGTTACTAGTTGCGACGATCTCTGTGCGTGACCCAGGCCAGAGGTGAAGATGGGGAGATCCAACGATCTACGTCAGGGCGGCCCACGCTTACCTCACGCACGGCCGCCCAGCAGCGAGAACAACGCGAACGACGGATCATCCGGGCCGAGGCTGCCTTTCGGAGAATCCTTGACCATCGGGTGACGGAGGTCCACCGACGACGGGTCATGCACGTGGGCCCAATCGGTGACGATGGTCCGCTCGAGGAATCTCCAGGTGCCGTCGCGCTTCTGGTACTTGTCGAGGTACCGCCCACCGACGATGACCTCGGTCTCACCGTGTTTCGCGGCGAAAGTGTGGGTGGCGATGCTGTAGATCTCCCCCTCCGCGCGATCGCCGTCGATCGCGAAGTTCACGGTCGTGATGTGATGCTGCATCGACCGCAGATGCCTACGGGAAGCGGCGAGCCTGCCGAGGAAGTCGTCGACCGAACCCGTCGAGAAAGCCCCGTGCCCGTCCACCGCGTCGGGGTGGTACATCCCGCGCAGCGTCTCGGTGTCGCCGCGGTCCACGGCGCGGCAGTATCCGTGCACCAACTTGCGCAGCGCATGCTCGTCGAGCATCTCCTGCAGGACCGGGTCTGGTGGCGCCATCGACATCGTGCCACGGTAGCGGAACGTCCGTCGCCCGCATCGCGACGTTCACCTGGAACGACGAGTCCGACGGCCAGGCCTTGCGATGAGCAATTCGCTCGCTTCGGTGGCCACAACGTGTGTTTGGCCTTCGGTCGCTACTGGAGCGTGCCAGGCACGCTGCGCGCGACGGCGGGTAGAGGTGAAGATGGGGAGATGGCCAGTCCCAAGATCTATGTCAAGGCGTGCATCAACGGTGCCCGCACTCCGGACCAGCATCCGCACCTGCCCGTCACACCCGAGCAGCTCGCCTCCGAAGCGGTGGCGGCACACCGGGCGGGGGCGCTGGCGGTGCACATGCACCCCAAGAACGCCGACGGGGTGGACTCGCTGGTCGCCGCGGACGTCGATGCGGCGGTGTCCGCGGTGCGCCATGCCGCCCCCGGTCTGCCGCTGGGGGTGACGACCGGGTATTGGGCGTTGCCCGATGCCCAGCAGCGGCTACGTGCCGTCGAGAGCTGGAACGTGCTGCCCGACTTCACGTCGTTGAACTGGCACGAGCCCGGCTCGCCGGAACTCGCCGAGGTGATCCTCGGGAGGGGTCTGGGTGTCGAGGTGGGCATCTTCCATGCCGAGGCCGCCGAGTCGTGGGCCGCGTCGGACATCGCCCCGCACTGCATGCGGGTGATGATCGAGCTGGGCCCCGACGGTGACGCGGCGACGGCGGACGAACTGATCTCACTGGTGGCCGCAGCGGGCTCGCCCGCTCCGGTCCTGCTGCACGGTCTCGACGAAAGTTGTTGGCCTCTGCTCGAACACGCCGGGGTGAGGGGAGTGCAGACCCGCATCGGTATGGAGGACACCCTGCGGCTGCCTGACGGATCCACCGCCGAGGACAACGCTGCGCTGGTCTCCGCCGCAGTCGAACTGCTCAGTCGGTAGACGCGCCCAGCACGAAGTCGGCGAAATCGAATCCGGGCACGACGACACAGCTGACCAGGCAGGGTTCGTCGTCGCGTGGCACGGCGCGCTGCCAATGCCCGGGCGGGACGACGTATTGCGGGCTCTCGCCGGCCATGATGTCGGCCCCCAGCACGTGAGTCGTCGCGCTGTGCTGCTCGGCGCCGACCTCGAGCAGTAGCGGACCCCCGGAGTGATACAGCCACAGCTCCGCGCTGCGGACGGTGTGCCAGGCGGACTGCTGGCCCGGCATGAGCAGGAACAGGATCGCGGTCCCAGCGTTGCGAGGACCGGTGTAGTCGGGCGGGAGCACCGATTGCGGAACCCTCAGATCGCTGCGCCAGGTCTCGCGGAACCAGCCGCCCTCGGGGTGCGGGGAAAGGTCCAGCCGACGCGCCCATTCGGGGAGATCGCTCATCGGTTCACCCTAGTAGTCTTTGCCCATGATTCGCGCGTATCCGGGTTGGCTGGTCGCGCTGTGTGCGCTGGTGGTCGCCGTCAGCGCATGGTTGCCATGGCTGAGGTCGTCGGCCGCGGGCGGCGGACGCGCCAACGGCATCGGCGGTGTCGCCGGCACCATGCCGGTGCCCCCGCCGGGCTTCGGCGTCGGACAGCTGATCGTCTTGCTGGCGGCGGCGCTGGTGGTTGCCG
>CAXEZH010000329.1:0-6235 GCA_964000695.1 uncultured Mycolicibacterium sp. | reverse complement strand
GGAGTCCCGCGGCGAGCGTGACGCTCGCTACATCCGGCGCACCATCCAGTTGCAGCGGGCGCTGGCGGCCGGCGGGCGCATCGCGTTGTTCGCCAGCAGCAGTCGCCTGGCCCGCATCGCGGGAACGACGATGCTGGCCAGCGCCAAGATCATCGAGAACATGGAGCTGGGCCACAACGTCATCCACGGCCAGTGGGACTGGATGAACGACCCCGAGATCCACTCCACCGAGTGGGAGTGGGACACCGCCTGCCCGTCGGCGCAGTGGAAGCACTCCCACAATTTCGTCCACCACAAGTACACCAACGTCGTCGGACTCGACAGTGACGTGGGCTACGGCATCATGCGGGTGACGCGTGACGAGCCGTGGGAGCCGTGGATGATCGGCAACCCGGTGTACAACCTGCTGCTGGGCACGCTGTTCGAGTGGGGTGTGGCGCTGCACCACATCGAGACCGAGAAGATCCGCAACAAGGAGAAGACCTGGGCCCAGGCGATGAAGGATCTGCGGGTCATGGGCAAGAAGATGGGCAGGCAGGCCGGCAAGGACTACCTGGTGTATCCGGCGTTGGCGGGCACGAACTGGAAGAGCACCCTCAAGTGCAATGTGGTGGCCAACCTGATCCGCAACTACTGGGCCTACATGGTCATCTTCTGCGGGCACTTCCCCGACGGGGCCGAGAAGTTCACCGTCGAGGAGTTCGAGAACGAGACGCGCGGGGAGTGGTATCTGCGGCAGATGCTGGGCTCGGCCAACTTCAACGCCGGACCCGTGATGGCGTTCATGAGTGGCAACCTCTGCTACCAGATCGAGCACCACCTGTTTCCCGACCTGCCCAGCAACCGGTACGCCGAGATGAGCGTGCGGGTGCGTGAACTGTGTGAGAAGTACGATCTGCCCTACACCACCGGACCGTTGGCCCGTCAGTACTGGCAGTCGTTCTGGACGATCCTCAAACTCGCGCTGCCCGACCGGTTCCTGCGGGCCACGCCGGACAACGCGCCGGAGACGAACTCCGAGCGCCGCTTCGAGACGACGGTGCCGCTGGCCAAGACCAACGGGGACACGTCGGGACGGCGTCGCGGTCTGCGCACGGCGATCCGTCAGCGGATGACGACCGCAGCCTGACAGGAGTGCCCGCGCTGCGCCGAACGTGCTCTGACGGTAGTGGTTTCGCTCACCGAGCTACCGTGCGAGCACGTTCGGCGCGAATGCTGAGCCAGGCCGGCGGTGACGCTACTGCAGGCCGGCGGGGACGATGTCGCGGGCGGCCAGGAAGCTGGGGCGCCGGGATCTGGCGGCGAACGGCTCGACCAGGCCGTTGTCCACCGAGTTGAACACCAGGAACACGTTGGAGCGCGGGTACGGCGTGATGTTCGAGCCCGACCCGTGGAGCAGGTTCGCGTCGAACCACAACGCGGTGCCCGCCGGTCCGGTGAACTGGTCGATGCCGCGCTCGTCGCAGGCCTTGACCAGGGTGTCCTGATCGGGGGTGCCGATGCGCTGGGACACCAGCGACGAGGTGTAGTTGTCGTCCGGGGTCGCCCCGACGCACGGATAGAACGTCTGGTGCGAACCCGGCATCACCATCAGCGAGCCGTTGAACGGATAGTTGTCGGTGAGCGCGATCGAGCAGGACACCGCCCGGATGGCGGGCATACCGTCCTCGGCGTGCCAGGTCTCGAAGTCCGAGTGCCAGTAGAAGCCGCTCCCGGTGAAGCCCGGCATCATGTTGATCCGGGCCTGGTGGATGTAGACGTCACTGCCGAGCAGCTGACGCGCCACCGGCAGGACGGTCTCCAGGCCCACCACCTCAGCGATCAGATTGCTGAGCAGATGCGGTTCGAACACCGAGCGGATGCCGCCACCGGGCTCGCGGATGACCCGCGGGTCATCGTGATCGAGCTCGGCGCCGAGCCGGTTGAGCTCCATCGACAACGGCGGCAGCCAGTCCGGCCCGACGGTGCGGGGCCGGATGAGGTAGCCGCCGTTGGCATAGCTCTGAAGTGCCTCGTCGTCGAGCGGGCCCTGATCGGCACTGCCCCACACACCGGGTTCGATGCGCGGGATCGGCGGGATCGCGTGGTCGAGTCGGGTTGGATAGTGGTCGTCAGTGCGTGTGTTCATAGGCAAAACTTCGTTGGCTAGTTGGTCATGCGATTTGCGCTGGCGGAGGGTACGCCCCTGTCTCGTCGTGGACCTCACGGCCGGTGACCGGCGGGTTGAACACACACAGCATACGCATCTGCTCGTCGCAGCGGATGCGGTGGCGTTCATGCCCGTTGAGCAGGTACATCGAGCCCGCTTTGAGGGGATGCTCCTCACCGGTCTCGAGGTTGGTCAGCAGGCCGGAGCCCTCGACCAGCCAGACGGCCTCCACGTGGTACTGGTAGTGGAACTCGTTGACCGAGCCGGCCTGAATCGTCGTCTCGTGGAACGAGAATCCGACCGCGTCGTCGGCCAGGATGATGCGCTTCGATCTCCAGGTTCCGTCCGAGACATCGCGTTCGGTGCCGGTGATGTCGTCAGTGGTGCGCACGATCATGAAATTGTCACTCCTCGGGTGTGGTTTTCGGTCAGCCGAGTGCGGCGGAGATGGACTCGTCGAGCACCTCGAGCCCGGCGGTCAGGTCGTCCTCCGACGTGGTCAGCGGCGGCAGCAGCTTGACGACCTCGTCGGCCGGGCCACTGGTTTCGGCGAGCAGACCACGCTCGAACGCAGCCTTGCAGACCGCACCGGCCAGATCGGCATCCTCGAACTTCAGCCCCTGGACCATACCGCGGCCGCGGGCGCTGATGCCGTCCCGGTTGGCGGCCATCTTCTCCATCAGATCGCGCATGAGCGTGCCCTTGGCCAGCGTCTCATCGCTGAACGTGCTGTCCTGCCAATAGGTTTCCAGCGCCTTGGTGGCCGTGATGAAGGCCGGGTTGTGGCCGCGGAAGGTGCCGTTGTGCTCGCCGGGGGTCCACACGTCGAGATCGCGGCGGAACAGCGTCAGTGCCATCGGCAGCCCGTAGCCGCTGATCGACTTCGACAGCGTGACGATGTCGGGGATGATCCCGGCTTCTTCGAAGCTGAAGAACGGTCCGGTCCGTCCGCACCCCATCTGCACGTCGTCGACGATCAGCAGGATGTCGCGCTTTCGGCACAGCTGCTCCAGCGCCTGCAGCCACTCGGCGCGGGCGACGTTGACACCGCCCTCGCCCTGCACTGTTTCCACGATCACCGCGGCCGGACGGTTCAGCCCGCCGCCGGAGTCGTCGAGCACACGCTCGAACCAGTGGAAGTCCTCGGTGACGCCGTCGAAGTAGTTGTCGTACGGCATCGGGGTGGCGTGCACCAGTGGGATGCCGGCGCCGGCCCGCTTCATCGAGTTACCGGTCACCGACAGCGCGCCCAGCGTCATGCCGTGAAAAGCGTTGGTGAAGTTGATGATCGATTCGCGGCCGGTGACCTTGCGGGCCAGTTTGAGCGCCGACTCCACGGCGTTGGCGCCGGTCGGGCCGGGGAACTGCACCTTGTAGTCCAGTTTGCGCGGAGCCAGGATGACGTCGTTGAAGGTCCGCAGGAAGTCGGTCTTGGCCACGGTGGCCATGTCCAGTGAGTGGACGATCTTGTCCGCGGTCAGGTAGTCGATCAGGGCCTGCTTGAGCGCCGGGTTGTTGTGGCCGTAGTTCAGCGCGCCTGCACCGCCGAAGAAGTCCAGGTAGCGGCGGCCGTCGACGTCGGTGACCCAGGAACCCTGGGCGGTGTCCATGACGGTCGGCCAGCCGCGGCAGTAGCTGCGGACCTCGGATTCGATGCTGGTGTACTCGTCAGGAAGGCTGGGTTGCGACAGTGTCGACTCCGTAGTGATGGTCATTGACATCCTTTCGTTCGACCTATTGCAGTTCTGCACTAGTCGTTTCAATTACTTCAATCGTTCAATGGGGCCGTGATCGGTCCGATTCGCAGCAGCGGTTCGTCCTCGTGTGCGCCCTCGGGGTCCAGGTCTGCGGCCGAAAAGTGGTCGTGCTCGGTCATCGGCACACCGTGCCGGCGGGCCAGCCCGCCGAACAGCGCACGCGATGACGCGTTACTCGGTGCGACGGTCGCCTCCACCGTGACCGGGTGTCCGCCGCGTTCGCTGCGGATGCGGTGCACCAGTGCGTCGAGCATGGCTCCGCCGAGTCCGGTGCCACGCTCCGAGGCCGCGACCACGACCTGCCACACGAACAGCACATCTGGTCGCTGCGGAGGGTGATACCCACCGATGAACCCGCATACACGTCCATCTCGCTCCGCAACGATGGAACTATCGGCAAAGTCGGTGCACAGCAGCACATAGGCGTAGGTGGAGTTCAGGTCCAGCACACCGCTGTCGGCGACCAGCTTGTGCACGGCCAGCCCGTCGGCCGCGCGCGGACGGCGCAGATGCTGCTCCCTGGAGTCAGGGCGTGGTTGCCCGCCTGGGGCGCTTTCACCTGAAAGATCGTTTAGCGCAGGGTTGACCGATTCCATAAGCTGTTAGCTGTCACCACCGAGTTACGTATCGCGAGTCGAATTTCAAATCGTCGGCCCAACGAACGTATGCGAGGTGACCTGCCGACTTCAAGTTGTTCCACGACGCGGTTGACCAGGCAGTCGGCAGCCCGCACGGTGCTCAGCTGGGCAAACACGCACGAATGCGTGTGCAAAACCTGTGAGCGTATTGTTTCCGAATTGTTACCTCGGCTGTGGCCTGGGTCATGGGAGCATGGCGCGCACGCACACCGTCACGTAAGGCAGTGCCAGGCCGTTGGTGCCGGCCAACGCCGGGTGCGAGTCCAGTAGCTGGCGGACCTGCTCGAGCGTGCGGGTGCGGACGTTCTCCGGCGAGGTGATGCAGTAACTGCGCGAGGCCACCAGGTCGATCAACGCCTGCGGAGTCAGGTAGCTGGTCCACTCCACCTGGTGCCGCGCGACATCGGTGAACGGCGTCGGCAACTCGACCGTCTGACTGAACGGGTCGGCCTCGTGGCCGATGATGCGGCCCAGCTCCTTGACCCAGCCGAGACGTTCGTCACGGTTGTTCCACACCAGCCCCAGCCGCCCCCCTGGTCGCAACACCCGAGCCACCTCCTGGATGGCCCGCTCCGGGTCGAACCAGTGCCAGGCCTGGGCCACCAGCACGGCATCCACGCTGTCGTCGGGCAGGGGAATCTCCTCCGCCGTGCCCAGCAGCGCCGGAGTGTCGGGCAATGACCGGGTCAGCAGCTCCAGCATCTCCGGAACGGGGTCGACCGCGACGACATCGAGGCCGCGCTCGGCCAAGCGGGTGGTGAGCTTGCCCGTCCCCGCGCCCAAGTCCAGGACGCGGCGTGCACCGTCGGGGAGCAGCCAGTCGATGGCCTCGGGCGGATACGACGGGCGGCCACGCTCATAGGCGGCGGCTTCGGCGCCGAACGACAGGGAGCGCCGTCGCGCGGTCTCGGTCACCGCTCCGCGAGTTCCAGGGTCCGGCGGATCAGCTTGCCGACAGCCTCGGTTTCGAGAAGGAAGCCGTCGTGTCCGTACTTCGAGTCCACCACGTCGAGACCGTCGCAGCCGGGCAGCAGCTCGGCCAACTCGGCCTGCAACCGCAGCGGGTACAGCCGGTCGGAGGTGATTCCGCCGACCACCGCGGGCACCGGGCAACCCTGCAGCGCGGCCTCGACGCCACCGCGGTCACGTCCGACGTCGTGGCTCGACAGCGCATCGGTGAGCGTGACGTAGGTCCCGGCATCGAAGCGCGCGACCAGCTTTCGGCCCTGGTACTGCAGATAGCTCTGCACCGAGTAGCGTCCGCCGTCACCGGGGTCCTCCCCGGCCTGCGGATCGTTGCCGAATCGGTCATCCAGTTCATGCTCGCCGCGGTAGGTCAGATGAGCGAAGCGTCGCGCGATCTCCAGGCCGACATCGGGGCTGCGGCCTGTGCCGTAGTAGTCGCCGCCGCACCAGTTCGGGTCGGCCTTGATGGCCGCGACCTGATTGGACTGCGTGCCGATCTGGTCGGCGGTCGCGCGGGCGCCGACGGCCAGGACCAAGCCGGCCCGCACCCGATCGGGATGGGCGATCATCCACTCCAATGCGCGGGCACCGCCCATCGAGCCTCCGACCACGGCGGCGACCTCGCTGATACCGAGCCGGTCGAGCACCGCGATGTCCGCGGCCACCTGATCGCGGATCGACACCGCGGGAAAGCGTGAGCCCCACGCTCTTCCGTCCGGGGCGGG
>CAXEZH010000328.1:0-30415 GCA_964000695.1 uncultured Mycolicibacterium sp. | reverse complement strand
CTCCCACGGGTTGCCGTGCACCAGCCAGTTGTCGGTCTTCTCGACCTGCCACCCGTCGGCGAGTTCCTGCTTGAATATGCCGAACTCGTAGCGGATGCCGTAGCCGATCGACGGGCGCTCCAGCGTGGCCATCGAATCCAGGTAGCAGGCCGCCAGCCGGCCCAGCCCGCCGTTGCCCAGGCCCGGCTCGCCCTCACAGTCGAGGATGACGTCGAGGTCCTGGCCGAGGTCGGCCAGCGCCTGACGCGCCTGGGCCTCGATGCCCAGATTGAGCAGGTTGTTGCCCAGCTGCGGGCCCATCAGGAACTCGGCGGACAGGTAGCAGGTGACCTTGCACGACAGATCCAGCCAGTCCTGGGTGGTCGCCATCCAGCGTTTCTGCATGCGGTCGCGCACCGCCAGGGACAGCGCCTTGTAGTAGTGCTCGGGGGTGAGGACCGCCGGCGGCCGGGCGATCGAATAGATCAGGTGATCCGACACCGCGGCGCGCAGCGCGTCGGCGGTCATGCCGGACCGGGTCTGTCCGGTGGGGGCGAGGTGGGCGCCGTTGTGGTCGGCGGAATCTTCCGGCGTGGAGGTCACGACATCGGTCACTGCGTCTCCTGGAATCCGAGCCTGCGAGCGTGGACGCGTCATTGTGTCGCGCGCGTGTTTCCCGACAAAGTCGGGAATGTGAACTCCGCGCTAGCCTCGGATGGGCAGTCGGGGGATTGCCGAGACGAATATCGACGCGGTTGACTAGACGGATGGCAGCGGGCGCCGAAGCAGACGGCTGGTGGGCCGGTCTGCGCGCCCGCGTGCGCGTTGCCGGTCTGCGCGCACCCGTGCGCGGTGCTGGTCTGCGCGCACCCGTGCGCGGTGCCGACCTGGTTCCGCCGCTCTGGCAGCTGATCGGCTGGACCGCCGCCGTCGCCTCCGCGTCGTATCTGGTGCGCTGGCTGGCCAGCGTCGACGGGCGCACCTTCACCGTGGTCTGGCTGGCCGCGGCGCCGCAGTTGGTGGCGCTGCTGACCGCCCGCCGCCGGCACTGGCCGGCGTATCTGCTGGCGTTCGCGGTGACGCAGTACCTGCCCGCGTGGTTGCTGCTCGGCCAGCATCCTGAGCTGGCCGCCCTGTCCACCGTCAGCGCGGTGCTGTTCGCCGCGACGGTCCTGCACCCCGACCGGGACTGGGTGTTCGGCCGCAGCGATTCAGTGCGCAGCTGGCGGCGCTTCGTCATCTACGCCGTGATCGTGGCCCCGATGCTGGCCGGACTGATCGGCGCGGCCAGCGTGCTGGTGCACCAACAGGGCCCCACCGACCTGCAGAGCCTCGCTCGCACCGCGCTGATCTGGTACCTCGCTGAAGCCGTCGGCATCGCTTTCCTGACGCCGGTGCTGCTGCGCTGGCGCAGATACTGGCGGCGCTACACCGGGCGGCAACTGATTTCCACCGCCGGCCTCACGCTGCTGATGTTGGGGCTCGGCGCGGTGGCGGCCTCCGAGTCGAACTTCCTGCTGATGTTCCTCACCGGCGTGCCGGCACTGCTGATGCTCATCGAGTTCGGCATCGCGGCGGCGTTCTGGCAGCTGGCGGTCGGCGCCGTCATCATCCTGGGCACCACCTTCGCCGGGCGCGGCCCGTTCATCGCCACGGCAGACACCGCAACGCAGGCGATGATCCACGCCCAGGCGTTCCTGCTCGCCGGATACGCGATGGTGGTGATCGTCGCCGCGGCGCTCGAGGAGCGCAACCGGCTGTCCGCCCTCGACCACGTCAGCCGCGAGATCTACGATCTCGTCGCCGATCTGACCGGTGACCTGGTGCTGGTGCTCGACCCCCGCGGCGACGTGCTGCACCACGCCTACACCGGCCACACCCACCTGGACCTGCCGCAGGGCCGGATCAGCCGGACCGAATGGCTCGAGCATGTCCATCCCGAGGACCAGCACCTGATCACCAACCGGATGGCGTCACGGAGCGAGGGGGTATCGCTGCCGTTTCGCGTGCGCTCCCGCGAGGGCGGATGGCGCTGGTACGTGGTGCACAGCCGGCGCGCGGCGCACGGGCTGTCGGCGGCCATCCTGCGCGACGTCACGCTCGAACGGGAGATGCAGGAGTCGCTGACCGACCTGGCCAACTCCGATGCGTTGACCGGTCTGGCCAACCGGCGCGGGTTGACCCAACGGGCCCGCGAGATCTGGCTGCGCGCCCACGAACTCGACCAACCTCTGACGGCGCTGTTCGTCGACGTCGACCACTTCAAGGCGTTCAACGACGAGTTCGGCCACCAGGCTGGTGACGCGTGCCTGCGCGACGTCTCCGACGTCCTGCAGAATCTGGCCTCCCCGCAGACGTGTGTGGCCGCGCGGTACGGCGGTGAGGAGTTCGCTGTCGTGCTGGCCGGCTGCGACGACCCGTATACGTTCGCCAAGGGGGTGGCTGCGGCGATCCGGGCGCTCGGAATCGACCATCCGGCGTCGCCGTGCGGCGTCTTGACGATCAGCATCGGGGTCGCGACCGCCTACCCGCGCACCGCGCACGGCGTGGACCCGGACGCCGCGGTGGGACAGCTGCTCGAGCGCGCCGACCAGGCGCTGTACGTGGCGAAGTCGCAGGGACGCAACGCCATCGCGCTGGCCCGCGACGAGGCGCTAGTCGGCGAGCAGGTTCACCGCGCCGGTGAAGAGGCGCGGGAAGTGGGCGGCGGCGGGCACGACGACTGAGCGCAGCGGCGACGTGCCCACAGCCAGCATGCCCTCCGTCAGCAGCCGGTAGCGGCGCGTGGCCCGGCGCCACTGCCGTTCGTAGTCCTGCGGACGATCGGCCACCACGCTGTCGACCAGCAGCCGCGACGCCGCGAACGCCAACCCGAGACCCTCACCGGTCAGCGCGTCGACGTAGCCGGCCGCGTCCCCGACCAGCAGCACCCGGCCCGCGGTCCGACGGTGGACCCGCTGCCGCAGTGGACCGGCCGCGCGGTCGGGCCCGTGAGCGTGCCCGTCCAGGCGGTCGCGCAACGTGGGGAAGGCGGCGAGGTGCTGCTCGAAGCGTGCCTGCCGGGACGTGAGGATCGCGATTCCGACGCAGTCGTCGGCGACCGGCGTGACGTAGGCCTCGGTGTCGGCCGACCAGTACACCTCGACGAACTCGCTCCACGGCGCCACCGCGACATGACGCTTGAGGCCCCATCGCCGCGCCCGGCCGGCCGGGCGCTCGAGGTGCAGGCTCGCCCGGATCGGGGAGTGCAGGCCGTCGGCGGCAGCGACGTAGCGGGCGCGGATGTCGGTCCGTGTGGCGTGCACCGTCGCCGCGTCGTCGTCCTGGCTCACCGCACGCACCGAGTCCTGCACGATGTCGACCCCGGCGGCCACCGCGGCGTCGAGCAGCGCGGCGTGCAGCGT
The DNA here is from genome assembly GCA_964000695.1 of uncultured Mycolicibacterium sp. Classification (GTDB taxonomy): domain Bacteria; phylum Actinomycetota; class Actinomycetes; order Mycobacteriales; family Mycobacteriaceae; genus Mycobacterium. The sequence continues at coordinate 27,032 of CAXEZH010000328.1, read as the reverse complement.
GGTGCGGCGCACGCCCAGCCCGGTCCCCGAGTCGAACTGCGCAGTGACGCGGTGGCGCGCGTCGAGGTAGGCCACCCCGCGAAACGGCCTGCCCGCCGGGGCCGCGCCGAGCAGTTCCAGCTGCCGGGTCGCGTGCGGCATCAGGCCCTCGCCGCACGCCTTGTCTATCGGGCCGGAACGCTTTTCGATGACGATGGTGTGCAACCCGGCCCGGGCGGCGTGGATGGCGGTGGCCAAGCCTGCCGGGCCGCCGCCGATCACCGCGAGGTCGATCACGTCGACGGCCTTTCACCGGTGTCCAGTGACCGCAGCGCACCGTTTTCCACCGAGATCCTGGTTCGCAGCAGCGCGGCGTTGAGGACGGTGAACACCAGCGCGGTGAGCCAGGCTGTGTGCACCAGCGGCAACGCGATCCCCTCGACGACGACGGCGACATAGTTGGGGTGCGACAGGAACCGGTAGGGCCCGCCGGTGATGCGCCCGGCGCCGGGGACGACGACCACCCGGGTGTTCCACTGCCGGCCCAGCGTGACGATGCACCACCAGCGCAACGCCTGAGCGGCGGCGACGAGCGCCAACATCGGCCAGCCCAGGGCGGGCAGGAACTCGCGGTGCGCGGCCTCGAGCAGACAACCGGCCAGCAGCGCGGTGTGCAGCACCACCATCGCCGGGTAGTGACCGGCGCCGAACTCGACGCCGCCGTGCTGTCTGCTCCACGCCAGGTTACGTTGTGAGACAACGAGTTCAGCGACTCGCTCAACAGCGACGAGGGCGATCAGCAGGGTGTAGGCGAGCATCGGTGTCCTCAGCGCCAGCGCAGCAGCACGAGTTCGGAGCAGAAGCCCGGGCCCATCGCCATCAGCAGTCCGGGGTGGCCCGCCGGCGGTTTCTTGGCGCGGGTGTCGCGCAACACATGCAGTACCGACGACGAGGACAGGTTGCCCACCTCGGCAAGTGAGCGCCACGTCAGCTCGAGCGCGTCGTCGGGGAGGCCGAGCGCGGCGGTGATCGTCTCGATCACCTTGGGGCCGCCGGGATGGGAGACCCATGCGGCGATGTCGCCGACGGACAGGCCGTGATCGCCGAGAAAGCCGCTCATGTCGTCGGCCAGGTACCGGTCGATCAGCTCGGGCAGATTCGGCGACAGGATCAGCTGCAATCCGGTCGGCCCGACCTTCCAGCCCATCGTGTCCAACGAGTCCGGGTACATCCGGCTGCGGGAGTCGAGCACTTCGGGTCCGCCGACGCCGATTTCTTCGGCGCGGCGTTCGCCGGCGGCGATGACCGCGGCGGCGCCGTCCCCGAACAGCGCACTGCCGACCAGGCTGGCCATGGTCGGCTCGGCCGCGGTGTAGGTGAGCGAGCACAGCTCCACCGACACGAGCGCGGCGACGTGATCGGGTGCGCCGCGTAGATAGTCGTGCATGCGGGCGACTCCGGCGGCCCCGGCCACACAACCCAGCCCGAACAACGGGACCCGGCGCACGTCCGGGCGAAGACCCAGCCGGCCGGCGATCCTGGCGTCCAGCGAGGGCACCGCGATACCGGTGACAGTGGTGGTCATGATCATGTCGAGGTCACCGGGTCCGAGGCCGGCCTCGTCCAGCGCGGCCGTGAGCGCCTCGCAGGCCAGATCGACCGCATGCTCGAGGTAGAGGTCGTTGGCCGCACCGAAATCGGTCAGCGTCGGGTAACGCTCCAACGGCAGCACGAAGTTCCGGGTGTCGACCTTCGCGTGTGCGTGCAGGCCGCGGACCACGTCGCCGAGGTCGGCGAACGCGGGCACCGCGAGGAAAGCCTCGGTGATCTCGTCCTGGCGGTAGCGGTGTTTCGGCAGTGCTCCCTGGACACCGGTGATGACACTGATCGGGTTGCCGCAGTTGGGGGTCATGTGATGATCCGTTCGGACTTCTCTTCGGGGACTTCGGGGTAGGGGTCTGTGGGTCCAGTGGTGCCGGGGACTTGGGAGAAAGGCGCTGCGGGTTCGTCGTCGATCCCCAGGCGGTCGTGCACCCGTCTGAGCCAGCGCGGCGCCCACCAGTTGGCGCTGCCCATGACGTGCATGAAGGCGGGCACCAACACCATCCGCACCAGGGTGGCGTCGGCGAGGACGGCCAGCGTCAGCCCGAGGCCGAACATCCGCATCACCGAGGTGCTGGCGGCGATCAACGCTGCGAACGAGATCGACATGATCAGCGCGGCCGCGGTGATCACCCGGCCGGTGTGGGCGATACCGAGCGCCACCGCCTCGTCATTGGACATGCCGGGCCTGAGCCAGAACTCGCGGATGCGTGCGACCAGGAAGACCTCGTAATCCATCGAGAGGCCGAAGGCGATGCAGAACAACAACACCGGCATGTTGGCGACCAGAGTGCCGGTGTGGGTGGTGCCGAGCCCGCCGAGGTGGCCGTCCTGGAAGATCCACACCAGCGCACCGAACGCGGCGGTCAGCGAAAGCATGTTCAGCACCAGGGCTTTCAGCGGCACCACGACGCTGCCGGTGAGCAGGAACAGCAACCCGAACATGATGACGGCGATCAGGCTGAGCACCAGCGGCAGGGTGGACGTGATCGCGTTCACGCTGTCGCGGTTGGTTTGTGCGGTGCCGGTGAACTCGACCGTGCGCCCGCCCGGCCCGTCGACAGCGTGCAAGCGGTCGAGCTGGGTTTCCGAGGCGTCGGAGAACAGCGGCGCGGTGGTGGCGACAGTCAGGTACATGCTCCCGTCGCGTGCGGCGGTCGGCGCGGACGGTGCGCCGGTCCTGCTGCCCGCGACGTAGGTGCCGGTCGGTGCAGACACCGCGGCGACGTCGGCAACCCGTGACAGGTCGGCGGCGTAGCCGGACACCTGCTCGGGGGGCAATCCGGCGCTGTTGGGGACGACGACGGTGACGGCGGTGTCGGAGTTGGCGGCGAACTGCTCGCGCAGTTGATTGCCGACCTGATGGGCCGAGGCGGACTGCGGCAGCACCCGGTCGTCGGGGAATCCCCAGCGCACCCCGAGGAACGGTGCCCCCAGAACGAGCAGGAGCGCCACGACGGCCAGGCCCAGCGGCAGCGCCCGGCGCATCACACCGTGCGCGCAGCGATACCAGAACCGCTGCTGCACGGGCACCGGTCCGGGGTCGGGGCGGCGCAGCACGCGACGGGCCAGCCGGGCCACGTTCAGAGAGTCGATTCGGTCGCCGAGCAGCACCAGGGCGGCGGGGGTGATGACGACGGCTGCCGCGGCGGCGAACGCGACGGTCGCCACCCCCGCGTAGGCGAAGGATTTGAGGAAGTGCATCGGGAACAGCACCATCACCGACATCGACAGCGCCACGGTCGTCGCCGAGAAGATGACCGTGCGGCCGGCGGTGCTCATGGTCCGGGACAGCGCGGTGGCGCGGTCGGCGCCGCCGGACAGTTCGTCGCGGTAGCGGGAGATGAGCAGCAGCGTGTAGTCGATGGCCAGCGCCAGGCCCATGGCTGCGGCCAGGTTGAGCGCGAAGATCGAGACGTCGGTGGCGAATGTGACGACCCGCAGGACCGCCAGCGCGCCGATGACCGCCATGGCGCCGATGGCCACCGGCAACGCCGCGGCCAGGAGCCCGCCGAACACCCACACCAGGACCAGGAAGCTCAGCGGGATGGCGAGCGACTCCATCAGCAGCAGGTCACGCTGGGACTGCTCGGTGATCTGCACGTTGACCATCGCCGTGCCGCCGGTGCGCACCGTGACACCGTCGCGCTCGCCGCTGACCTGCTCGGAGATGTCCTTGGCGTAGGTCTGTTGCTGCGCTTCGGTGCCGGTGATGCCCGCGACGATCAGCCCGGCGGTGCGGTCGGTGCTGATCAGGTCCGGCGGGACGGGGGTGGACCAGGCCGAGGAGATCTCGGCGACGTGCGGATTCTCGTCGAGTGCGGTGACGATGTCCCGGGCGACCGTGCGCACGGCGGGGCTGTCGACGCCGTCGGGGGAGGACACCACGATGACCATCTCGACGTCGCCGTGACCGAAATGCTCGGTGAGTAGCCGTGCCGCGCTGGCGGACTCGGAGCCGGGGTCCTGAAAACCGCTGGGGGAGAGGTGATTGGCGACGGGCACGCCGAACACGGCCAACGCAACCGTCAGCACGGCCGCAGCGGCGATGATGCGTCGCGGCGCGGCCAAGGCCAGCACTGTCATTCGATGAAGCAGGGCAACCTCCGCTCCTTGACGGCGCCCGAATTTACGCTACCGCAAGCCCGCGCGGGGGCTCACCTGATCAGCGCCCTGTCAGCATTTGGTCAGGGAAGCTCGAAATGCTGGTAGTCCAGCGGGGTGCGCCAATGGCCGCCCCACGTCCAGCCGCGGTCGGTGAACGCGAGCACCGCGGCGTCACCGTCGTGCAGCATGCCCGGTTCGGTGCGGGTGCGGTCGACCCACCGAGCGGCGTTGGCCGGCTGGTAGTCGCCGCGTCGATCCACGAAGGGGTTCAGCCGCGGGTTGACGTCGATCGCCCGGCCGTAGGCGTGATACGACCACTGCCCGGTTCCGGGAATGTCGCGGCAGTTGAACGCCGAGGTGTTGTTGTCGCGCATCGACAACTCGTCATCGGCGTCGGGGTAGTTCTCGACCGTGCGCATCCGCTCGATCGGATAGCCGATGCGGTAGAGCTCGGCAAACACGTCGATGACCTCGTCGGTCAGATCCTCGTGGACCACCAGCTGGCCGCGGTGGGTCTGCCCGTCGAAACCCCGGTAGTCCAGTTCGACCTGTCGTAACCGCTCCGGGGGCAGGGGGCAGCCCGCCCTCCAGGTGCTGCCCAGGTCAGCCGCCGTGACGGAGCTGATCTCGGCCGGGCCGGCAGTCGGCGGAGGCGGAGTCGGCGGCGGCCGCGGAACGGTGCGGAACGTCTCCGGTGCCGGTTCGGCTGCCGTCGGGCTGGCCGGTGACGGCGTGGCCGGGGGCCCCGGATCGGGCGCGCACTGGACCAGCACTGCGGTCACGGCCACCAGCGCAGCCAGCCTCGCGATCACCATCGGACCCAACGTACCGAAGCATCCAGATCCGATTAGTGCCGCTAATCAGTTCTGTTAGTAGGGCTTTCGAAATCGACGACAAGGTCACAAACTCGGGCGCATTGGTGTGATCTGCGCCATGGCCGGGTTATAGTGTGTCCGCAGTCACAGAAAGGGCGGCCATGGTTGGAATTGGCGAAGGCGCGATGATCCCGCAGCACAGCGAGACTCCTCGGCCGACACACGCTTCCCACTCGGCCAACTGGCTGCTCGCCACGCTGCTGAGCCTGATCCTGATCGCCGCGATCGCCGGCGTGGTCGTGGCACTGTCCAGCGGTATGCCCACGGTCGCGATCGTCGTCGCGCTCGTCACCGGGGCCGTGTTCGCCGGCGTGCTCTGCTAACGCTGAAGAAACCGCGCAAGGCTGTCGTCTGGCTCGTCCCACCAGGTGGTGCCCGGTGTCGGGCCCACGCTGCCCGTGCACGGTGAGGCGAACGATTTGTCCCGGTAGCCGGTGATGCTCTCCTCCTTGTCGTGCTCCCACTCGACGAAGTGTTGCCTGACCAGGTCGAGATCGAACGACGGATAGTCGGTCAACGTCATCAGGTCGCGCACGTACTCGGTCTGGAAGTCGATCTGCTCCATGATGCTGCCGACCTCGGCGTCCCGGGCCCGCCACGCGGCCACGTCGGCCGCCATCTCCTGCGGCGACGGCGACGGCAACCGGCCCAGTACGAGGTCGCGGGCGACGAATGCCTGCGCGTCGAACATGGTGAACGTGTAGTACTGGTCCTGCATGCCGAGATACATCAACCGCGGGTTGGCGGTCCAGGCCACACCCTTGTACAAGCCATCGGGGTAGAGGTTGTTCGGGGTGCTCAGTCGTAGTTCCGGGTCGATGAACGGGAAATGGTGCAGGTAGCCGGTGCACAGGACGACGGCATCGACATCGCGGCTGGTGCCGTCGGCAAAATGCGCGGTGCGGCCCTCGAGATGACGTAGCGCGGGAACCTCGGTGATGCCCTCGGGCCAGTCGAAGCCCATGGCGGCGGTGCGATAGGCCACCGTGATCGACGCGGCTCCGTACTTCAGTGCCTGCAGCGCGATGTCCTCGGCCGAGTAGCTGCTGCCCAGAATCAACAGGTCCTTGCCGGTGAACTCGGCGGCGTCACGGAAGTCGTGGGAGTGCAGGATGCGCCCGGGAAATCGGTCGAAACCGGGATACTCGGGCACGTTCGGGGTGGAGAAGTGTCCGGTTGCAACGATCACATGGTCGAAGGACTCGGTGCGCAGCACGCTGTCCCCGGACGGCTCCCACGTCTGCACCGTCACCTCGAACGTCCGGGCGGACCCGTCGAACGACACGGCGCGCACCGGCGACTCGAATTGGATGTACTGGCGCACATCGCTTTTCTTCGCGCGGCCGACGATGTAGTCGTAGAGCACCTCGCGCGGCGGAAACGACGGTATCGCTCGGCCGAAGTGTTCGTCGAAGGTGTAGTCGGAGAACTCCAGACACTCCTTGGGTCCGTTGGACCACAGGTAGCGGTACATGCTGCCGTGCACGGGATCTCCGCGCTCGTCCAGTCCGGTGCGCCAGGTGTAGTTCCACAACCCGCCCCAGTCGCTCTGCTTCTCGAAGCACACGATGTCACCGACGTCGGCGCCCGCCAGGCGGGCCTGTTCGAAGGCATGCAGTTGGGCCAGGCCGCACGGGCCAGCGCCGATCACGGCGGTTCGGGTCATGGTTTCTCCTGGTAGTCGACGAGTGGGCGGTGTCAGGAACGGGGCCGGGTCTTGTCCGGGTCGTAGAACGGCAACGTGGTGACGGTGGCGCCGAGCCGCTTGCGGTGCCCGTCGAGCTTGCCGACCTCGACGCGGGTACCGGGTTCCGAATACTGAACGGCGATGCGGCACAACGCGATACTGGCACCCAGTACCGGAGAACGTACGCCGCTGGTCACCACCCCCATCTGGAAGCGCCCGACGTGCACGCAGTCGCCGTGCTCGGCGAGTTCGTTGCCGTCCAGTCGCAGCCCGACGAGGACTCGCTGCGGATGAGCCTTGCGCTCGAGCAGCGCGGCGCGGCCCACGTAGTCGTCGGTCTTGGTCTTCAGCGGGACGGTGAAACCGATACCGGCCTCGAACGGGTCGGTCTGGTCGTCGAACTCGTGGCCCGCGGCGACCAGTCCCGACTCCACCCGCAACAGCTCCAGAGCCTCGAGACCCAAGGGCGCCAGCCCGTACTGCTGCCCGCCTTCCCACACCGCATCCCACACCGTCTCGCCGGTGTCAGGGTGCATCCACAGTTCGTAACCCAGCTCGCCGGTGTATCCGGTGCGCGAGACCACCAGCGGCACGCCGTCAGGTCCGCCGAGCCGGCCGATCAGGAACCGGAACCACCCCAGCTCGGGCAGCCCAGGCTGGGTCGGCGGTGTCCAGACCAGTTCGGCGAGCAGGTCGCGGCTGGCGGGGCCCTGGACGGCGAGGTTGTGCAGATGATCGGTGGAGTCCTTGATCCACACCTGAGAAAGACCCAGCCGATCGGCCTGGCTGCGCAACCACGCGCCGTCGTAGGGGTCGCCGCCGACCAGGCGAAAGGTGTTCTCGCCCAGCCGGAGCACGGTGCAGTCGTCGATCACACCCCCGGCCTCGGTGCACATCGCGGAGTAGACGACCTGCCCGCGGGCCAGCCGGCGGATGTTGCGGGTCAGCGTGGCCTGCAACAACGCTTCGGCGTCGGGGCCGAGGATCTCGAATTTGCGTAGCGCCGACAGGTCCATCACCGCGACCCGTTCGCGGCACGCCCAGTACTCGTCCTGAGGGCCGAAGTTGTCGTACGCGGTGGGCAGCCAGTAACCCCGGTACTCACTGAACTGTTGCGTCAGCGCACGGGTGCGCGCTGCGAAGGCGGTCGGCTTGGTCAGCACCGTGTCGGCATCGGGCGTCGGCCGATGTCCCAGCGCCACGGAGAACCTCCTCGTGGAGTCGTAGACGCGGACGTGGATGTCGGTCGGCATCCAGCCGTTGGACGGGTCGATGTCGTCCGGGCAGGCCGACGAGGCGCACACCAGATCGGTACAGGCCCGAAACAGTACGTAATCGCCTGCCCGGGACCACGGTTCGTCGGTGACCAACTGGTGGTCGGCGTCGAAGGCCGTGTTGTAGAACAGGTTCAGCGCCGGCCAGCCGGCGCGTGCTGTCACACCGAACCGCGACAGCGTGGCGTTGAAGTTGTCGGTGCAGTTCACGTGGCCCGGGTAGCCCAGGTCGGCGTAGTACTTGGCGGTGCAGGCCAGGGCGAACGTGTCGTGGCGACCCACGGTGTCGCGGACCACCTCGAGGAGGGGACGGGCTCGCGGGTCGAAGAACCTGCCCGCCAGCCCGGGTCGCGGGTAGGCGCCGCCACCGATCGTGCGGGTGGTGGTGGCGTCGAGGCCGTACTCGGTGCCGTCGTGCAGTGCGTGGGCGTCGAAGGCCAGGAAATCCGAGCACTGCCTGCCTTGGACGTCGATGACCTGGATGAACTGTCCGGCGCGAACCTCGTAGGCCGAGGCGGTCATGGCGTCGATACGTAGGTCGTACAACGGCTCGGTCAGCGGCTCGGGCAGCTCCTGGGCCTCGATGCGGCGCGGGTCGGCGCGGCGCACCTCGACCCAGACCTCCGACGGCGGGTTCGGATGCTCGGCCGCCGGCGACATCGGCGATGCGGGTGCGGCGACCAACACCACGGCGTCGGCGTCGACGGCGAAACCGGCGCGCGCGCCGGCGGGCGAGCGACCGTCGAACAGTCGGGTCGCCAGCGCGGCAGGCTGATCGATCCGATGCTGGGACAGCAGCGTCAGAATTCGCGCCGCGGCACAACCCTCCTCGTCAGGCCCGGCCGTCAGCCGCCGCAGCACGCTGGCCGGGGCGTCGGGTGCGGTACCGGGCACCGCGGCCGGATCCGTGGACAACACGGTCAGTTCGGCCGGCTGGCGGCCATGCGGATCGATGACGTCGACGCGGTCGCCGCCGCAGACCCGCAGTGCGGTGACCGCCCCCGGGCGGACTCGGAACCGCTCGACCGGGTCGTCGAGGCCGGCACGTGCGCGCATTCCTGCTGCGGCGGTGTCAGGGGGCGAAGGAGCGGTAGCCGACGTAGAACGCCAGCGCACGATCGGGCGTGGAGAACAGGATTCGTGACCCCTTCGGGAAGAAGATCGCGTCCTTGGCGCGGGCGATCTCGACCTGCCCGGTGTCGACGTTCTCCAGCCGGAACTCACCCTCGAGGACGATCTTCATCTCGTCGTAGTCGTAGTAATAGTCCAGCGGCGCATCGGTGTTGCGCAGTTCGAAGTAGCCCGAGCACATGGGCACCCCGTTGGGGTTGGCATAGACGTCGTCGATGAAGCCTTCGGTGCCGGGGTACTGCTCCAGCGGCATCTGGGGCAGCGTCTTCCAGAACCCGGACGTCACCAGGAAGGTCGGTGCGGCGGTACTCGTCATCAAGCCTCCAGCATGATCTCTGTCAGGAAACAACGTCTGATGAGAGGAAACCACGCCTGCGTTTCGGGCAGATTAATCCCGGTAGCGCGCAGGTATCGCCTCCGGTGACCCCGCCGCGAACGTGCATTCCCGGTAGCGCCGAGCGCACGACAACGACAGGGAACGCACGTTCGCGGGTGGTGCTAGATCATCTGTTTGCGGGTCAGCCACCGCATGATGGGCCAGCCCAGGAACACCGGCAACCAGCAGGTCAGGATTCGGTAGAGCAGCACGGCGGGCACCGCCACCGCCGCGGACACCCCGAACGCGGCCAGGCCGCCGATCAGCGCCGCTTCGACGGCCCCCACCCCGCCCGGTGTCGGGGCGGCCGACGCCAGCGTGCCGCCGACCATCGTCACGATCGTCACGGTCACGAAGTTCACGTCACCGCCGAACGCTTCGATGCTGGCCCACAATGCCAGCGCCGAGCCGAGTGTCGTTGTAGCACAACCCAGAATGATCACCGCAAGCCGCTTGGGCTCTCGGGCGAGCACCACCAGATCGTCGATGACCTCTTTCAGCCGCGGCCGCAGTGAACTGCCCAGCCAGCGCCGCAGCTTGGGCACGATCAGAAACACCCCGACCGCGCCCAGCGCGGCGCCGGCGATCAGGTAGATCACCGTCGTGCTCGGCACGAACTGCGAAAGGTCCGCCGATGCGCCCGCCGCGGCACTGAAGAACACCAGCAACGTGATGTGGGTGAGCACCTGCACCGACTGCTGCAACGCGACCGCGGTGGTCGCCCGCAACGCGCCGAGCCCGCCCTTCTGCAGGAAGCGGGTGCTCAACGCCAGTCCGCCCACCCCGGCCGGGGTAGTCGTCGCCGCGAAGGTGTTGGCAACCTGCATGACCGTCAGCGTGCGGAACTTGACCAATCCGTCCGCGCACGCCCACAGTGCCGCAGCGGCGCCGACGTACTTCAGCGCCGAGACCGCCAACCCAGCCAGCGCCCACCACCAGTTCGCGTTGCGCAATTCGGAGAAGAACACCGGCACCGAGCTGATGAACGGGTAGGCGACGTACACGAGCGCCACCAGCAGCACCATCTGGATGATCTGGTTGCGGGTGAACCGGGTGATGGTCGCGGTGGTGATCTGGTCGGCGCCGGTCTGGCGTTTGCCCTCGTCGCGAGCCGCCGCCATGACGGAGCCGGCATCGCTCACCGCGTCGCGGACCCGCTTGGGCATCGCCACCTTGGTCAGCCGCCGTGACGCGGCGAGCACCGCCTCATTGCCGAACACCGTGATCGCGGCGGCCACGGCCTCCTCGGCGCCGTACAGCTCGCTGGTGGTGATCAGCAGTTGGGCGATGTCGGTGTGCAGATGCGCCTCCGAGGCCCCGTACTCGGCGTGGGCGAACCCGCCGAACATCGGGGTGCCTTCGACCACCGTGATCTCTTTGGCGCGCAGGTCACCGTGCGAGATCTGCTGACTGTGCAGCATCGCCAGCGAGTCCCACACCCGCGCGACCGGGGTGGTGTCGGTGCACCGAAGCAGGTCGATGCCCTCGGCGGGGTGGTGTGCATACAGCGTCCAGCCGCGCTCGAGCGCCGCCACCGCGATCGGCGTGGTGTTCGACAACGCGAGGTCACCGACGGCGATGGCCATCAGCGCGCGATGTTCCACCGCCCGCCGCATCGACGGCTGGATCGGCGCCGTCTCGCTGTCACGCAACCGGACCTTGCGCCAGAACTGTCGCAGAAAGCCGCCACCACGTTGATGCGGACCGTACAACTCGACCACGCCGGCGCGCGCCTCGCCGCCGTCACCGTCGCCGGGATCGCGCCGCGCGGACAACAGCATGGGGCCACGACCGGCCGGGCGCAGCACAGCCAGCGCCGACACCGTGAACCCGCGGCGCGCCATCGCCCGCACCGCACCGTCCAGCGGCACCTCCAGGGCCGGCGTGCCCACCACCAACACCACCAGCGCCCCGACGAACCAGCCGACGGCCAGGCCCAGTAGCGAGCGGGCCGGCACGACGGCGCTGACGACCAGATGGATCGGTACGAACGCCAGCAGCAGCGCCCACCACCAGTGCCGCCAGCGGGCCGGCAGCCATGGCCCGGACACCGTCAGCACCGCCGCCAGCATCGCGATCCACCGCGGGTCGTCGAGGAACTGCGACAACACCGTGTCCAGGCGGTCGGACAGATCGAAGTGCCAGCGTGGCGCGGCGATACCGTTTCCGGTGATCGACAACAGCAGCAGTGCGCTGAGCCCGGCCGCGGCGTAGGCGCCCAACAGCTTCCACTGCCGCGAGGCGATCAGGCCGATCAGGATGACGAACGGCAATGCGAAGATCGCCACGCCATAGATGAGGTAGACGGTGTTGGACTGCGTCGGGGTGAGCACACCGATGATCTCGGAGATCGACCGCTCCAGCGTCTCCCACTCGTATCGGGTGATCAGCGAGCTGGTCACGACGATGAGCAGGAAGATGCCGGACAGCGCCAACCGCAGGATGTCGTTCGTGCGACGGATCAACGGCTGAAGCAAGCTGCCTGTCACGGCAATCTCGCGTCCGTCAACTCGCATGACTCAACGATCTCTCGACTCGGCCCGGGAACCGTACTCGGCTCACCGACAACTTAGCGATTGTTCATGCCGAGCCGGCAGCGGATGGGCGGACCGCCCCTGGGCGCGGCGAGTTGCCGCACCGGTCCGGTCAGAAAGTCGTCACGACTTCGTCCAGCGGACGGTAGACCCGAAAAAGGGGCGCCCCTGCACAAGGGGCGCCCCGATCTCGTGAACAGTCACTCGACAGTGACGTAATAGATCATCCCGACGGGCACATCCTGCCGCGTCTCGTTGATGACGTACTGGTCGTTCTCGTAGACCGTGTCGTTGATGGTGGGTCCCGGAATCACCGAGACGATGTCCGCCTCGGAGAGCGGCGCGCCGGACCGATTCTCCACGATCACACGGTCGCCGCCGGACTTCAGTTCGGCGATCGCCTCAGCAGCGTTGTCGCCGGGGTTCGGCAGCGCTGCAGCAGGCGCAGCCAGTCCCAGAACCAGGGCCGAAAGCCCGGTGCCCACCGAAATCGCGCCGGCGGTGATGAACTTCTTCGTCATACGGGTGGTGCTCCCTTCTTTCCACATCGGAGCCGTGGAGCAATCTGCGACGTCTTGAAGCAATCGTCCGATCAGCTCTCGTACACACCGGGTTTCCCCGATCTTCGTGTTGAAACAACCCGGGAGAAGTGACAATTTCATTTCGGCGAAGTCGTTCGCATATTGGCCGAACCCTTGGCGGGCAGGCGCGTCAGCCAGGTACGCGCACTGCTATGAGCTGCCGAAAAATGAGTTGGAGTCGTTGCTCACCATTGCTCGACACTTCGCGTGGGACGCAATGTCGGAGGTGGCAGCCCGCCTCGACTCGCACGCCACGCGCCCTTGTCACTCAGATCTGTGTGGTCACTCCACTGTGAGGTAGTACACCTGACCCACCGGGACGTCCTGGCGGTTCTCGTTGTTGGCATACGGATCCTGCACGCCGATCGTTTCGCGGATGTCGGGCCCCGGGGTGATCGCCACCACTTGCGCCTCGGCGAGTGGGGCGTCGTTGAGGTTCTCGACATACACGCGGTTCCCACCGCCTTTCAACTCGGCGACGGCGTCAGCGGCGTTGTCACCAACCACCGGTTCGGCCACGGCAGGGGTCGCCAGCAAGAGCGCGGCTGCCGACAACCCACCGGCGAGACCAGCTATCACGTTTGTTTTCTGCATCTTTGGTTCTCCTGAATAATCGGGTCTACGAAACAAGAACAAGCCCACAACTGTCGAGGCGGCTTCGTCATTGACGGGGTTGCCAATTCGCGAGCACGTCAAACGTCTACGACCGGAGCACAGCAAGGCCGGCAGTGCCGATGTGTGCTGCTACGGATCTGTGGGACGCCGATTCTGCAGTCGCTTGGCCAGCCCTGAGGCCCGCTTCGCGCGTTGGCCGATCGCCGCCCGTACAGCTGATTCAGGGCCGACCACGACGACACGCTTCTTGGCTCGCGTCACTGCGGTGTAGAACAATTCCCTTGTCAGCAATCGAGATTCCGGTGGGGGTAGTAGCACGGTGATCTCGTCGGCCTGACTGCCCTGGCTCTTGTGGATCGTCATGGCGAACATCGTCTCCACCTGGCCCAGCCGGCTGGGCGCAAAGTCCGCCGACCCGATGTGCGCACGTAGTCCGTGCGTGGAGGCCACCACCACACCGGCGTCGCCGTTGTAGACGCCCAAGCCGTAGTCGTTGGCGGTGACCAACACCGGCCGTCCCGCATACCACGGCGTCCACAACGGCTGGCCGGTGTCCTCGGCCAACCAGCCCTCGACCCGCCTATTCCACACCGCGACCCCGAACGGTCCGCGCCGATGCGCACAGAGCAGACGGTGTTCGTCGAGAATCGAACGCGCCTCCGACGCGTCACCGAGGACCGCGGCGCGGCGCATGCGAACGGCCCGCTCGAGCAGCGAGGCGCGCAGAGCGCCGACCGCGTCGGTGGTGTCGACCCAGCCGATGGCGTCACCCCCGCGGCGAAGCACGTCCATCGCGGCGTCGTCGTCACCGGTGCGCACCGCGTGCGCCAACGCCCCGATCGACTGCCCGAACCGGTGGGGGGTCTTGAGCTCCACGACGCCTACCTCGCCGAGCCCCTCGACCAGGTCCGCGAGCACCGCGCCGGCATCGACCGACGCCAGCTGGTCGGGATCACCGACGAGCACCAGCCGCGCATCCGGCCGCACCGCTTCCAGCAGCCGCGCCATCATCGTCAGCGACACCATCGAGGTTTCGTCGATCACCACGACGTCATACGGCAGCCGATTGTGGCGGTGGTGCCGGAAGCGTGACGACGTGTCCGGCCTGCTGCCCAACAACCGGTGCAGCGTTGTCGAGCGCACACCGGCGAGCCGGCGCCGGTCGACGGGGGACAGCCGGGAGACCTCCAGGGCGACCGCCTCCTGCAGTCGGGCGGCCGCCTTGCCCGTCGGCGCGGCCAGGGCCATCCGCAGCCCGGTGCCGCCGGCGAGGTGTGCCTGTTCGGCCAGAGCGGCAAGCAACCGGGCCACTGTCGTCGTCTTGCCCGTGCCCGGACCGCCGGTCAGGATCGTGAGCCGTTGGGCCACGGCGACTTCCGCGGCCGATCGCTGCTCGGCGTAGCCCTCGGGGAACAGTCGTGTCAGGTCGGGCGCCGCCGCGTCGGGCGGCGGGTGGGCAGCCAGCCGAGCCGCGACGTCGCCACAGACCTGCTGTTCTTCGAGCCAGTACCGGTCGAAATACAGCAGGTCGTCGAGAAGTCTGAGCACCGGAGGGTTCCCCGACAGCGGGCTGGCGCGCACCGCAGCCAGCCACGCCTGTGGCTCCGGCCAGGGGAGGTCCACCGCCGCGTCCGCCGTGTTGCGATCGCGCGCCGACGCCAGGTCCATGCAGACCGACCCGTTGCGCAATGCGGCGACCAGCAGGCCCACCGCGAGTCCTACCCGAGAGTCGGACTCGCCGGCCATGTCACAAAGTCGCTGAGCGACAACGGTGTCCGAGAGGTCGAGGATACCGGCGTCGACCCACTGAGTCAGGTTCACCGGATAGCTCCCTGATGCAACAGGTCGGACAACGCTGCCACCAGCGCGCCCGGCGGGTGCCAGCTGAACACCCCGGCGGGCAGGCCGTCCTCTGTCGGTGTGTCTGGGCCGCACATTCCCCGCAGAAAGAGATACAACACGCCACCGAGATGGCGCTCCGGGTCGTATCCTGGCTGTCGCCAACGCAGGAAACGATGCAGCGCAACGAGATACAGCAATGCCTGGAGAGGATAGTCGGAGTGCAGCATCGCCTCGGCCAGCCTGGCCTGCCGGTAATCGGCGGCGGTCAGCGGCGCGTCGGCGGTGCCGAGCCAATTCGTCTTGTAATCCACCACGAGGTATCTGCCGTCGATGCGAAGTACCGCGTCCACCGAGCCGGTCAGATACCCACGCAACGACTGCCGCCCCAGCGGTGCGCTGCCCAGCCGCGTGGAATACACGGCGAGCGGATCGGCGGCCGGCAGATGCGCCGCGAGCAACGCGCCCACGTCGGCAAGCCGGATCTCCGGGGTCCGGTCGCCGGCGTCACCACCGGCCAGCGGGAGCTCGAAGTCGAGCTCTGTCAGGCGATCCCGCAGACCGATCCGCCTCAGGGTGGTGTTGTCGGCCAGCGGACCCAACCGGGTGTCGTGCAGCGGCACCAGTGCGGCCGCCAACTCGTTGTCCGGTACGTCGACCGGCCACCACACCGAGTGCACCTCGACCTGCTCCGCCAGTTCGGCGGCCAGGTCGGCGGCGAACGGATCGGCGGTCTGCAGCACGGCATGCACGAGTGTGCCGAACTTGGCCCCGGTCGGAAGGGCAGCCATCGGTGAGGGCATGTCGACGCCGGCGACCGGGGGTGCCGGTGTCAAACCTCCCGTCTCGCCCACCTCGTCGTCGAGTTCGGCGACCTCGGGTTCGCTGCTCACCCCGGCAGGCTCGACGTCGCGGATCAGCCCGGAATACGACGTGCGCCGCCACGTGGTGTCGATCGAGCGGTGGAAGTGCCGCACCGCCAACCCATGAGGAGACGGGGTGGGCGGTGGCGCCGGGGCCGGGGTGACCACGGACTCCTCGAGCACCAGACCGCCGGCGGTTTCCCACTCGCGCAGTCTGGTCCGCGCTTCGTCATCGGTCAGCCGGTCCGGACACCGGTCGGGCACCGTGGACTCTCCGGGGCCGCGGCCCCGCAGCAGACGCGACAGCCCGCCGCTCGGCTCGTCCCACGCGGGCGCCCACCAGGCCACCAGCTGAGACTGCGCGCGGGTCATCGCGACGTACGTCAAGCGGATGTGATCACCGGCCTGCTCGTGGCCGCCCTGGACGGTCACCGGGTTGAAGTCGGGGCTGTCCGGTCCGCCGATGTGCAGACAACGGGTGTGGCCGTCGTGGAAACTGACGAACTCCGAGTCGTGAAGCCGGCGGTTGAACCCGAAAGGCAGGTACACCACCGGAAACTGCAACCCCTTGCTGGCGAACACCGTCATGATCTGCACTGCCGCCGCATCGCTGTCGAGGCGCCGGCTGTGTTCGGTGGCGCCGCGGGCCTCGCGTTGAGTGCGGAGCCAATCGCGCAGCGCCGGAAGGCCGTAGTGCTCGCGGTGCGCCGTCTCGTGCAGCAGCTGGGCGATGTGGGCGAGGTCGGTCATGTGCCGCTCACCGCCCGCATAGGACAGCACGCGGCGGCTCAGCCCGCTCTGTTGCGCCGCCTCGAAGACGGCGGCGATGCCGCGCTCACGGGCGTGATCGGCCCACTCCCGCAGCGTCTCGGTGACACGGTCGGTCAGCTCGTCGCCGGCGCGGGCAAGGCTCTCGGCCGTCTCGCCGAAGAAGCGGGTCGCGGCCGCCGCGCGCACCAGGCCGCTGCGGTGCGGCTGGTCGAATGCCTCCAGCAGGTAGAGCCAGTCGTCGGCGGCGGGCGAGCGATAGACGTCGGAGTCGCCGGTGTAGACGCTCGGGATGCCGGCGTCGGCGAGCGCTTCGTGACAACGGCGGGCGTCGTCGTGCAACTCGACGATGACAGCGATGTCGCGGGCTTGGACCGGGGCACCGTCGAACGTCGCGTCGCTGCCGAGCAGCGTGGCCACGTCGGCGGCCAAGTCGGCGCAGATGTGCCGGCGCAGCTTCGCGATCGGGATCGTGCTGCCCTGACGGGTACCGAAAGTGTCGCGGCCGACGACTCTCAGCCGAAACGGTTCACCGTGCGGGGCTCCCGCCAGCCGGCGGTCCTGGTGGTGGGCCGAGACGTCGCGGACCTTGATGTCGGGGTCACCGAGTTCGGCGCCGCCGAGCACCACGTGCAGGCAGTCGACCAGCGCACGGTCACTGCGCCAGTTCACGCTCAGGGTGCGCCGATCGGCGGCGCCGCGGGCAGCGTCGAGGTAGGTGACGATGTCGCCGCCGCGGAAACCGTAGATGGCCTGCTTGGGGTCGCCGATGAGGATCACCGTCGACCGCCCGGAGAAGGCGCGGTCGATGACCTGCCACTGCACCGGGTCGGTGTCCTGGAATTCGTCGACCATCACGATGGACCAGCGCTGGTACATGCGGGCGCGGGCGGGCGAGTCGGGGGTGCGCAGCGCGTCGGCGAGCCGGGAGAGCAGGTCGTCGTAGCTGAGGATGCCGAGCCGTCGCTTGCGCTGATCCAGTTGGCGCAGAACATCTTCGGCGAACATCACCCGCACGGCGGGCTCCGAACCCGGTGCCGGGTCGGTGGGCCGCAACTGCGCGTGCGGATTCCGAACCACCTCCCGGGCCAGCCGCAGCGCGTCTTTGCGGGTCAGCACCGGTTCGCCCGGCGCCGCACCGAAGTGCGCCAGGTACAGGTCGTCGACGATTTCGGTGACCAGGTCGTCGAGGCTTTCCACGAGGGTCACCCCGGCGTCGGTGTCCCCGGCGACGCCCAGCGATCTGAGCACCAGATGACAGAACTGGTGGGTGGTGGCGATCGTCGCGGCGTCGAAACCCGCGAGTGCGTCGCGCAGACGTTCTCGGCGGGCGGTGAGCTCGGCCGGTGACCCGTCGACGATGTGGCGGACGACGTCGTTGCGCGGCGGATCGCCGGGATGGTCGAGCGCATGCAGCGTGTCAAGGACGGCCCGGCGCACCCGCTCGCGCAGCTCCTGGCTGGCCGCCCGGGAAAACGTGATCAGCAGCATCTCGTCCAACGTGGCCACCCCCTCGGCGAGGTAGCGGGTCACCAGGCCGGCCAGCGCGAAAGTCTTTCCGGTGCCGGCGCTGGCTTCCAGCACGGTCGTCGAGCAGGCGGCGGGTAGCGGCCCCAGCAGGTCGAACCGTTGCATCAGTGCCCGGTCCTCTCGGCGCGCAACAGCGGTAGCCACAGCCGCGCCGCGTACGCGCCCAGCCGGGTGCGTTCGCCGTCGAACTCCTCGCCGGCCCGCACCGGCTCGAGCAGGACGTCCAGCGGCGCGTTCGGTCCCCAAACCCGTTGCACGGCAGGCTCGTCCCTGTCCCACTTCCACTTCGCGGCGGCGTCGCGTTCGGGGAATCCGGCGGTGTGACGCGCCTCGGCCCAGGCGTAGGATGTCTTGGCGGGGAGCGGCAGTGGCTCCCTGCGGCCGGCATCGTAGATCGCGATCAGATCGGTCAGCACGGCGACCGCGTCGGCGGGAGCGCCCAGCAGCCGTCGCGCGGGTTCATGCCCTCGCCGGCCTCGGCCGATCACCAGCGCCGTCCAGTCACCACCGGGGTGGCACGCCGACAACACCAGCAGCGCGAGCCACGGCTCCAGCAGGTGACGACCGTCGAGTTTGGAGTAGGTCACCTCGACGATGCGCTGCCCGTACACCCCCGGAACTGTGCCCGTGAGCCGGCGTCCGCCACCCAGCTGCAGGTCGATGTCGAAGGCGCGGGGTTGCGAGTCGCGGTGTGGCTGCGCCGCAGCGGCGAGTTGAGCCGCCTGGTCGCGCAGCTCCTGCGCCTTGCGCCAGCCCAGCCGCCCCGGCGGCAAAGAGCCGCGCCGCCACTCCATCTGGCGTGCCTGGTCGGGCGGATGACCGCGCAGCATGTCCTGCAACATCCGATCCCCGACGACCCACTCCTGTAGCGCGTCGATCTCCACGGGCATTGCGTCGGCCACGCCGTCGACGTCCCACGGCAGCGTGTAGTCCAGTGCGCGGAAGAACCCCTTCACCGGGTCTTTGACGAACGCGGTCAGGTCGCTCAGCGCGACGTCGGCGGCGACCGGTGCGGTCACCGGCCCGCTCAAGAAGCCGGGTTCGGGGCCGCGGTCCGCCGAGGCGGCCTCGGCCGCTGTCAACGCGGTCGGGTCGAACGTGAACGGCGTGTCGGCCGGCATGCCGAGTGCGCCGCGAGTCACGTTGCGAACATCGAACGGCTGCAACGGATGCCGGATGACGATGCGGTCGCTGACGGGGTCGGGGGTGGTCCCGTCCAGCGCGTCGAGCAGCTCCACGAGCGGAACGGCGGGCGGGCGGGGGGCGCCGCTGTACTCGTTGGCGCCGGTATAGGTGATCACCAGCCGCTCGGTCGCCGAACAGATCGCGTCGAGCAGCAGCTGGCGGTCCTCGGAACGCGGATCGCGTTCGCCGGTCAGCGGATCGCGGGCCAGCACGTCGTCACCGTCGACGACACCGGAGCGCGGGAACACGCCGTCGTCGAGACCGACCAGGCACACCACCCGGTGCGGCACGGCGCGCATCGGCACCATCGTGCACACCGTGAGCGTGCCGGTGCGGAAGTTGGCCCGGGTCGGGCGTCCGCTCAGTTGGCGCTTCAGCAGGGCCCGCACGTCGGGCAGCCGCAACTCGGTTTCGGCGCGCGGGCCCGCGTCGGCCAGGATGGTGGCGAGCTCACGCTCCAATTGTGCAGCCTGCCAGGCATTGTCGTCGTCGACCGCGGTCAGCGACGTGATGCCGTCAGCCACCCCGGTCAGCCACTGCCGCAGCGGCTTGGCCCCCGACAAGGCCTGCACCGTGACCTGCAATCGCGCGACGAACTCGGCCAACCGGCCTGCCAGTTCGACCCGGTTGCTGCTCACGTCGTCCAACGGCAGCGTGGTGTCCAGCCACGCCTGCGAATCATCGGACATCGCGACCCCGGCCAGAATGCGGTCGATGCCGAATCGCCAGGTGTTGTGGATGAATTCGCCGACCCCGAACGGTTCGCGGTGCGTCGAGTCGAAACCCCAGCGGATGTTGGCTTCGCGCACCCAAGCCGCCACGGTGTCGAGGTCGTCGTCGGTGAACCCGAAGCGGGCCCGCACCGGCGCCGCCTCGGCCACATTGAGCACCTCACTGGCGGTGGCCCGCCCCGCCGCCAGGGCGAGCAGCTGTCCGGCCAGCCCCAGCAGCGGATTGGTCTGGACCAGCGCCCGGTCAGCGAGCCGCACCCGGAGGTGATGCGCCGGGTGGGGATCGCCCACCACCTCACCGAGACCGAACCCGGCCACGATCAGCGGCGCGTAGGTCTCGATGTCGGGGCACATGACCAGGATGTCGCGGGGCTGCAGCGACGGGTCGTCGGCCAGCAACCCCAACAGCACCTCGCGCAGGACATCGACCTGTCGGGCGGCACCGTGACAGCTGTGCACCTGCACCGAACGGTCACCCGCAGCGAGCGATCGGCCTTGGGGGCGAACAGCGTTGGCGGCGATGTCGGACTGCAGCCAGCCGAGCAGCGTGTCCGGGCGGGTCCCGCCCGGCCGGTGCTCGTCGGTGGCGAACCCGGCGGGCAGGATGCGCTGCAACTCTCTGGTGTCGCGGCCCAGTGTCACCAGCAGGGGATGTGCGGCGGCACGATGGCTGGTGTCCTCCCGGCGCGGCACCACACCGGAGACCTCGGTCAGTCGATCCCACAGCGCACCGCTCGGATGCGGCAGCCACAGATGCAGGTCGTGGTGCACGGACAGCGCCTCGAGCAGTTCCAGGTCGGTGCGGGGCAGTCGGGTGTGACCGAACAACGACACCCGGGCGGGCAGATCGCCGGGCGCGGTGCGCAACCGGGCCACGGCCCGGGCATGCCGCACGTGGGGCGGGTCGGCGGCAACCCGGTCGACCAGTTCGCGCCACAGGTGCGGCTGCCACTGCAGATCGGCCCCCAGGTCTCCGGTGTCGCCGGCGAGCCAGTCGATCAACAGCTGCGGGCGTTGCCGGGCATACGAGGCGAACAACCCGGCCAGGCGGCGCGCCACCGCGTAGCGGCGACCCAACCGCAGTTCACGTTCCTCACCACCGTCGAAATGCCCGAGATGGGCGGCCAGCGTCGCGCACCAGGGTGCGTCGAGACCGGCGTCGATGACCTCGAGCAACGGCCACACCAACGCGTCCGGTGCCCACGGATCCTCGTCTGCGGTACCGGTCAGTGCGGCGAGCAGCGAAGTCGGGTGGCGAAACGTCACCCCGGCGCAGACGCCGTCGCCGCCCAGGCCCGCGCCCAAGACGTGGGACAGACGCTGACTGAGCCAGCGCTCCATGCCGCGCGCCGACACCAACACGAGATCCTCGGCGAACGGATCGGCCAGAGGGGCGGCCAGCACGTCACCGAGTCCGTCGGCGAGCAGATCGGTGCGGTCGGCCCGATGGAGATGAAGCGCCATCGCCGTTCACATTACGGTCACCCCGCAGAGCGGCGACCGGCTCAGCCCGATTCCACCACGTTGCCGAGGCCGGAGTTGCCGATCTGCGGCTCGCCGCGGGCGTAGGTGACGCGGTTGTCGAAGCCCGAGGCGGTGATGCTCTGCGCGAACTCCACCATCACGACGTTGTCGAACCCCGAGACCGTGACCACAGCGCACTCGCCTCGGATGTCGACCGAGTTGCGCATTCCGCTGACACTCACCGAGCCGCCGGCGCAGATCACGCTGCGCTGTTCGTCGATGCCGCTGACGCTCAGCGACTGGCCCGCAGCGACGGTGGCGGGGGCGCCGGGGCCGACCGTGCGGGGCCGGCCGGGCTCGGCGCGGGGGGAGTCGAGTCGCCCTCCGCCGCCCGCGATGGTCGGCGCCACCGGGCGATCGGTCCCGGGCTCGGCGTTCCGGGCGACGAGCACGGCGATCAACGCCGCCATTCCGACCACGACCACCCCCAGGATCGCCAGCGGTACCACCCACAGCAGCCGCGGGCCCTTACGCACCACGTGCTGGGGTGGCGAAAAGTACGGCGACCCCCACTGCGGACCGCCGGGAGGAGGCGTCGACCACGTCGGGGGTGGCTGCTGGGCATAGCCCGGGACGTCCCCATGTCGGTACTGCGGTCCGGATCCGTCGACGGCGGGTGCCGATCGATACGGTCGGGTGCCCAGTTCGCTGGCGTCGGCCTGCTGGGCGAGTGGGCGCTCGAGGTCGCGGATGCGCGCCTCGGGGTCCGCGTCCGGCTCCATGCGCAGATGGTTGCACACCGATCGTCGCTGCTCAACGGTTGTTCGGCCGGTACCGCGACAGCCGATCTGACCAAAAGCTGACACCCGCGCCGCGTCAGGGTTCGCCGCACCGGCGCGGTGGTATTCCTCGGGCATGGTGGCGGCAGGTCTGGTGGCCATCGGCAGTGGCCCTGCCGGTGTCAGCGCGGCGGAGACGTTCCGCGCCCGGCACCGCAGCATCCCTGTGCGCATCCTGTCCAGCGACCCCGCCCTGCCCTACGCCAAGCCGCCGCTGAGCAAGCAGTTCCTGTGCGGGCGGCCCGCCGACCTCGATCTGCACAGTGAGGGTTGGTTCGAGCGCAACCGCATCGAGCTGCTCCGCGGTGTGACGGTGCAGCGCATCGATGTCGACGCCCAGGAGGTCGTCACCGCGGGAGGTGCCCGCTACCCCTACTGGCATCTGGTGATCGCCTCCGGTGCCGCGCCCGTACCACCGGCCGTGCCCGGTGGCCCCAACGCGCAGCCGCTGCGTTCGTTCGCCGATGCGGTGGCGTTGAAGATGGCGGCTCGGCACGCCGGCACCGCCGTGGTGATCGGCGCGGGTCTGATCGGCTGTGAGGCCGCGGGCTGTCTCGCCGCGCTCGGGGTGGCCACCACCCTCGTCGCGCCCGAACCGGTCCCGCTGCTTCGACGGTTCGGTGTCGACGTCGGCGAGCGGGTGGTCAAGATGCTCTTCGACGCCGGGGTGCGCTTCGTCGGGTCCGCCGATGTCACGGCGGTCGTGGAGTCCGGCGTGGTCCTCGCCGGCGGTGAGAACGTCGACGGCGACGTCGTCGTGGCGGCAACCGGGGTACGGCCCGACGTCCGGCTGGCCGCCGAGGCCGGCCTGACCATCCGCGCCGGCCGGATCGTCGTCGACGAGCAGATGCGCACGTCGGCACGCAACATCTACGCCGCAGGCGATGTCACGCTGGCCTACAACGTCGCCGCCGGCCGGCAGGTCGTCTCCGAGCACTGGCGCGACGCGGCCCTGCAGGGACGCGTCGCCGGCCTGACCGCCGCCGGGGTCCCCGCACAGTGGGACACCGCGAGCGGGTTCTCGTGCACGATCGGCACATCCCGGTTGGCCTACCGCGGGTGGGGAGGCCCCTACGAGCGATGCCGTGTGGTGGACCAGCGCGACGGCTTCGTCGCGACCTACCACGACGGCCGCGGCATCGTGGGCCGGCTGGTCGCTACAACCAGTCCCGTTTCCTGAACATCACGAACAGCACGATCACCAACAGCACGATGACCGCCGAGCTGGTCACGAAACCGCCGACCGTGTCGATGCCTGGATAGGCGACGTTCTGGCCGTAGAAGCCGGTGATGGCGGTGGGCACGGCGATGATCGCGGCCCACCCCGTGAGCTTCTTCATCACCACGTTCAGGCGGGCGTCCTGCATCGACAGGTTCGTCTCGAACACCGTGGTGACCATGTCGCGCAGCGACTCCGTCCACTCCGAAGCGCGCAGCACGTGGTCGTAGAGATCGGCGTAGACCGGGTCGAGCTCGGGAGCCGTCTTGGCGTCCATCCGGCGGTGCTGGATCACGGTGACCACCTCGCGCATCGGCAACACCACGCGGCGCAGCGCGACCAGGTCTTTGCGCAGCCGAAATGTCCTGCGCTGCAGGTCCGCCCGGGCCGACCCGTCGAACAGGTCGTCCTCCAGGCTCTCGATGCCGTCATCGAGAGCCTGGACGGCGTCGAAGTGACCGTCGACGATGACGTCGAGCAGCCCGTGCACGAGCGAGCCGACTCCGTACTCCTGGCCGCCGAGCTCGTCGAATCGGCGCGACACGGTGTCGATGTCGAAGTGCGGCGACAGTCGCACCGTGATCAGGCCCCGGGGCAGCACGAACCCGGAGATCCGGTGGACCTCCAAAGCGGATTCCGACATGTCCTCCGGCGCGGGAGACTTGACCGTCACGCCGTAGACGGTGAAGAACGTGTGCGTCTTGTAGACGACGGCCTTGGTGCGTTCGGCGTCGGCGAGCGCATCCTCGACCGCCCATGCATTGAGGGCGAGCTCCTCGGCCAGGTCGGTGAGGATCTCGTGGTCCGGGTCGTAGATGTCACACCACACCAACGTGTCCTCGGCGGCCAGGCAGTCCGATATCTCGCTGAAGACGAAGTCGTCGACGGGCTTGCCGTGCCGCCAGACCCGGCCGCGGACATGAGTCACCGCATCATCATCGCCGACGCTGCCGGGGCTGGGCGCGCTGTGTGAGAAGTCAGGGCTGCGATCGGCCTGCGATCACAGCCAGGAATCCTATTCCGCGTGGGCCTGGCCCGCCGATACCTAACCCAGTGTGAATTCTTGGGCCAGGCCGTCGATTCCCGCCCGGATTGCCTTCAGCGCGTTCTCCCGCGCCTTGAGTTTCGTGGCCAGATGAGCCCCGGCGTTCAGCGTCGTGGCCGCCTCCTGGGCCACCTGCTGGGCCCGGGACAGGACCTGGTCGGCGTCGACGATCTCGTCGAGCCAGCCGGCCGCGATCGCCTCGTCCCCGACATAGGTCGAGGCCAGGGCCGTGGCGCGTTGGAACGCCGCCGGCGTCAACCGCATCCGCATCATCTCGATGGCCGAGATCGGGATCGTCATGCCGATCGCCACCTCGATGGCCTGGCATCGCGACTTCGGCCCGCCGACGCGGTGATCGGCCGAGCACAGCAGAAACGAGCCCATGGCGATGGCCGGCCCGGTCGCGGCGATGATCACCGGCACCGGGAAGGTCAACGTCCGCACCGACAGTTCGAACCCGCCCGAGAGCATGCCCAGCGCTGCCGCCGGATCACCGGATTGGAAGACCGCCAGGTCGAACCCGCCGCTGAACACCCGCGAGTTTCCCGCCAGCACCACAGCCTTGGCGGAGTCGGCCTCGGCGCGGTCCAGCGCTTCGTTGATGGCGCTCTGCATGGCGGGCCCGAGGACGTTGACCTTGCCGTCGTCCAGAGCGATGGTCGCCACGGAGTCCGCGAGTTCGTAGGAAACGATGCCGGTCATGGTCCTCCTGTCGGGTTCAGCCGGACCGAACGTAGCAGCGGTCTCGCCCTCGGCGCCCCCGGGGTGACGAGCCGTTCAGCCGGAGCCCACCAGCTGCGGTCCGCGCACCTCCACCGGATCTGCCAGCCGTTCGGCCCGGGCGGCCCATTCCGGGTCGGCCCACACGAAGTGGGCCGGCAACCGCCGCCAGTAGGACGGGTGTGCCCGCAGATAGGTCTGCACACTCGCGTGGACCGCCGCGTCGGCGGGCACTCGGCCGGCGGGCAGCGGACGCAGATGAGCGGGGGCGGTGTCGGCGAGATCCGGCGCCGGCGCGCGGTGAGGCCGCAGCGACGGCTCGGTCACCGCGCCGGCGCTGACCGCGCCGTCGAGCACCCAATCCAGGGACAGCTCGGCCAGCGCCGCACAGGCGTGCGGGCCGCCCGCCACGTCGCAGTGCGCTCCGCGGAACCAGACCTCTTCGATGTCAGGCGAATCGGGGCTGACAGTCGGGGTGAGTGCGTGGGCGCTGCCGTCGATGGCGCGGGCATGACGCGCGGCGCGCACTGCGGGCAGCGGCTCGGAGGCACGCGCCCGAGCCTCACCGGGGATGGGCGTGCTGTCCCACAGACCCAGATAGGCGACCTCGACGGCGACGTCGTCGCCACCGGAGATCTGGCCGGCCAGTTTCCGCACTCGCTGCCAGTCCGACGGTTCGCGCGGCGTGCGCGGCACGGCGTAGGTGGCCAGTACGTACTGGCGGAACTCGGCCGTCGTCCACCCGGCCAAGTCCGCGGCGCGCACCACCCCCACGGCGCCGAGGAGGCGGGCCAGGGCCTGCGCGCAGGCCGCTCCGCGTCCGGACCCGAACAGGAAGAGGCGGTCGCCGGGCGACCAACGCTCGACGAGCACGGTGTAGGCGGCGGTGACGCAGGCGCGCGCCGAGTCCAGGTGCGCACGCCGGGACGGGAACCGGTGGGCGTCGGTGGGGGAGGGACACCACCACACCATCTGCCGGTCGTCGGCGACGAGCAGTTCGGTCAACGCGGCGGCATTGGTGGCAGCACCCGAAGAGGCCCCCGGACCGCGCCGATCACCGACATGGTCGAAACACAGCGCGATGTTCTTCACGAAGACCCCCGACGTGAGACTGCTGACGGCGCCGGGTCCTACTGTGCCAGAATCGCCTGCTCGCAGAGGGTGCTTCCGGGCAGATCGACGGCTGCGGGGACGACCATCGAGGTGTCCCCGACGCTGCATGCCGCGTAGATCATCAGCGCGAGCAGCACCGCCAGCAGCCCGAGGCAGAGGACCAGGTACCGCACCAGCAGGGTCTGCCTGCCGTCGTCGAGGGCCGGGCGCGGAGGTGCGGGGGCTGCTGCCCGGTACTCGGTCCAGGTGTGGCCGTCCCAGTAGCGGTGTCCACCCGACCCGTCCGGGTCGGGATACCAGCCGGCAGACGCGTGCGGCTGGTCTCCGTCGGGCGTCATGACCGCTTTCTCCGGGTCAGCCGCCCATCAGCATGCGCCACTGATCCAGGTTGCCCGCCCGGTAGACGTAGTTGCTGTCGCGCACCTCCGACAGTGCGGCGCTCGGCTCCGCCGAGT
>CAXEZH010000327.1:0-30009 GCA_964000695.1 uncultured Mycolicibacterium sp. | reverse complement strand
TATCGAGTGTGTGGTGATTCGTGGCCGGGCCGAAGACCGCGCGGTCCGCGACGAGGTGGGGGAGGTGGACGTCGTGGTGTCTCGCGCCGTGGCATCGCTGGACAAGTTGACGCGCTGGAGTTGTCCGCTGCTCCGAGCGGGCGGTCGCATGCTGGCGATCAAGGGGGAGCGCGCCGAGGATGAGGTACGTGAGCACGCGCGGGCGATGGCGTCGCTCGGCATGACCGATGTGAAGGTGAAGAGATGTGGGGCGCAATACGTGGACCCGCCCGCAACCGTGGTCGTAGGGTTCCGGAGTATGACGCGAGGGAAGCAGCCGGCGGCGGGAAGGAACCCCAAGTGACGTCGATTCCCGGAGAACCGACCGGGGCTCCGACGGATGTTTCACGTGAAACCTGGGACAGCCAGGACGTGGATACGCCGATCGGGGCAGAGGCCGAGCGCGCCGTCCGGATGATGCATGCGGCCCAAGGCCAGCTGCCTCGACCGGCCCGCCAGCGGGTGTTCACCATCGCCAATCAGAAGGGCGGCGTCGGGAAGACCACGACCGCGGTCAACATCGCGTCGGCATTGGCGTTGCAAGGGATGCGCGTCCTGGTCATCGACCTCGACCCCCAGGGCAATGCCAGCACCGCGTTGGGCATCGAACATCGTCCCGGCACGGCCTCGTCGTACGAGGTGCTCCTCGGTGACATCGACGTCGGTGAGGCCGTCCAGCAGAGCCCGCACAATGAACGGCTGTTCTGCATTCCCGCCACCATTGATCTGGCTGGAGCCGAAATCGAGTTGGTCAGCATGGTCGCTCGGGAAGGACGCCTGCGTACCGCACTGTCCGAACTCGAACAGTACGACTTCGACTACGTGTTCATCGATTGCCCGCCGTCCCTGGGTCTGCTCACCATCAACGCTTTGGTCGCCGCGCCGGAGGTGCTCATCCCTATTCAGTGCGAGTACTACGCACTCGAGGGTGTGGGGCAGCTGCTTCGCAATATCGAGATGGTCAAGTCGCACCTGAATCCGGCCCTCGATGTCACCACCGTCGTGCTCACGATGTACGACGGACGGACCAAGCTGGCGGACCAAGTCGCGATGGATGTTCGCGCGCACTTCGGCGACAAGGTG
The DNA here is from genome assembly GCA_964000695.1 of uncultured Mycolicibacterium sp. Lineage (GTDB taxonomy): Bacteria > Actinomycetota > Actinomycetes > Mycobacteriales > Mycobacteriaceae > Mycobacterium. The sequence continues at coordinate 28,887 of CAXEZH010000327.1, read as the reverse complement.
CTGCAGACGGTGATCCCACGCAGCGTGAAGGTGTCGGAGGCGCCGGGCTACGGGATGTCGATCATCGATTACGACCCCGGCTCGCGGGGAGCGATGAGCTACCTGGACGCCAGCCGGGAGTTGGCCTACCGAGGAGCGGGAGGGCAGACGCGGTGAGCGTCGAACGGCGTGGATCCTTGGTGAGGAGAAGGGGTAATCGATGAACAACCCGGCGCGTAAACGCAGCGGACTCGGCCGCGGGCTGGCGTCACTGATCCCGACGGGCCCAGCGGAGGACGGCGAACCGTCGACCTTCGGTCCGCGCATGGGATCGGCAGCTGCCGACGTGGTGCTCGGGGGACCGACGGTGACACCGCAGCCGGAGGAGTCCAACCCGGCCGGTGCGGTCTACCGGGAGATTGACCCCGCGCAGATCGAGCCCAACCCGCGTCAGCCGCGCCAGGTGTTCGACGAGGAGTCACTCGCTGAGCTGGTGCACTCCATCCGCGAATTCGGCTTGATGCAGCCGATCGTGGTGCGGGCCGCCCCGGCGACTCCGGGCGACGCGACCGGAGCCCCGCGCTATCAGTTGGTGATGGGGGAGCGCCGCTGGCGTGCGGCCCAGGAAGCCGGCGTCGCGACGATTCCGGCGATTGTGCGGGAGACCGCCGATGACAGCATGCTGCGCGACGCGCTGCTGGAGAACATCCATCGCGTCCAGCTGAACCCCCTCGAAGAGGCGGCCGCGTATCAGCAGTTGCTCGACGAGTTCGGCGTCACCCACGATGAACTCGCGTCACGGATCGGACGGTCCCGGCCGCTCATCACAAACATGATCCGACTGCTGCGGCTACCCATCGCGGTGCAGCGCCGGGTCGCCGCCGGCGTCCTGTCCGCGGGGCACGCGCGGGCTCTGCTGTCGCTCGAAGGGGGACCGGAGGTCCAGGAGGAGCTCGCCGCCCGGATCGTCGCCGAGGGTCTGTCGGTCCGGGCCACCGAAGAAGCCGTGACGCTGGCGAACCGGGATGGGAGTGCACCGCCGTCCGCTCCGCGACGTAAGCCGATCCAGATGCCGGGTCTGCAGGATGTCGCCGAACAGCTGTCCTCGGCCTTCGACACCCGGGTGACGGTGAGTCTGGGTAAGCGCAAGGGCAAGATCGTGGTGGAGTTCGGCTCGGTCGACGACTTGCAGCGCATTGTCGACTTGATGAACGCGTCGTCGCGATGACCTACCACCCGTGCGAATTACGTCACTGTGACACAGCCCGGCGAATTCGTCTGACACACCGCACCCTGCGCGGCAAACGTGTTGCCGGTCAACACAATTGGATTCAGGACCGGCGCCACGCCTCGAATCCGGGCCGCCGGGGCTCCCTGCGGCCGGCGCCTTCTATCCTGGAGTGGCAACTGTCCATTTCGGAACGGCGACAAGACCCGGGGGTGTAGTGGCCGCTCGCATCACGCCTCTTCGGCTCGAAGCTTTCGAGCAGTTGCCGAAGCATGCACGGCGCTGCGTGTACTGGGAGGTCGACCCGCTCACCGTCGGCGCAGAAGGCCACCTGTCCGACCCCGAATTCGAGAAGGAAGCGTGGCTGTCGATGGTCATGCTCGAGTGGGGTTCGTGCGGGCAGTTGGCCGTCGACATGCAGGAGGTCGCGGTCGGCGAGGAACCCGTACCCGACACCGGCGACGAACCATGCCTGGGGTACGTCTTCTACGCCCCGCCGCGGTCGGTGCCGCGGGCCGGGCGATTTCCCACCGGGCCGGTCAGTGCGGACGCGGTGTTACTGACCTCGTTGGGTATCGACCCGGGCGAGGCAGCGCAGGAGTTGTCGCGCACGCTGATCGCTGCCGTGGTCGCAGACCTGGTGCGGCGCGGTGTCCGCGCGCTGGAGGCGTTCGGGCGGACCGCGGAGGTCACCGGGCTGAGCGATCCCGCCCAGCGGCCGGCCGACGTCATCCCGGTGATGGAAGCCCTGGGGGACTGCTCGGTGGAGCAGTGCGTGCTCGACAGCGACCTGCTCCTCGACGCCGGTTTCGTCGTCGTGTCTCACCACACCTATTTCCCCCGGCTGCGTTTGGAGCTCGAGCAGGGTCTCGGCTGGAAGGCCGATGTGGAGGCAGCCCTGGAGCGGCTGCTGCAGAGCGCCCAACTGCAGACCGTCGGCTCGGGCAGCGGGTCATCGTCGGTGCAATTCGCCTGACCCGGTCCCGCGGCGAAATTTCAGGGGCACGACGGCCCGGCGGAAGGACGTGTCTTGGGACGAGGGCTCGTGCGGCGCGAAGGGGTAAACGGCGTCGTGTCTCGGCCGGGTCCGAAGACTCGCGGGGCAGAAATGGCTGTCGGCTGCGAACAACGCCGGCCGGTAAGACAACCGGCCCGAAGAATGTTGTGGCTCAACCGATCGAGTAGCACAAACCGGTTGCCGCCGGCGCCATTGATCAGCCCTGGCGGGCCTGCTCCACGGACAGTTCGTGGGCCAGCAACTCGGCGAATGTGAACGTGCCGGTGGGACGGTCGTTCTTGCCGAGCAGGTAGAGACGCTTGACCGCGGCGAGGATGCCCTCGGCGAGGGAATCACGCGACTCGGCGGACACCAGCGTGGCGCGGTCGCCGGGATTGGTGACGTAACCGACGTCGACCTGGACGGTGGGCATCCGGGTCAACCGGAGCAGGTCCCAGGTCCGGCCGTGCACGCGGCAGTCGCGTAACCCGGTGCGCGCCACGACCTCTCGCTGGATGAAATCGGCGAGGTTGCGTCCGATCGTGGACACCGAGCCGTGCGAGTTACCGAAATGGAAGGACGCCACGCCGTTGGCTGCCGGACTGGGTTGCGTCGCGCAGCGCAAGCTGATCATCAGATCGGCGCCGACGGTGTTGGCGGTGCCGGCGCGCTCGGCGTCAGTCGGGGAGCGGTGCGCCGGCCGGGACAGAAACGTCTCCATGCCGATCGCCGTCATCCGGCCCTCGAGTCGACTGGCCAAGTCCCACAAGATGTCTGCTTCGCTGATGGGGCCGGCGGACCCGTTCATGATGAGCCCGTGGTCGTCACCGCCGCGGCCCGGATCGATGATGATCCGCTTGCCGGACAGGCGGGGCCCGGAGCTGCGCACCAGCTCCTCCTCGCGGATGGCGTGCGGCGAACCACCGGTCACCCGCGAGCCCAGGAAGTACAACGACCGCAACGTTTCCGGACCACAGATGCCGTCGGGATACAACCCGTACTCACGCTGATACGACGACAGCGCATTGTGCGTCTGCAGACCGAAGTGACCGTCCACCAAGCCGGTGTAGAAACCGAGGTCCTGCAGGCGCGCCTGCAACGTCGCCACGTCGTCGCCGTACATCGGTGCGCCGAACTGGTGGTTGAGGGTGCGGGCACCGAGGCGGTAGGACGCCTCCTTCAGCGCTCGGTAGGTGGCTTCACCGACGATGCCGTCCACCAGCAGGCCGCGATGCTGCTGGAACGCGCGCACGGAGTGGTCGAGGTCATCGTCGAAGACGTCGACCGCGACGTGCCTGCCGGTGGTCAGATCGTCGTCGGGATTGTCGATCATGCCCAGGGCCGCCAACGCGGCCCGGATCTCGGTGACCGCACCCCCGCGGTCACCGCGACGCAAGCTCGACATAGCCGCCATTGTCTCAGAAGAGCAGCGCAATCCGGAAAACGTCGGCGCGTTGTTCCGGACCGCGGCGGCCGCCGGCGCCGCCGCTCAGCCCACTGTCAGACCAGGTCAGCGAGCTCGCGCAGCAGCGCGGCCTTGCCCTTGGCGCCGACGATGCGCTTGACCGGCTCACCGTCCTTGAACAAGATCATCGTCGGGATCGACACCACCTGGAAGTCCCGCGCGGTGGCCGGGTTCTCGTCGACGTCGAGCTTGGCGACCGTCAACGAGCCCGCCTTCTCCGAGGCGATCTCCTCCAGGACCGGGGCGACCATCTTGCACGGTCCGCACCAGGTGGCCCAGAAGTCGACCAGGACCGGTGTGCTCGAGGACAGCACGTCCTGGGAGAACGAGTCGTCGGTCACCGCGACGGTGGCTGCCTCCGTGCCGGAATCGCTCATTGCTGTGCTCCTATCAAGTCGCTGCCGTCGGCGGTGGTCGGGGTGGGGGGAGCGGTCGGTGTCTCGTCGTGGTCGGCCAGCCAGCGTTCGGCGTCGATCGAGGCCGAACATCCGGTGCCGGCTGCGGTGATGGCCTGCCGGTAGGTGTGATCCACCAGGTCACCAGCGGCGAACACACCGTCCACCGAGGTGTAGGTGGTCCGCCCGCGGGTCTTGACGTAACCCTCGTCGTCCAGGTCGATCTGGCCGCGGACCAGCTCGGAGCGCGGGTCGTGCCCGATGGCGACGAACACGCCGGTGACGGCCAGGTCGGACTCTTCTCCGGTGACCGTGTTGCGCAACCGGATGCCGCTGACCTTGGGGTCACCCTCGATGGCGGTGACGGCCGTGTTGGTCAGGATGGTGATCTTGTCGTTGGCCTGGGCGCGTTCGAGCATGATCCGTGAGGCGCGGAACTCGTCGCGGCGGTGGATGAGCGTGACGCTGCGGGCGAAGCGGGTCAGGAAGGTGGCCTCCTCCATGGCCGAGTCGCCGCCGCCGACGACGGCGATGTCCTGGTCGCGGAAGAAGAAGCCGTCGCAGGTGGCGCAGGTGCTGACCCCCATGCCGAGCAGGGTGTCCTCGCCGGGGACGCCGAGATGACGGGCCGCGGCACCCATGGCCAGGATGACCGAGCGGGCGTGATGGGTTTCGTCGCCGACGGTGACGGTCTTGACCGGTCCGGTCAGGTCGACCGCGTCGACGTCTTCCATGCGCAGGTCGGCGCCGAAGCGCAGGGCCTGCTCACGCATCTGATCCATCAGTTCGGGACCCATGATGCCGTCTTTGAAGCCGGGGTAGTTCTCGACCTCGGTGGTGGTCATCAGCGCGCCGCCGAACTGGCTGCCCTCGAAGACCAGGGGCTTGAGCTGAGCGCGCGCGGCGTACACGGCGGCGGTGTAACCGGCCGGACCGGAGCCGATGACGATGACGTCATGGATGGTGGGTGAGGAGGTCATGCGAGCCTTTCTGCCTGCGGCACGGGTTCTAACAACAGGGTATGCCCGGGTGTTCCCGCGGACCTGCCCAGTGGGGGTGTCGGTGGTTCACGACAGGTTCAGACTCCGTCGCGCGAGCAGGCCGGTGTCGGCGGCACTGCAGGTGGGGGTGACGACCACGGCGGTGGCCCGGCCGGGGACGTCGTCGGGAAGAACCAGCACCACGGCCGGACGGTCGGCGATCCGGTCGCCCCGCGCGCCGAGTACCGCTCCGTCGGGGGAGTGGCCGAGCCCGGCCAGGCAGGACGCGAGCCGCTGCGGATCGGTCAGGGCGCCCAGCTCCGCCGGCGCAGAGAGCAGCGCGCGTAACTCGGTCTCGGGGATCGGGAAGTCGTCCGGCGCGACGCTGATCTGCGAGGCGGTCGGTCCGGCCGGGAACGACGGCGCGGGCTCGCGGGTGAGGGTCACGGCGCCAATCACGACGGCCGCGGTGGCGGCGAGCAGACCGCCGCCGACCGCCAACCGCTGGGGACGGCTGAGGCTGGGCCGGGTGATGCGGTGTCCGGGCGTGCTGGACGCCGCGCGCAACGCGGCACCGACCCGGGCGGTGACGTCGGGCGGCGCGACGGGTGCGGACGACGCATCGGTGCCCAGCCGGGCCAGCTCACCCCGCACCGCGTCGAGACGGGAGAGGGTGCGCGCGGCCTCGGGATCGTCGCGGGCGCGCCGCCGGATGCGGGCCGCGGTGGCGTCGTCGAGCAGACCGGCCTGCAGGTCGGCCAGCACGGCGGCGGACAGTTCCGGGGGATCAGTGTCGGGGCCACGGCCCGCGTGACCGTCCATCTCTGCCCCCGGCTGCTCGTCGACTCCTGCGAACCGTTCGAGGCTAGCCGACTGCGGTCATCCGGCGGTGGCACCGGCGGCCAGCCCGTCCAGCGCGCCCGCCAGTTTGGTGCGGGCCCGTGAGCAGCGGCTCTTCACCGTGCCCTCGGCCACACCGAGCATCAGCGCCGTCTCGGCAACGGTGTAGCCCTGCATGTCGACTGCGACGACCGCCGCTCGCTGTTCGACAGGCAGGCCCAGCAACGCGCGCTCCACGACGAGAGCGGTGACGAGCCGGCCGGTCGGGTCGGAAGCCGGACCGGCCTGCTCGTCCAGTTCCTCGCAGGAGTGCACCCGGTTACGCCGCAGCCGGTCCAGGCAGGCGTTGACGACGATGCGGTACAGCCAGCTGCTGACCGTGCAGTCGTGGCGGAACCGGTGCGCGGATCGGTGCGCGGCCAGCATGGCGTCCTGCAGCGCGTCGGCGGCGTCGTCGGGGTTCCGGCTGGTCAGCTTCGCCAGCCGGTAGAGCTGCCGATGGTGGCGATGGAACAGTTCCTCGAAGGCGTACCGGTCGCCGCGGACATGCGCGGCGAGCAGTTCGGCGTCACTGCGCAGTTCGGCGTCACCGAGCGGCTGGTCCGGCCCGTCCCGATGTGCCCCGAAGATCCCCACAGCCGAACACTAAGGGCACCGACAGGGGGTGTCGGACACCAGTTTCCGGCAACCACCCTAATCTGCGCAGACCCCGGCGCGGTGCTGGGGATGACCGGTCAGGACGCGGCGCGCAGCGTGATCTCGGCGATGTCGGAGCGGCTCTCCTCCCCGACGTTCCCGAGCTTGGTGATCCACACCAGCACGTGTGATGTCGGTGCCGCGTCCTCGACGTCGATGGTGTTGGAGCCTGGCCGAAGCGCGGTCGGCTGGGTCAGTGCGGTGGTGTCCTCCAGCGAGGACGGGGTGGCGGTCGACGACGAACGGATCTGCACGGAGGTGCCGGTGCTGTTGAGGTTGATCGTCACCGATCCCAGCGTCGCCGGTTCCGGCAGCTGCAGCATCAGGCCCAACCCGTTCTTGAAGTTCGGGAACGGCTCCGGGTCGCTGTAGGTGTCGGTGGGCCACACCGTGCTCGGGTCGCCGTCGATGGCGAGCTCGGCCAGGTCGGGTGCGTCGGCCTCACCTTCGGGGGAGAACACGGTGACCGAGCTGGGTTCGATGACCTGCCCGGCGGCCTGCGGTTCACTGGTCTGTTCCGAGGATTCGGTGGGGGAGTTCAGGCCGAGTTCGTCGCCGCCCAGACCGTCGTCGACGTCGCCGAAGATGTTGCTGAGCACGGTGCCCATCAGCACCACGAACAACACGAGCACGGCCGCGCCGACGCTCAGGCCGATGATCAGGCCCTTGCGGCGTCGCGCTTCGGCTTCGGGATCCGGCTCGGGCTTCCAGTCCTCGGCGGCGGGTTCGGGCGCGGCCTCGACGGGGGCGAGGTGGTCGGTGCGGTCGGCGACGGCGGTGGCCTGCTGCAGCAGGTTCAGCAGGGTGCCCGCGCTGCGGATCGCCCCGCCGTCCTGGACGGCCCGGATGGCCGCAGCCGAGATCTGGAACGGGATGTCGCGGTCGACCGTCTTGGGTTCGACGGGCTGACCCGCGGCGTCGCGGTCGGCCTGCGCCAGGCCGCTGGGCTCACCGCGTTCGGGCAGTGGCCAGCGGTTGACCAGCAGCGCGTACAGCGCGGCGCCGATCCCGCGGATGTCGTTCTCGGGGGTGGCGTCGGCCAGCGTGGCCGGAAACGCCAGTGCGACGTCGCCGTCGATGCTGACCCGGATCCGGCTGGGGTGATCCACCGACAACGCGACGCCCTGCCGGTGCGCGACGTCGGCGGCCGCGGCCAGCGACTGCACGGCCCGGGCACCGCCGATCGGGGACGGCGCGGTGTCGGCGACCTCGGCCAGTGATCCGCCCCGGATCCACTCCGACACGACCAGGCCTCCCGAGCCGCTGCTGACGACGTCGAGGACACGTGCCACGCCGGGCATGTCGATGCGGCCGAGCCGCTGGGTGCGGGTCAGGATCTCCTGCACCTCGTGGTCGGGCATGGTGCCGTCGGGGTCGACGAACGTCAGCGCGACCTGGCGGTCCAGCGCGGTGTCCAGGGCCTGCCAGAACTGCAGGTTGGCGGGTCCGCCGTGAAAAACCAGCAGCCGGTAGCGGCCGGAGGCGATCGTCGCGCCGGGAATGAGGTGGACGTCGTCTCCGGACAACGGCGTCTCGACGGTCTGCTCGCGCGGGGATTCGAACGCCACCGGTTCGCGGGTCGGGTCACCGGCGTAGTCGTTCGCGGGCCTGCGACCCTCCGGTGCCGACGCCGGATCGGGCTTCGCGGCGGCGGGTACGTCGGGCTGGAAGTCGTCTGCCGCGGGACCGGTCGGCCGGGAGAGACGAGTGGTTTCAGGGCTGTCCGCGGAATCGTGATCGGCCGGAGAACCGTTTGCGGGTCTGTCGCTCACCGCGGATCCTCTCCCCCTCCTCCAGTCGTCGGCGACGTCGGCCGAAGGTCCGCGCTGCACCGGATGAGGCTGCTGGTGGCGGTGCGGCGAGGACGAACTCTTGCGATCAGGGTACGTGAGGGGCCGCTCGGATCGTGGCGGGACGGACGGTAGAGCGCGGGCGGGCGGGGTTGCCCGGCGGGATCCGAGGCGGCGACGCACCACGGCGAGTGCGGCCTCGGCCTCGGGTACCCGGGCCGCGAGCAGCACCCCGGCGATGACGGGCACCATGATCAGGCCCAGGACGGCCAGCCGCAGCAGCGAGCCCCCGCCGCCCCACTGATCGGTCAGCACCTCCAGACCCAGCACCCGATCGGCGATGTGCGCGAGCAGGCCCGCCCCCAACGACGCGGTGATGGTGACCAGGATGGTCCGCACCACGTCGAGGCTGAGCAGGTGCCCGTCCGGCGGATCCAGCCGGGACCGCAGCAGGAAGTGGCCGACCGCGGCCCCGGCGAGGAAGCCCAGCCCGTTGGCCAGACCCAGGTAGCCGGCCACCAGCTTCGGGTCGTCGGTCAGGTGCGGCGCCGCCACCGACGCCGCGATCTTCACCGCGGTGATCACGACGATCAGCGCGATCGGGGTCCACGGCTCCTCGCGGGCGTAGAAGACCCGCAGCTGCAACAGCAGCAGGGTGTAGGGGATCAGCGTGAACGCGGACAGGGAGATGGCCACGCCGAGGTAGCCGGCGTCGGCGGCGCCGAAGTTGCCGTAGGAGAACAGGGCGCTGCCGATCGCGGGCCCGCCGACGGTCATCATCGCGACGATCGGGATCAGCGTGACCATGGTCAGCCGGGTGGCCAGCGACAGGTCGGCGAGCACCGCGGGGCCGTTCTCGGCGGCCGCGTTGCGGGACAGCCGCGGCATCACCACGGTCAGCACGGTGACGCCGATGATGCCGAACGGCAGCTGCAGGATCAGCCACGTGTAGTTGTAGATCGCCGGTCCCGAATCGGCTGCGCCGGCGGCGATCCGGTTGCCCACCACCAGACCTGCCTGGCTGATGAGCACGTAGAGCACCATCGCCAGCGCCATCATGCCGAACTTCTTGAGCCGGTCGTCGATACCCCACAGCGGCCGCATGCTGACGTGGCGGGCACGCAGCGCCACGAACACCACGGCGGCCTGGGTGATCACACCCAGGGTGGTACCGATGCCGAGCACCAGGAGTTTGGCGGTGCCCATCGCGACCGGGTCGATGGACAGCTCGCCGGGCACGAGCGCGAACAGCCCGAGCGTGACCAGGGCGACCATGTTGTTGACCACCGGCGCCCAGGCCGGTGGCCCGAACACGTTGCGGGTGTTGAGGATCGCCATGAACACCGACGACAGGCCGTAGAAGATGATCTGCGGCAGCAGCAGATACGCGAACGCGGTGGTGAGCGGGCGGTTGACCTCCGGGTCGGACCCCAGCATCAGGTTCACCAGCTGCGGCGCCGCCACGATCGACACGGCGGTGACGACCAGCAGCAGCGTCGTGGCCAGCGTGAGCAGGCGGCGCACGAACGCCGCTCCGCCGTCGGGGTCGTCGCGTTCAGCGCGGGCGAGCACGGGCACGAAGATCGCGGTGAACGTGGCCTCCAGCACCAGCGCCGCGATCAGGTTGGGCAGCTGGTTGGCAACGGTGAAGGCACTGAGCAGCGGCCCGCCGAGCAGGATGGCCAGCAGCACCATCCGGGCGAACCCGGTGAGCCGGCTGACCAGCGTGGCTATCGCCATCCCCCACGAGCGCGAGACGACCGCCGAATCGGACAGCTCGGGGCGCGGCGCGGGCCCCTCCGCGGTGCGCCGCACCGGATCACTCACCGGTGCCACCGGTGGTCGTCGAGGTGCGTCGCCCGCGGGAACCGTCGGGTCCGGGGGCGGCCCGGTCCTCGCCGGCACCGGTGGCACGGTCCCCGGTCCCGTGGCCGTCGTCGCCGTCGTCCCACGCCAGCGCGACCTCGATCGGGTCGGGGCGGTCCAGGTCCGCGCGGTCGGGCTGACCGCGGAACCGGTGCCACAGTCGCCGGCCCACCAGCAGCACCAGTACCACCCCGCCGGTCAGCGTGATGAAGAACAGCACCTTGCCGTAGGCGTTGGAATGCACCGACAACCGCACCGGTTCGCCGAGCGGCAGACCGTCGGCGGTGCGCAGCGCGACGTCGACCGCCACCCGTTGGGTGAAGTGCACCTCGATCGGCACCTTCAGCGGCAGGAAGCCCGGCGGCAACACGATCTCACCCATGTCGGTCACCGTCATACCCGGCGGTGCGTCGATGTCGAGCCGGACCCGGATCGGCACCGGCAGGTCGTTGCGCAGCGCCAGCGGCAGCGGACTGCGCTCGGTGGCCAGCGTGTAGGAGCCGCTCGGATTGACGATCGTGACGGCGTTGAACAGGTCCTCGACGGTGCGCCCGACGGTGGTCAGCCGCTGCTGGGCCAGGCCGTTGCGGGCGTCGGGCGGCACGGACTGACTCAGCGCCCGCAACAGATCCTCGCGCAGCGGGTCGGTGTAGCTGAACCCGGTGAGCCCGGTGCGCTCGTCGGTGGTCAACGCGGCGGTCAGCCCCCACAACCGGCCCGTCACGGCGGCGATGCCCGAGATCACGCCGTCGTCGAAGCGGCCTCGCGGATTGCCCTGCGCTCCCTGCGGCAGCGGGGCCGACTCGGTCGTCGCGGCCGCGTCGGCGATGACCTCGGGGAGTGGGCGCGGCTCGGCGAGACCGGATCGGATGCTGCTGGCGAGGGCGGTGAGGATCGACTGCGCGTCGTCGGCGCTGAGATTCCACACCAGCGGCGGCATGAGGATCTGCTCGCGCGGCGCGAGGTCGGGATTCAGTGTCCGCCACAGCATGGCGCCGAGCGCGTCCTGGCGACGGGCCACGGCGGAATCCTGTTTGAGCGGGATGTCCAGCGCCGGTTCCAGGTAGGTCGGTGTCTCCGGGGTGGTGCCTGCGCCGCCGAGCGCCGCCCCGACCGCGGGGTCGAACAGTGCCGCGGTGACGCCGGGGGTGAACCGCACCGGCGCCGCGTCGGCGGTGGCGGGGGTGGCGTCCACCGCCTCGTCGGGGCCGGCCAGTGGTGCGGCCCCGATGGCGACGGTCCCTGCGGGACCGTAGACGTCGGACAACAGGCGCACGGCGGGCGCGGTGACCGGGCCGTCGCCGATCAGGGTTGCGCCGCGGATCGCGGTGGTGCCGAGCAGGCGGTCGACGATGTCGGCGCCCGTGGTGGTCGCGATCGTCGACAGGCCCGGGTCGCCCACCCGCCGCAGCGCGTCGAGATCGGCCTGGGCGTACACCGTGGGCGCGACGCACATGCGTTGGGCGAGCGCGGTCAGTCGGGCGAGCCAGTCGGTGGCGGTCTGCTGGCCGGTGCCCGGGTGCGTCGGGGTGCCCGCGCCGGCGTCGGCGGCGTCGTTGACGACATAGCCGCCCGTCATCGCGTTGACGGTGACCAGCAGATCGGGATCCACCGCCAGGCACAGCGCGCGGGTGACCTCGCCGGCGGGATCGACCTCCAGGCTGGTCGCGAACTCCACCGCCGACAGCATCGTGTCCAGCCGTCCGCCCGGGGCCAGCGACGTCGCGAGCTCGTCGTCGATCAGCCGAACCGGGGCAGTGCCGCCCGGCTGTCCGGCGGCCAGCCGGGGCCGGTCGGCCAGCGGCCAGAACATCGTCAGACCCACCGGGCGGGTGGTGTCGGGCGGCACCGCCGACTCCAGCGTGTTCGCCCCGGACCGTTCAGCGCCGGCTTCGGGCGGCACGCCCATGACCGGCAGCAGGAAGCGGGTGTCGTCGAGTCGGGCCGGCGCGCCGTAGTCGGGGGTGCCGTTGACGTTGACCAGGACCGGGTAGACGCCGGGGTCGTCGATGTCCAGCGACGCGTAGGTGGCGGACCGGACGGGGGCGGCCAGCCGGAACGGCACCTCCTGGCCGCGGGCCATCTCCGGGGCGACGGTGATGAAGTCCGACACCGGTTGGTACTGGTCGAGGTTGCCGGACAGATCGGTGCGCAGCGACGTCGAGGCCGTCACCGCCGGCGCGTGTTCGAGCCGGACGACCACATCACGCACCGGTCGGTCACCGACGTTGCTGACGGTGCCGGTCACGGTCACCAGGGGTTCGCTGGTGGTCGTCATGACGTCCGGGGTCACGGTGTCGATGGTCAGTCGCAGGAACTGGTTGGCCGCGGGCTGGGCGTGCGCAGCGACCGCTGCGGTGGGCGCCACGGCGAACGACAACGCCAGGACTGCGATGGCCAGCCGCAGCCATGCCCGGTGTGCCCGCCTCGTCACGGTCCTTGTCCGCAGCCGTTCGTCCGCCGGCCGTTCTGGGGTTGTGCGGTGGGGTCGGGTCGGTGTCTGCGGGTGTGCGAATGGGTCTGGCCGCGCCGGCGCGGGGTGGTCGGCGGCAACGGCGGCAACGCCTCGGGCCCGTCGGTGTGCAGCGTGTCGATCAGCTGGTCGGCGACCGCGGCCAGCCGCCGTTCGTCGGCGTAGGCCAGTTTGGCGGGCAGCTCGTGCAGCGGCACCCAGGCCACCTCGGTGACCTCGATGTCCTCGTCGGAGAGCTCACCGTCGAGAAACCTCATCAGGTAATGGTGCACGGTCTTGTGCACGCGGCGGCCCTCGGTGACGAACCAGTAGTCGATGCTGCCCAGGGCGGCGAGCACGCTGCCCTGGATGCCGGTCTCCTCGGCGACCTCGCGGATCGCGGTCTGCTCGGCCGTCTCACCCATCTCGATGTGGCCCTTGGGCAGCGACCACAGCATGCGGCCGCGGCGGTCGACGCGCCCGATCAGCGCGGCTACCTGGCGGTCCTTGGGCCCGTCGATCCCGTCGATCACCAGCCCGCCGGCCGACGTCTCGTGCACGGTGCGCAGCCGGTCTGGGGGTCGGCGGGGCCGCGATTTCTGGGCTTTGGGGGAGGGGGTGTTGTTCTGCCCGGACGTGGTGGACGCGTTCTGCTTCGCGCCGGCGGTCCGGGCGCTGTCGGGGGCCTGGCTACCGGGTTCGGGCGGACCTGCCGCGCGTCGGCCGCGGCGCCGACCTCGGCGCCGTCTGGGTTTGGGTTGCTCCCCGTCCGACACCCAAGCGATAGTAGCTGCCGTCAACGGTGCTTCTCGCCGCACTCGCCGGTCGGTGATACGGCTGTGACCAGTAGGCTCATCGGACGTGCCCGACCCCAGGCGAGAAACCGCACCCGGCGAAACCGATGTCGAGCTGCTGGCTGCTGCCCAGGTTTCGCTGAATCGTCATGCGGAGGTGCTGCGCGGTCTCGGGCAGTTGTTCGCCGAGCACGGCCACGAGCTGTATCTGGTCGGCGGAAGTGTCCGTGACGCGTTGCTCGGCCGCCTGGGCGCCGACCTGGACTTCACCACCGACGCCCGGCCCACGCAGATGCAGCGTTTCCTGCGCGGGTGGGCCGACGCGCTGTGGGACACCGGCATCGAGTTCGGCACCCTCGGTGTCGGCAAGGGGGCCGACCGGCTGGAGCTGACCACCTTCCGGGCCGACACGTATGACCAGGTGTCGCGCAATCCGGAGGTGCGTTTCGGCGACAACCTCGCCGACGACCTGGTGCGGCGCGACTTCACCGTCAATGCGATGGCGGTGCGGATCACGGCCGAGGGGCCGGGGGAGTTCCTCGACCCGCTGGGCGGGCTGGCGGCGCTGCGGGCGGGGGTGCTGGACACCCCGTCGGCGCCGGAGGTGTCCTTCGGCGACGATCCGTTGCGCATGCTTCGGGCGGCGCGCTTCGTCTCGCAGCTCGGGTTCACGGTCGCGCCGCGGGTGCGCACGGCGTTGGAGCAGATGGCCCCGCAGTTGGGCCGGATCACCGCCGAGCGGGTGGCCGCCGAACTGGACAAGCTGTTGCTCGGCGCCGACCCGATCGCCGGAATCGACCTGATGGTCGAGACCGGGCTGGGTGAGGTGGTGCTGCCCGAGATCGGGGCGATGCGGATGGCGATCGACGAGCATCACCAGCACAAGGACGTCTACCAGCATTCGCTGACGGTGCTGCGCCAGGCCATCGACCTGGAGGGACCGGACGGCCCCGACCTGGTGCTGCGGTGGGCGGCGCTGCTGCACGACATCGGCAAGCCGGACACCCGCAGGCACGAGCCAGACGGCGGGGTCAGCTTCCACCACCACGAGGTGGTCGGCGCCAAGATGACCCGCAAGCGGATGCGGGCGCTGAAGTACTCCAAGCAGATGGTCGACGACGTCTCCCAGCTGGTGTATCTGCATCTGCGGTTCCACGGCTACGGGGACGGGCGGTGGACCGACTCGGCGGTGCGCCGCTACGTCACCGACGCCGGCCCGCTGCTGAGCAGGCTGCACAAGCTGGTGCGTGCGGACTGCACCACCCGGAACAAGCGTCGGGCGGCGCGACTGCAGGCGAACTACGACGATCTGGAGCGCCGGATCGAGGAGCTGGCCGCCAAGGAGGACCTGGCGCGGGTCCGCCCGGACCTCGACGGCAACGAGATCATGGCGATCCTCGGCATCCCGGCCGGCCCACAGGTGGGCAAGGCGTGGACGTACCTCAAGGAGCTACGGCTGGACCGCGGCCCGCTCGAGCGTGACGAGGCGATCGCCGAGTTGCTGACGTGGTGGAACCAGCAGGGCGGCGCCGGCGTCTGACCGGGTATGGACTACTGCCTGGGTGAGCCCGACGGTTCGGCGACGATGTGGACGGTCGACGGCGGGCCGGACGTCGGCGGGATCGACGTGGACCGCGACGGTCTGCTCGACGACATGCTGCTGGACACCGACGGTGACGGGGTGGCCGACGAGGCGCTGCTCGACGTCGACGACGACGGCGCGGCCGAGCTGTCCGTCACCGACGACGGGACCGGCACCTGGGCGCTGGGCGCCGACCGGGCCGGGGGATTGCGGTGGTTCGGTCTGGACGGGCTGGAACATCTCGGCACCGACGTCGCCGACCTGGACGGTGACGGGACTGCCGAGCGGCTGGCCGATGCCGACGGTGACGGACTGGCGGACCGGGCGTTCGGTGTGGGGTCGGCGTGGGTGGACACCGACGGTGACGGCCGCTGGGATCTGCGCCTGGGGGACACCGACGGCGACGGCCGCGCCGACACGGTCGGGTCTCCCCAGATGTGATGTCCAGGGGCGTTGAGACTGCAGCCACTGCGGGGTCCACTCGCAGTTCCCCGCACGGTGCGCAGTCTCAACGCTCCGGAGCCACGCCCCGGGGCCCGCGCGTCAGCCGCGACCGGCGCCGGGTGGTCCGGCGAACGCCTGCGCGATCCCCAGCCACTGTTCGGCGTCGGGGCCCTCGGCCCGCACGTCGAGGGCGGCGCGGGGACGGCGCTGGGTCACCAGCATGCAGAAGTGTTCGGCCGACCCGGTGACGCGCTGTTCGGCGTCCTCGGGGCCCCAGGTCCACACGTCGTCCGGTGCGCCCGCGGGCGCGGACAGTTTCACGTGGAACGGTGCCGCCGGCGGGGTGAGCCCGTGCACGGCGAACGCGAAGTCGCGGGTGCGCACGCCGATGTGGGCGATGGAGCGAAGACGCGCGGTCGGCGCCCGGGTCACGCCGAGGGCGTCGGCGACGTCGAGGCCGTGCGCCCAGGTCTCCATCAGCCGGGCCGTCGCCATCGACGCGGCGCTCATCGGTGGTCCGAACCACGGCAGTTTGCGGCCCTCGGCCACGGTCAGCAGTGCGTCGTGCAGCGCGGCGCGCGTCGCGCGCCAGTCGGCGAGCAACTCACCGGGCGGTGTGGCCGCCAGCTCCTCGGCGGCCACATCGACGAAGCCGGACGGATCCTCGGCCGCGGCACCCAGGACCGCCGTGAACCCGGGTTCGTCCTCGACGGCGATGAGCGCGACCCGGTCGGTCCACAGCAGGTGGGCGATCTGGTGGGCGATCGTCCAGCCGGCGGCCGGGGTGGCGGTGGTCCACCGCTGGGCGGGCAGGTCAGCGACGAGGTCGTCGAGGGCGTCGCTCTCGGCGCGTAGATCGTCGACGATCGGGGCTGCTCCGGCCATGCCGGTCACCTTAACCGCGTGGGGTGGCGCGGCGGCCGACGGTGGCGTGTGCTGCCAGACCGGCGAGATAGATGCCCGAACCCGCCAGCGCGATGGCCGGGGCGTGGCCGTCGGCCGGGACGACTGCGGCGGCGGCCGCGATGGCCGCGATGAACGCGATCCAGAACAACGCGTCCTGCACGGTGAAGACGTGGCCGCGCAGCGCGTCGTCGACGTCGACCTGCATCGCGGTGTCGGCGCACAGCTTGACCACCTGGCCCGCGGCGCCGAGCAGGAAACCGCACACCACCATCACCGGCAGTTGCAGTCCGACGCCGCACAGCTGTACGACCGCAGCGAACGCCAGCGCCGCGTTCGGTGTCGTGTACCGGCCCCACCGCTGCACCGCGGCGGGCGTGATCGCCGTGGCGAGGAACGAGCCGGTGCCGGCGGCGGCGACGAACAGCGCGGTGGTGCCCAGGCCGGCGACCGAGGCCGCCTCGACGTGCCGCACCAGCACCAGCACCAGCAGGGTGTTCAAGCCGAAGACCATGCGATGGGCGGCCAGGCCGGACAGGGTCGCGGCCACGGTGGGCACCGCGACCACCGTGCGTGCCCCGTGCACCCATCCGGTGGCCACCGCGTAGGCCACGGACCCGTGCACCGCGCGGGCACTCGCGTCGGGCCCGAGCATGCCTGCGGGGAACCGGACGGACAGCCACAGCGCGATCGCCACCGGTGCCGACACCAGGAAGATGACCGCCGCCCCGCCGGTGTCGTCGGCGCCGAACAACCAGCGTGGCACCAGCATGAAGAACGCCCCGAAGAACGCCGCCGCGGCACCGGTGGCCACGGAGACCGCGTTCATCGCGACCACCTGCTCGCGCGGCACCAGGTGCGGCAGCGTCGCCGAGATCCCCGACGACACGAAGCGGGTGAACCCGTTGACGATCAACGCGCCCAACAGGATTGGCAGATCACCGACCCCGGCGCTGAGCAACGCGGCCACGCAGAGGATCAGGGCCAGCCGCCCGGTGTTGGCCCCGATGAGCACCAACCGCCGGTCCCACCGGTCCAGTAGCGCGCCGGCGAACGGGCCGAGCAGCGAGTAGGGCAAGAACAGCACTGCGAAGGCGCCGGCGATCGCCCAGGGCGCGGCTTCGCGTTCCGGGTTGAACAGGATGGCGCCGGCCAGTCCGGCGTTGAACAGGCCGTCACCGAACTGGCTGACCGCACGCAGCTCCAGCAGGCGCCGGAATTCGGGCAGCGCGCGTACCGCACGCCACACGTGGGCCAGCGCGCGAAGGTTGGGCACGGGTTTCACATCCTGTTGACGGTGGTGGAACGTCGGGGGTCCGGCGACGCTTCACACGAGCGTCGATGGGCGGATGTCCGCGACCGCATCCACACTACAAATATGGTGTCGTCCGGCGCTTGCGCGCCACCATCGGCCCCCGGTGATGACATGATGGGCGGATGGGTCAGCCAGAGGATCCGGAGGATTTCGTCGCCCCCGCGGCGCACCGCGTGCGTGCTGGCACCCTGCTGTTGGCTAACACCGATCTGCTGGAGCCGACGTTCCGCCGCAGCGTGATCTACGTCGTCGAACACAATGACGGCGGCACGCTCGGCGTGGTGCTCAACCGGCCCAGCGAGACCGCGGTCTACAACGTGTTGCCGCACTGGGCGCAGCTGGCGACCAAGCCGAAGACGATGTTCATCGGCGGCCCGGTCAAGCGGGACGCTGCGCTGTGCCTGGCCACGCTGCGCGTGGGCGTGGATCACAGTGCGGTGGCCGGGCTGCGCCACATACAGGGGCGCATGGTGATGGTGGATCTCGATGCCGATCCCGCCACGATCGCCCCGATGGTCGAGGGGGTGCGGATCTTCGCCGGCTACTCGGGCTGGACGATCGGGCAGCTCGAAGGTGAGATCGAGCGCGACGACTGGATCGTGCTCTCGGCGCTGCCGTCGGATGTCCTGGTCGAGCCGCAGGTGGATCTGTGGGCTCGGGTGCTCCGGCGTCAGCCGATGCCGCTGGCCATGCTGGCCACCCACCCGACCGATCTGAGCCGCAACTAACCCTTCTGGTCCGAGCAGGACAGCGTGCAGGTGGCGCACCCACCGCCGCTCTCGCCGGCACATCCGCCGCCCGTCTCGGCCTGCGCACGGGCCTGCGTCAGCGCGACCGCCTTCGCGGCCTGCCAGCACCCGGCGGCGACCGTTCCGACCGCCCCGAGGACACACAGGATCAGCAGCAGCGTCGACGTCGGAGCCGGCGCGACGAACCCGATGACTGCACCGGCGACCAGCATCGCGGCGGCCGCGAGTTGGGTGGGGGCGACCGCGCGCAGGACCCGCAGGACGTAGTCCGGCGACGGCGGCCGCGTCAGGAACCACGCGCCGAGCGCGCCGGTCACGGCGGCGGCGCACAGGCAGACGAGTGCGGCGACGAACATGACCAGAAGAATACGGCGTGTCAGGGTGCCGTCCCCCGGGCGCCAGGCTTCGCCCGGGGGACGACGGCTCTATCCCTGCAGTCCCAACATCTGCGGCGCGGTGACCGCTGCGGGGACGGCGGGAGCTGGGGGTGCCGCGGCGGGCGCGGCGGGCGCGGCAGGTGCGGCAGGCGCCGGCGGGGCGGCTGGTGGTGCAGGTGGGGTGGCTCCGGGCACGCTGACCTTGAAACCGTTGACGATCGCGTCGGTGGCGTCGGCGGCGGCGACGACCTGGTCGACGCTGGTGGTCACCGACAGCGACACGAGGTAGCGGTCCGCGCCGGAGGTGGCGATGACGTGGCGCCGCGAGGTGTTCAGCGTCATCGTGTTCTCCCGGTAGGTCCCTTCGATCAGCGAAGACGGCATCCCGCCGAAGTCGGCCAGCGAGGCGTCGGTGGACCGCCAGGCCGGCAGCTGCTGACTGTCGACGAAGCCGTGGCTGATGGCTTCCTTGGGGTCGAACTCCCCGAGCAGCTTGTAGACCACGATCTGGGCGTTGGACGTGTAGAGGCCGTTGCCGCCGACCCGGTCGGCGATCACGGCGAATGCGTCGGGGACGTTGGGATCGGGCACGTGTTCCCAGCCGCGGGGCATGGGTAGCACGATGTTCAGCGCGCGGAATCCGATGCTGGACTGCGGCTCGAGGGTGACGTTGTTGGCCGCGAAGAACTCCCGCAGCGTGCCCGAGGTCGCCGGAGCGATGGTCGACGGGGGCGGCGCGGGCAGGGCGGGGGAGCTGATGCCGGCCGGGACGGCGGCGGGACCCGCCGCCGCGGGCGTCACGCCGGCCTGGGCCAGGGCCTGATCACCGGCCTGCGGCGCCACGGTGACCGTTTGGGTGACGGTCGCGGGTGCTGGAGCGGGCAGCGGCGGCTGGGGGATGGCCGGCTGCGCCGACGCGGTCGTGCCCGCCA
This sequence comes from uncultured Mycolicibacterium sp., assembly GCA_964000695.1. Lineage (GTDB taxonomy): Bacteria > Actinomycetota > Actinomycetes > Mycobacteriales > Mycobacteriaceae > Mycobacterium. The sequence goes on along the minus strand of CAXEZH010000327.1, from coordinate 9,103 downwards.
AACCGAGGACTCCGGCGACGCCTACGGCGCACGCCCCGATTCCTCCTGCCATGACCCGCCACTGGCGGGTGATTTCGCTCATCGAGTGCAGCCCTCCCGTTCCTCTCCCGACGTGTGTTCCTGCGGTTCCGGGCAGCTCACCCGGTTCAGGCGACGAATGTATCCATGCGGTTCGCGCAGCCACCAGTGCTGGGATCGACCTGGAATCAACCCCTGACGCATCCGCAACGGAACCGAGATCAACCCGTGGCCCGGGAAATCGCGATCGACGGGCTTATACCCTGGTGAGGTGACCGAAACGCCGACCGCGCAGCCTGCCGCCGACGCCGACACCCCCCGCTACCGCTACACCGCCGAGCTCGCCGGGGACATCGAGCGCGGCTGGCAGCAGGAGTGGCAGGCCCGCGGAACGTTCGACGTGGCCAACCCGGTCGGCTCGCTGGCCCCCGCCGACGGCGCGGCACTGCCCATCGACAAGATGTTCGTCCAGGACATGTTCCCCTATCCGTCCGGTGAGGGTTTGCATGTCGGGCACCCGCTCGGCTACATCGCGACCGACGTCTACGCCCGCTACTTCCGGATGACCGGCCGTAATGTGTTGCACGCGTTGGGCTTCGATGCGTTCGGGTTGCCCGCCGAGCAGTACGCCATCCAGACCGGGACCCATCCGCGCACCCGTACCGAGGCCAACATCGTCAACTTCCGGCGGCAGCTCGGACGACTCGGGTTGGGCCACGACTCGCGACGCAGCTTTTCCACCACCGACGTCGACTACTACAAATGGACCCAGTGGATCTTCCTGCAGATCTACAACGCCTGGTTCGATCCCGAACTCGGCCGGGCCCGCCCGATCGCCGAACTGATCGCCGAGTTCGACGCGGGGACGCGCCCGCTCACGGACGGTCGGCACTGGTCGGCGCTGAGTGCCGGCGAGCGCGCCGACGTCGTCGACGGGCACCGCCTGGTCTACCTGTCCGACTCGGTGGTCAACTGGTGCCCCGGGTTGGGCACCGTGCTGGCCAACGAGGAGGTCACCGCTGACGGACGCAGCGAGCGGGGCAACTTCCCGGTGTTCCGGAAGAGGTTGCGGCAGTGGATGATGCGGATCACCGCGTACTCCGACCGGCTGCTCGAGGATCTCGACGTGCTGGATTGGCCGGACAAGGTCAAGACCATGCAGCGCAACTGGATCGGGCGTTCCACCGGAGCCTCGGTGCTGTTCGGCACCGACGCCGGCGACATCGAGGTGTTCACCACTCGTCCGGACACATTGTTCGGGGCCACCTACATGGTGCTGGCCCCCGAACACGACCTGGTGGACGACCTGGCTGCGCAGACCTGGCCCGACGGGGTCGATGCGCGCTGGACCTTCGGGGCCGCGACGCCGGCGGAAGCGGTTGCGGCCTACCGGGCGGCGATCGCGGCGAAATCCGATCTGGAGCGTCAGGAGAACAAGACCAAGACGGGGGTGTTCCTCGGCTCCTATGCGGTGAATCCAGCCAACGGACAACAGGTTCCGGTGTTCATCGCAGACTACGTGTTGGCCGGTTACGGTACCGGTGCGATCATGGCGGTGCCCAGCGGAGACCAGCGCGACTGGGACTTCGCCACCGAGTTCGGTCTGCCGATCGTCGAAGTCGTCTCCGGCGGTGACGTCACCGAGGCGGCCTACACCGGTGACGGCGAGCTGGTGAACTCAGGCTTCCTCGACGGGATGACCGTCGGGCAGGCCAAGGCAGCCATCACCGACAAGCTGGCCGCCGACGGCCGCGGTTGGGCGCGAGTCGAATACAAGTTGCGCGACTGGCTTTTCGCTCGGCAGCGGTACTGGGGCGAGCCCTTCCCGATCGTCTACGACGCCGACGGACGGGCGCACCCGTTGCCGGAATCGCTGTTGCCGGTAGAACTTCCGGACGTACCGGACTATTCGCCGGTGCTGTTCGATCCCGACGATGCCGGCAGCGAACCGTCGCCGCCGCTGGCCAAGGCCACCGACTGGGTCAACGTCGAGCTCGACCTCGGCGACGGGGTCCAGAAGTACACCCGCGACACCAATGTCATGCCGCAGTGGGCCGGAAGTTCGTGGTACGAACTGCGATACACCGATCCTCACAACCAGGACCAGATGTGCGCCGCGGAGAACGAGGCGTATTGGATGGGTCCGCGGCCGGCCGAGCACGGACCCGACGATCCGGGTGGTGTCGACCTGTACGTGGGCGGTGTCGAGCACGCGGTGCTGCACCTGCTGTATTCGAGGTTCTGGCACAAGGTCCTTCACGATCTGGGCCACGTCAGTTCGCGCGAGCCCTACCGGCGTCTGGTCAACCAGGGTTACATCCAGGCGTTCGCCTACACCGACCCGCGTGGCGCCTACGTGCCCGCGGCCGAGGTCGTCGAACGGGACGGCCGCTTCTTCTGGCCGGGACCCGACGGTGAGGTCGAGGTCAAGCAGGAGTTCGGCAAGATCGGCAAGAGCCTGAAGAACTCGGTCTCGCCCGACGAGATCTGCGACAACTACGGCGCCGACACGTTGCGCGTCTACGAGATGTCGATGGGTCCGCTCGAGGCGTCGCGGCCGTGGGCGACCAAAGATGTCGTCGGAGCATACCGTTTCCTTCAGCGGGTGTGGCGGCTGGTGGTCTCCGAGGACAGCGGCGCCACGGTGGCCACGGACGACGAACTCGACGATGCCACGCTGCGGCTTCTGCACCGCACGATCGCAGGGGTGGCCGACGACTACGCCGCGCTGCGCAACAACACCGCGGCGGCCAAGCTGATCGAGTTCACCAACCACCTGACCAAGCAGTCGGTGACCAGCCGCGCGGCGCTCGAGCCGCTGGTGCTGATGCTCGCGCCGCTGGCGCCGCACCTGGCCGAGGAGCTGTGGCGGCGCCTTGGCCACGACGCGTCGTTGGCGCACGGACCTTTCCCGGTCGCCGACGAGGCCTATCTGGTCGAGGACAGCGTGGAGTACCCGGTTCAGGTCAACGGGAAGGTGCGGGGCCGGGTGACCGTCCCCGCCGACGCCGACAGTGACGCGGTGCAGGCCGCGGCGCTGGCCGAGGAGAAGGTCGTGGCGTTCCTCGACGGCCGGACCCCGAAGAAGGTCATCGTGGTTCCCGGCCGACTGGTGAACGTGGTCCTGTAGCCGCCGAGATCACCGCGGGCGGACGATCACCTCGTGGATATGGGCGTCACGGGGAGCGTTGACGGCGTCCGCGGTGACCCGGGCGACGGTCTGCGGGCTGAGGAATTGGTCGGGGTCGTAGGCGCGGCCCTCGTAGGCCACCAGATCCTCCTGCATCGCGGTCGCGATGCGGCCCGGATGGATCGAGGTGACACGCAGGGACGGTTCATCGGCGCGAAGGGATCCGGCGAACCCGCGCAGCGCGAACTTGCTCGCCGAATAGGACGCCAGCCCGGGGGACGGGTTGATACCCGACCCGGAGTTGATGAACACCACGTGCCCCTCGGCCGCACGCAGCGCGGGCAGCAGCTCCAGGGTCAGTGCCACCGCGCCGATGACGTTGACGGCCATCGAGGAGCGCCACTCGTCCACCGAGGTCTCAGCGACCCGGCCGGGGTAGGCCACCCCGGCGTTGTGGATGAGCACGTCGAGCTCGACGATCGGTTCCACGACCGCGGCCAGCGAGTCCGGGTCGGCGAGATCCATCGGCCATGTGGTGGCGCCGAGGCGCTCGGCGACGGCATCGAGGCGGGGGGAGGGGCGGCCGGCGAGCAGCAGCGTGTGGGTGGGGGCCAGCGCATCGGCCAGGGCGGAGCCCAGTCCGCCGGAGGCCCCGGTGATCATGGCGGTCGGCACGAAACGAACCTTACCGATCTGCGCGGCGGGCGAACTCGTCGCATGATGAAGGGCGATGCCCCACGATCCCAGCTTCACGCCCACGCAGCTCGCGGCCCGCGCGGCCTATCTGTTGAGGGGCAATGACCTCGGCGTGATGACCACCGCGGCGCCGCTGCTGTATCCCCATATGTGGAGCTGGGACGCCGCGTTCGTGTCCATCGGACTGGCTCCGTTGTCGGTCGAGCGGGCGGTTGTGGAGCTCGACACGCTGCTGTCGGCGCAGTGGCGCAACGGCATGATCCCGCACATCGTGTTCGCCAACGGCGTCGACGGCTACTTTCCCGGGCCGGCCCGGTGGGCCTGCTCGGCGCTGGCGGCCAATGCCCCGGGGGCTCGGCACACGTCGGGGATCACCCAGCCGCCGGTGCATGCGATCGCCGTGCAACGCATCCTCGACCACGCACGCACCCGTGGCCGGTCCACCCGTGCGGTCGCGGAGTCGTTCCTGGACCGCCGTTGGGCGGACCTGGTGCGCTGGCACCGCTGGCTCGCCGAATGCCGCGACCTCAACGAACGGGGCCGGGTGACGCTTTATCACGGCTGGGAGTCCGGGATGGACAACTCACCCCGGTGGGACGCCGCCTACGCGAACGTGGTGCCCGGCGACGTGCCGGAGTACCAACGCGAGGACAACAAGATCAACACCGACGCCAGCCAGCGCCCCAGCGACCTCGAGTACGACCGTTACCTCTGGTTGGTCGAGGAGATGAAAGCAGCCCGCTATGACGACGAGCTGATGTCGAAGTCGGTGAGTTTCGCGGTCGAGGACGTCTTCGTCTCGGCGATTCTGTCGGTGGCCTGTCAGGTGCTCGCCGAGATCGGTGAGGACTACAAGCGCCCGCATGCCGACGTGCGGGACCTGTATGCCTGGGCTGACCGGTTCCGGTCCGGGGTCATCGAGACAGCCGACCAGAGAACCGGCGCGGCAAGGGATTACGACGTGCGAGCAGACAGGTGGATCGCCACCGAGACGGTCGCACAGTTCGCGCCGCTGCTCTGCGGAGGTCTGCCGCACGACCGGGAGAGGACCCTGCTGCGTCTGCTGGAGGGGCCGCGGTTCTGCGGTCACCCGGATCTGGCCTACGCGCTGATTCCGTCGACGTCACCGGTGTCGCGCGACTTCCGGCCGCGCGAGTACTGGCGCGGTCCGGTGTGGCCGGTGATGACGTGGCTGTTCGCGTGGTGCTTCGCCCGGCGGGGGTGGGCCGAGCGGTCCTCGATCCTGCGCCGGGAGGGCCTGCGCCAGGCCAGCGACGGCACCTTCGCGGAGTACTACGAGCCGTTCACCGGTGAACCGCTGGGCAGCATGCAGCAGTCGTGGACCGCGGCCGCGGTACTGGACTGGCTGGGCTGACTTTCTCGGCGATCCGCTCGAGGTTATTCGGCGATCCGCTCGAGCGGTGCCAGCGCCTTGGCCAGTGCCTCGAGCTCCTCGCCGTTGAGCTTGCTGATCAGGGACGCCAGGTGCGCCTGCCGCGAGGCCAGTGCTTCTCGATGCTGCGCCAACCCCTCGGGAGTGATGTCGACGAGAACTGCGCGCAGGTCGGAAGGGTCCCGGGACCGTTTCACCAGTCCGAGCTTCTCGAGCCGGCGGATCGCCACCGTGGTCGTGGGGGTGCGGACCCGCTCATGCGCGGCCAATTCCGTCATGCGCATCGGGCCCTGGTCGAACAGCGTGAGAAGGATGGACAGCTGGGCCAGGGTCAGATCCCCTGATGTCGAGGTTCGCCCAGTGTGCCGCAACACGGCCAGCACCTTGGACAGCACGCGCTGCAGCTCTCCGGCGAGCTCGCTGACCTGTGCATCTGCTTCGAGCATAATTCAGTCAGTCTAACCGGTTCTGACCGGGCGGAGACGATGTCGCCGGGTTTCGCAAGCGAATTTTACGTGGCCTTACCGCAGGTCAGCAATGATGTGGTCGCAGGTCAGCGCTGATGCGGTCGCAGGTCGAGGCCGACGTGGCCCCAGGTGGGCGTCAACGTGGGCCGTCCGGCTGCTCCAGCGCCGACGGCCGCAGCACCCCGCGACGGACCAGTTCGGCGACCAGGATGCGCGCCATGACCGCCGCACGCTGCGCACACGCACCCTTCGCCGCGTCCGGGTCGCTGTCGCGGATCGCCGCGAGCTCCGCCTCATAGCAGGGCAGCAGCTCGTCGCGATGCCCCAGATAGGTCTCCCAGAAGGCCTGCGGAATCATCGTCTGCGACGAGTCGATGATCGCCTGCAGCCGCGGCCCCGCGTATTCGCCGTTGACGATGTTGCGGAACATCCGGGCGTGGGTGTCGAACGTGCGGGAGTCCCTGCCGCCGCGCATCGCCGACATCTGCTCGTCGAGGGCGGCGACGATCTCCGGGTCGGAGGCTTGAGCGGCGCGCGACGAGGCCAGGCCGCTGAGCACTCCGTACAACTCGTGGTGTTCGTGGACCGTGGACTCGTCGAAACGCTCGACGTAGGCACCGCGGTGGTAGCGGGTCGACAGGATGCCGTCGTGTTCGAGCTGCACCACCGCTTCTTGGACCGGAACGCGACTCAGGCCGAGCTCCTGGGCGATCTCGTTGCGGTCCAGGCGATCTCCCGACCGGAGCTTGCCGGTCAGGACCAAATTGACCACGTGTGAGACCACGAGGTCCTTCTCTTTGACCCCATACTTCTTCGGCATGGCCGCGCCAGTCTCTCACGCGGTGACGGCCCACCGTCGACGTTCGGCGGCTTCAGCTGACGCCGGACTGGCGCGAATCACGCCATCGGCACAGCGCCTCGGCCACGGTCAGGTCGTAATCGGGTCCGTTGACGCCGATCGTCAGCAACGTGACGCCCAACGCGACCAGCGATTCGGCGCCCTCGACAGCGGCCTCCGGGCTGCGTTCGGGCACGCCCGAGGACCGTTCGATCGCACCGGGATCGCGACCGACGTCGGCGCAGTGCCGGTCGAGCACCTCGGCCTTGCCCGGATAGGTGGACGCATCGGTGAAGCCGTGCCAGATGTGGGCGTGCTCGGCGACCATGCGCAACGTCTTCTTCTCGCCCTGTCCGCCGATGAGTATCGGGATGTCCCGCACCGGCTGCGGGTTGAGCTTGCCGAGCCGTGACTCGATCCGTGGCAGCGCGGCGGCCAGCTCGTCGAGTCGGCCGCCTGCAGTGCCGAACTCGTAGCCGTACTCGTCGTAGTCCTTCTGCTTCCAGCCCGACCCGATGCCCAGGATGAGCCGGCCGTCGGAGATGTTGTCCACCGTGCGGGCCATGTCGGCGAGCAGTTCGGGATTGCGGTAGGAGTTGCAGGACACCAGCGCGCCGATCTCGATGCGCGAGGTCTGCTCCGCCCACGCGCCGAGCATCGTCCAGCATTCGTAGTGGGCGCCGTCCGGATCGCCGTACAGCGGGAAGAAGTGGTCCCAGTTGAAGGCGACGTCGACGCCGAGATCTTCGCAGCGCCGTACCGCGTCGCGGATGTGGTTGTAGCGGGGTGCGTGCTGTGGCTGCAGTTGGACGCCGATGCGGATGGGACGAGTGGAGGAGGTCATGTCTCCAACCTAGGCATCCCCGCGGAGCCAGACTGCGGTGAGATCGTGAATTCTTGCGAACGGACGATCTTTCTTCGCGCAAGCGCTCAGACTTCTGCTGTCTCGTCTTCGCGCAAGCGCTCAGACGCCGATCTGGCCGTTGTTCTTCCACACCGCCACCACCGACGGGCGCGCCGTGCCGTTGCCGCCCTCGGGCCAGCGGGACTGCGGGTCGTCGATGCTGTTCTCGTCGTTCTCCCCTGGGTGCTGCACACAGACGGTGACGAGATCGTCGGTGACGACCGGCCCACACGTCTCGGCGCCCAGCGGCACAGTGAGGAACTGCTTCACCTCACCACGGTTGGGGCCGTCCAGTGCGACGGCGAACAGGCCGTCGTTGGAGTCCAGCGCGTTGCCGTCGGTGGAAATCCACAGGTTGCCGTGGCTGTCGAAGGCCAGGTTGTCGGGGCAGGAGATCGGGCTGACCTTCGACTTGTCGAAGCCGCCGTAGTAGGTGTCGGCAGCCTCGGGATCCCCGCACACCAGCAGCAGATCCCAGGTGAAGTCGGCCCCCGCGTGGTTGTCGGTGATCTCGAGGACCTGACCGCTCTTGTTGTCGTTGCGCGGGTTGGCCGCGTCGGGGCCGGCCTCGCCGGGCGCACCCCGCTTGCTGTTGTTGGTCAGCGCGACATACACCTTGCCGGTCTTCGGATTGGCCTCGAAGTCCTCGGGGCGATCCATCTTGGTCGCACCGGCCTTGTCGGCCGCCATCCGGGTGAACACCGCCACCTCCTGGGCGGTGATGCCGTCCACCAGCGACTCGGCCTGCCCGTCGGCGCCGCTGCGCAGCAACGGAAGCCACGTGCCGGTGCCGGAGAAGGATCCGCTCGGCGGCAGTTCGCCGGAGCCGTCGATCTCGCTGGGCGGGATGTCGCTGGACAGCTTGGCCACATACAGCGTGCCCTCGTCCAGGATCGTCATGTTGTGGGCCATCGCCGCCGCCCCGGTCCCATCCTGCATCTTCTTCGACGACACGAACTTGTACATGTAATCGAAGCGCTCGTCGTCGCCGGTGTAGGCGACCACGGTGCCGTCGTCGGTGACGTAGATGTTGGCGCCCTCGTGCTTGAGTCGACCCATCGCGGAGTGCTTGACCGGCATGGAGTCCGGATCCCACGGGTTGAGCTCGACGACGTAGCCGAACCGGTTGGGCTCGTTCGGTGTTGCGACCAGGTCGAAGCGCGGGTCGAAGGTCTCCCACTTCAGCTCGGTTGGCTCCAGCGACACCCCGTAGCGGTCGAGGCGGTCGGCCTGCACCGGGGCCGGCGCTGGGGAGCCCTCGGCGGCACCGAAGTAGTCCTGGAAGTTCTCCTCCCCGGAGAGCACCGTGCCCCACGGGGTCACGCCGCCGGCACAGTTGGCGAATGTGCCTGCGATGGTGCGGCCTTCGGGATCGGCGGCGGTCTTGACGAACTCGCTGCCGGCGGCGGGCCCGGTCAGTGTGATCGGCGAATCGGCCGTGATGCGGCGGTTGTAACGGCCCATCACCGGCTTGAGACCGTCCGGTGTGCGCTCGACCTCGACGACACCCATGCCGACCGCGGCGATCTCGACATCGAACTGCTCGCGGGTGGGGGCGTCGGCGTTGTAGCCGGTGAACATGAACTGCGGTGTCACGTATTCGAAGTTGGTGACCAGCAGGAAACGGTTGCGGCTACCGGGAATGGGCAGCAGACCG